>NZ_JBSGDA010000027.1:0-97843 GCF_053602135.1 Nocardia sp. NPDC004573
CGGTCCCATTCCGAACCCGGAAGCTAAGCCTGCCAGCGCCGATGGTACTGCACTCGACAGGGTGTGGGAGAGTAGGACACCGCCGGAACATCCTTCGCGATAGGGGACCCAGATACTGGGTCCCCTATCGGCGTTTGAGCACCTGATGGAGCTTCGACAGACTTGCCGTACCGGCGACCCACCGCAGGTACGTGATTGAATTCGTGGGACTACAGACTTTTTGCGACACAAGAAAGGGAGCACCGTGCCGGAACAGAACGACGATCGGAAGCCCTTCCGGCGCGGCGCCCCCGACTCGGGAACCGGTCGGCGAGACGACAACTCGGACACCAGCCGACGCGGCGGTGGATTCCATCGCCGAGGTGAGTCCGGCGAGCGCGGCGGCTTCGCCCGGCGTGAAGGGGCGAGTGGCTCCGGCCGGCGAGACAGCTCCTCCGAACGCGGCGATTTCCAGCGCCGGGACAATTCCGGAGGGTTCGACCGCCGCGGCGGCAGCGGCAATGACGACCAGCGTGGCCGTGCGGGTGAGCGCGGCGGGTTCCGCCGCCAGGATTCCGGCGATCGCGGTGGTGACAGTGGCGGCTTCCGGCGCGGGGGTGACGCGTCGAAGCGCGGCGGTTTCCAGCGTCGGGAGGAGTCCGGGGGACACGGCGGATCCGCGGGGAGAGGTGGGCCTGCGCAGCGCGGTGGGTACCAGCGCCCGGAGAACTCGGACGAACGCGGTGGCTTCAAACGCCGGAGTGACAGCGGCGAACGCCGCGACGATGCGCGCGGCGGGTATCGGTCCGCCGGCGACTCCGGCGCTCGCCGCGGATTCGAGCGTGGCGGTTCCGGCGACCGCGGCGGATTCCGCCGCCAGGACTCCACCGACCGTGGCGATGACAGAGGGGGATTCCGGCGCGGGGGTGACCAGTCCAAGCGCGGTGGTTTCCAGCGTCGCGACGAGTCCGCGGGCGCTCGAGACGATGCGCGCCGTGGTGAACCCGGCGAGCGCGGCGGGTTCAAGCGTCGCGGCGATTTCGACGAGCGCGGTACGTCCGGCTACCAGCGGCGCGATGACGAGAGCTATCGCGCGGGCTCGGATCGCGACGAACGGCGCGGCGGCGCGGACCGCGAAGGCCGCGCTCCGCGCGGTGACGCGTCGCAGGACCGTCGCCGAGGCGGCGAGGGCGCCCGTAGCGGTGCCGGGCGATCCCTCGATCGCCGCCCGCCGCGGCCGGAAGAACCCGATCTGCCGGACGAAGTGCAGGCCACCGACCTCGACTCGGCCGTGCGGCGGGACCTGCTCAGTCTGGACAAGGGTAATGCGGAGACGGTCGCCCGGCACTTGGTGATGGCGGTACGACTGCTCGACGACGATCCCGGGCTCGCGCTCGCCCATGCCCGGGCGGCGCGGCAGCGAGCCGGGCGGATCGCCGTCGTCCGTGAGACCGCGGGCGTGGTGGCCTATCACGCCGGTGAATGGGCGGAGGCCTTATCCGAACTGCGTACCGCGCGCCGGATGTCCGGTGGTTCGGGGTTGCTGGCCGTCATGGCCGATTGCGAACGTGGTCTGGGCCGTCCGGAACGTGCGATCGAACTCGGTCGCAGCGAGGAAGCGCGTGCTCTGCGCGGTGACGACGCCGCCGAACTGCGCATCGTGGTCGCCGGTGCGCGGATGGACCTCGGTCAGTACGACCAAGCCGTCGTCACCTTGCAGACTTCGGATCTGGATCCGTCCCGGACCGGTTCCGCCGCGGCGCGCCTGTTCTACGCCTACGCCGACGCCCTCGTCGCCGCGGGCCGGACCGACGAGGGCCTCACCTGGTTCCTGAACGCCGCCTCGGCAGACTTGGACGGAGAGACGGACGCCGAAGAACGGGCCGCCGAACTCACCGGAGATATCTGAGCCTGCCGTCGAGGCGGTGCGCACCCGGTTCCTCTGGTGGCGTTCAGATGACGCGTTCGTAATCGTCGTTCGGCAGTGCAACTCCTCGCTTCGACGGGCGAGTTCGAAGACTGTCGGCACGGATCCGACTGTGCTGCCCCTGCCTCGCCTGTAGGGCGCTTCACCGCATGGACGCCTGGGCCGCTGTTGCGCGTCGCGGCTTCGGCGGGACAGATTCGGGCCTGCCGGTGGGTGGCTGGGCGCCGGTCTTTCTGTAGACGGCTGCAGTGCTTCCTCTCGGCAGGACGCCCCGCCGCTTCCGCAGCTGGTGGAGTTCAGCGGTGGCCTACTGGGACAAGGGGTGCGGGCGGCAAAAACCGCGGTGCCGGGATGCGGTCGGTTCTATCTCGGTCCTTCTCGCGGCAGATTCGGCCATGTCGGGTGGCGACGAGGAGAGCGCGGTGGGGGGTCGGCTCGCGTGTCCACGTCCTGTGTCCGGCGCGTTCGGCACGAGACGCAACACCGCGGGGGATGCGAAGCCGCACACCGTGCCTGCGCGATCACGTTGTGGTCGTAGACATGTGGGGCGAAGCCGGTCGGATAGTTGCAGTGACGGAGCCATAGGCCTTCGAGCAGCGAAACTGTCCTTGGGGCTTGCGATCCGATGTGGCAGGAGTGGCCGACGCCACGTCTTTCCGGTGTGCCCGTCGGCGTAGTGTCGAGTGTCTCGGACTCGCCGAGCGGATGTGCTGCCGGAGGGTCCGGCGGTGATGAGTCGGCACGGCGCCGATCGGTGACACGGAGTGAGAGTGGTGTGAAGCGACTACGAGATCGCTACCGAGCCCTGCTGCTGGATCTGGACGGGACGCTGTACCGCGGTCACGAGGTGATCGTGGGGGCGCCGGAAGCGCTCGCCGCGGACGGGCAGCCCGATCAGCGGCTGGTGTATGTCACGAACAACGCCAGCCGCGGGCCACAGGTCGTGGCAGCGCATCTGTCCGAACTCGGCTTTCCCGCCGCTCCCGACGACGTGGTGACCAGCGCCCAGGCCGCGGCGCGGTTGCTGGCCGAGCGGCTCGATCGCGGCGCGCCCGTTCTGGTCGTCGGCACCGACGATCTGGCCGCCGAGGTGGACGGCGTCGGACTGCGACCGATCCGGCGTTTCGACGGCGCCGCGCCCGCCGCGGTGGTGCAGGGGCATTCACCCCAGACCGCCTGGCCGGACCTCGCCGAAGCCGCCTATGCCCTGCGTGCGGACGCGCTGTGGGTCGCGGCGAACACCGACCGGACTTTGCCGAACGAACGCGGCCTCGCGCCGGGCAACGGCGCGATGGTCGCCGCACTGCGGGCCGCTTCCGATCGGGAGCCGATCGTGGCGGGCAAGCCGTATGCGCCGCTGCTGGAGGACGCGCTCGTCCGGGCCGGTTCCCGCTCCGCCTTGGTGGTGGGCGACCGTCTGGACACCGACATCGAGGGTGCCAACCGGGTCGGTCTGGACTCGCTGCTGGTGCTCACCGGCGTCAGCACGCTGGACGAACTGCGCGAGGCCCCGGACGCTCAGGTGCCGACCTATGTCGCCGATTCGCTCGACGCCCTCAATCACGCGGTCGTCGCCGCCGAGCCGGATGCCGACCTCGGCGACATGCTGCAGCGCCACCCCGGGCGAGCTGTGACGGTCCGCGCGTCCGGTTCGGAAATCCGATAGCGTTGACGCCACGATGACTACACCCACGCCTCGTCCGAACGGCCCCGGCACGGCGGCCGGTGCGCAAGGTCCCCGGCCCGGGGTCCCGCTGCCCGGTCAGCACCTGCCGGGTGCGCAAGGCCGTCCGGAGCCTGCCGACCCGGATCGTATCCGCGGCGAGGTCGACAGCCTGCTCGCCGAACTCGAGCGTCCCGGCTGGAACGGGCCCGTGCCCGCGACCGACAGCGCCGAGGCCGGAGTCGATATCACCCGTCGCGCTCGCATCCTGGAGCAGGCCCATGACGTGCTGGTACAGGCATTGGCCACGGTGGACAAGATCTGAGGTGGCCAGACGCGCACGGGTGGACGCGGAACTGGTTCGCCGCGGATTGGCGCGATCGCGAGAACACGCGGTCGAGCTGATCGGCGCGGGCCGCGTCCTGATAGCTGGAACGGTCGCGGTGAAGGCGGCGACCGCCGTCGAGGCGGGTACGCCGCTGGTGGTCCGCGAGGAGCCCGACGAGGTCTCGTGGGCCTCGCGCGGCGCGCACAAACTCCTCGGCGCGCTGGCGCGGTTCGAGCCGGACGGGCTGTCCGTGGTCGGCAAGCGCTGCCTGGACGCGGGCGCTTCGACCGGCGGTTTCACCGACGTGCTGCTGGCGCGGGAAGCGCGGGAGGTCGTCGCCGTCGACGTCGGGTACGGCCAGCTGGTCTGGCGTCTGCGTACCGACGAGCGGGTCCGCGTGTTCGACCGCACCAATGTGCGCAACCTGACGCCCGAAATGATCGGCGGCACGGTCGATGTGGTGGTGGGCGACCTGTCCTTCATTTCGCTGAGCCTGGTGCTGCCCGCGCTGGCTGCCTGCGCGGCGCCTGGCGCCGACCTGTTGCCGATGGTGAAACCGCAGTTCGAGGTCGGTAAGGAGCGGGTCGGCTCCGGCGGCGTGGTGCGGGATCCCGCGTTGCGCGCCGACGCGGTGCGTGGTGTCGCGGCGGCGGCCGCGGAGCTGGGCATGCGCACGGTCGATGTAGTGGCGAGCCCGCTGCCGGGACCGTCGGGCAATGTCGAATACTTCTTGTGGCTGCGCAACGAGGGGCCTTTCGCCTACGACGGCGAGCAGGTCGATGCGCTGGTCGAGCGTGCGGTTGAGGAGGGTCCACAGTGAACGCGCTGGCCCAGCCCTGCGGCCGGGAGATCCTGCTGGTGTCACATCCGGGCCGGGCGGAGATCATCGAGACCGCCCATCGGGTGGCGAAGATCTTCGCGGACGCGGGTATCTGCCTGCGCGTGCTCGCCGACGAGGCGGACAGCACGCGGTTCGAGGCCGAGCCGGGCGGCTATCCGGTGCGCGTGGTCGAGCACAGCCCGGAGGCGGCGGTCGGCTGCGAGATGGTGCTCGTGCTCGGTGGCGACGGAACGTTCCTGCGCGCTGCCGAACTGGCGCGTCCGGCCGGGGTGCCGGTGCTCGGGATCAATCTCGGCCGCATCGGTTTTCTCACCGAGGCCGAGGCGGAGCATCTGGACGAGGCGCTCGCCCAGGTGGTCCGGGGGGATTACACGATCGAGCATCGGATGACCATCGACGTCACGGTCCGCGTCGAGGACGAGGTCGTCGACAGCGGATGGGCGCTGAACGAGGCGAGCATCGAAAACGCTTCGCGCATGGGGGTACTGGAAGTGGTGCTGGAGGTCGACGGGCGACCGGTGTCGTCGTTCGGCTGCGACGGCATCCTGATCTCGACGCCCACGGGTTCGACCGCCTACGCTTTCTCCGCGGGCGGTCCGGTGGTGTGGCCGGAACTCGAAGCCTTGCTGGTGATTCCGAGCAATGCCCATGCCCTGTTCGCGCGGCCGCTGGTGACCAGCCCCGAGTCGCGGATCGCGGTCGAGTCCGTGGCGACCGGACACGATGCGATAGTTTTCCTGGACGGCAGGCGCACGCTCGCACTGCCCAGCGGGGGCCGGGTCGAGGCGGTTCGCGGCGCTCGACCGGTGCGCTGGGTACGACTGGACTCCGCACCCTTCGCCGACCGGATGGTGCGCAAGTTCCAATTGCCCGTGACAGGCTGGCGTGGCCGACGGCGAACGGAGAGCACAAGTGCTGACAGAGATAAGGATTGACGGGCTTGGCGTCATTTCCACGGCGACCGCGCAATTCCACGCGGGACTGACCTGCCTGACCGGCGAGACCGGCGCGGGCAAGACCATGGTGGTGACCAGCCTGCATCTGCTCAGCGGTGCGCGCGCCGACGCGGGCCGGGTCCGGCTCGGCGCGTCTCGCGCCGTGGTGGAGGGCCGGTTCACCATCGAGGACGTCAACGACGCCGCCCGCGCCGAGGTCGCGCAGGTGCTGGAGGCGGCCGCGGCCGAGCAGGACGACGACGGCAGCGTCATCGCGATCCGCACGGTCGGCAGCGACGGACGCTCCCGAGCCCATCTCGGTGGTCGTGGCGTACCGGCCTCGGTGCTGGCCGATTTCACCGCGCCCTTGCTGACCGTGCACGGTCAGAACGACCAGCTGCGGTTGCAGCGTCCCGATCAGCAGTTGTCGGCGCTGGACCGGTTCGCGGGCGACGCGGTGGCCGCGCTGCTGCGGAAGTACCAGGCGCTGCGCCGATCCTGGCTGGACACCCGCGCCGAGTTGCTCGAACGTACCGCGCGCAGCAGGGAATTGGCCCTCGAGGCCGAGCGACTCGAACACTCGCTGAACGAAATCGACGCCATCTCTCCGGAACCAGGCGAGGACGTGCGCATCGTCGACGAGGTGCGCAGGCTCAGCGACCTGGATTCGCTGCGCGAAGCGGCGGCCACCGCGCACGAGGCGCTGGCCGGGCCTGCCGACGCACCCGCAGACGGTTCCGGCGCCATGGAAGCGCTCGGCACCGCCCGCGCCCGCATCGAAGCCGCCGACGACCCGGCGCTGGTCGCGCTCGCGCCGCGCCTGGCCGACGCCATCGCCGTGGTGGTCGACGTGACCACCGAGTTGAGCAGGTATCTGTCGGATCTGCCGTCGGATCCGGGTGCGCTGGATTCGCTGCTCACCCGGCAGGCCGAATTGAAGACGCTGACCCGCAAATACGCAGCCGACATCGATGGGGTGCTGGCCTGGGCGCAGGAGGCACGGACCCGGCTCGGTTCACTGGACGTCTCCGAGGAGGCGCTGGCGAAGCTGGCCGCCGAGGTGGACACCGCCGCCGAACGGGTGCGGGAGGCGGCGAAGAAGCTGAGCGCCGCGCGCCGGAAGACGGCGGGCAAGCTGGCCGCCGCGGTGAGCGCCGAGCTGGGGGGTCTGGCGATGGGCAAGGCGCGCCTGGAGGTCGAGGTGCGGCCGGTGCTCGCGGGCGCGCAGGACTCGGCGCCGCTCACCGTCGACGGCCGGGAGTTGCATGCCGGCGCCCTGGGTATCGATGAGGCCGAGTTCCGGTTGGCGGCGCATTCGGGCGCGCAGTCGTTGCCGTTGAGCAAGAGCGCGTCCGGAGGTGAGCTGTCGCGCGTGATGCTGGCGCTGGAAGTGGTGCTGGCCGGCTCCGAGCACGGAGCGACCATGGTGTTCGATGAGGTCGACGCGGGCGTCGGCGGGCGCGCCGCGGTGGAGATCGGCCGCAGGCTGGCCCGGCTGGCGCGCACGCATCAGGTGATCGTGGTGACCCATCTGCCGCAGGTCGCCGCGTTCGCCGATACGCACCTGGTGGTCGACAAATCCGACGACGGCAAGGGCGTCGTCAACAGCGGGGTCCGTGCGCTGACCAACGACGAGCGCGTGATCGAGCTGGCGCGCATGCTGGCCGGTCTCGACGACACCGAGACCGGCCGGGCGCACGCGGAGGAACTGCTCGCGACGGCGCGCGCAGAGAAAGCGGGCGCCGAGGCGGGCGCGCGCTGAGCGCGCCGGTCAGCGCACCGCCTTCTGCGCACCCTTGATGAACTGGCCGATCAGGTTCTTCAGACCGAGTTCCAGCACCTTGGCGGGCACCGGCAGCGACGGGTCCGATTCCATCGTGTAGGAGACCAGAGTGCCGTTGTCGGCGTCGGCGAAAGTGACGATGCCGACGTGCCGTTTCACCGGCGCGCCCTTCACGATCTTGTATTCCATCCGCTCGCCGGGCACCAGCTTCGTGATCTCCTCGGTAACCCCGACCGGGCCGAGACCGATCAGATGCTGCGCGCCGACGCCCTCGCGTTCGGTGAGGCCGGGCTTGATCAGCTTGACCTGGACCGGGATGTAGGGGCTGATGCTCTCGCGGTCGGCGAAGAGCCGGTAGACGACCTCGCGCGGGGCGGCGATGACGGCGTCGACAGTGGTGCTGGCCATGAATTCTCCTCTTCCAGTTACGTGTGACCGGCAGCATATAGCTACAGCGGGCGCCGCTCGGCGATCGTGTCGTCCGCATCACAATCCCGGGCGAGCTGTCTCGTCGGGCGGGATTTCGGGCTGGTGTACGGCGCCGGACTCGAGCAGGGAAGGAGCCGTGGCCGCCGCATACAGTGTGCTCTATCTACTGGTTACATCCGTGCATCGTCCTGAAATCGCTGGAAGTCGGATCTCGGCTCGAGGAAAAGTCGACGCGTACGCAGACGGGACGGCTCATCAAGGACACCAGCTGTCAACGTATTTCGTCGCGCGCTGGTAATCGCGTTCGGATGATGTCCGCAATGTCCGATTCATGATCTACTATTGAACTCAGTAGATTTACGGTGGGTGAATTCCGCCGGGCAGCGGGAAGCGCCGAGGCAAAGGGGCCGTCATGCGCAGCGTTCTTCCAGTTATGACCGCGATCGGCGGGGCGCGTCGTCGCGGCCCGGCCGGCCGACGCCGCAATGCGCCAAAAACGGGGGCATTCGCGCTGATCGTGGCCGGTCTGGCCGCGGGGGCGATCGGCGCGGCCGGTGGGGCTGCCGCGGAGTCGTTGTCCCGCTCCGACCACTCCGGTCGCGCCGGTTCGCACGGCGACTCGACAGGGTGGCACGGGATCGACCCGTTCGGCTACCAGCATTCCGACCCGAACCCGCTGCGGCAGAACGAACATCAGCATGCCCTGCGCGAGTACCACCGGAAGAACAACCCCCGGCCCGCCGAAAGCAGCCCTGGCAACGGCACGGGCGACGCGGCCTGGAGTCGCACGTCACGTCCGGACGGTAGCGGCTGGACCGTGTGCCGCCCACAGGCGAAGTGGTGCTGACCGATCGAGTCGGCGGGCCTCGGTGTGGACGGTCGCCGTGATCCACGTCGTCCGATGGGGTCGTCTCGCTGGAATCAGCGCGATAGCGATCTATTCGCTGGGTGGGGATTACCGGCGGGATACGGCATCTGATCTCGGGCGGATGGGCGCTGTGGCGCATCGGTCCGGGCCGCTGGGCAAGTGGTTTTCGTTTCGCCGCCAGGAGGCGTCCTGGGAGATTTGTCTCCTCTTTAGATCGCTCTGAGCAGGGAATATGAGGGCGGGGCGGCGTGCTTCGTCGCGAGACGTCGCATTCGGTCCGGCGGTGACCGCGAACACCCAGAGGCGCGAACGCGGCGTGCGGAACGGCGCGCCTCCACCAATGGTTGAGGGTTTGCCGCCATCATCGGCACATGAAGATGCCGGCGCTGTTGTCGAGAAACACCGAAACGCTGCCTGGTCTGATCGGGACGGCCCGGGTGGATCGCAACACCCGGCGGCTGCTCACCCGGGTGGGTCCGGGCGACATCGTCGTCCTCGACGAGATGGACCTCGACCGGATGACCGCCGACCGGCTGGTCGAGGCGCGCGTCGGTGCGGTGATCAACACCTCGCCGTCCATTTCCGGCCGGTACCCGAACTTGGGACCCGAAGCGCTCGTCGCCAACGGGATCCTGCTGCTGGACACGGTGAGCTCGGATGCGTTCAAGAAGATCAAGGACGGCGTCAAAGTTCGTGTCGTCGACGGCGTGGTCTACGCCGACAAGCTGATCAAGAAGGAACCGGAGGTCCTCGTCGAGGGCATCGAGCTCACCGAGTGCGCGATCGCGGAACGGATGATCGAGGCGCGCAACGGCCTGGCCGATCATCTCGAGGCGTTCGCGGGCAACACCATCGAGTTCATCCGCACCGAGAGCGCGCTGCTCATCGACGGGTTCGGTGTTCCGGAACTGGAGCTGGTGATGAAGCACCGGCACGTGGTGGTGGTCGCCGACGGCCCGGAGCACGCCGAGGATCTGCAGCGGCTCAAGCCGTTCATCAAGGAGTACGCCCCGATCCTCATCGGCGTCGGCCGTGGCGCGGACACCCTGCGCAGGCGGGGGTACCGGCCCGACGTCATCGTGGGCGACCCCGAGGAGATCACCACCGCCACCATGAAATGCGGCGCAGAGGTGATTCTGCCCGCCGACACCGACGGCCATGCCAAAGGGCTCGAACGCATCCAGGACCTCGGTATCGGCGCGACGACGTTCCCTTCCTCCGGATCGGCCGCCGATCTGGCGCTGCTGCTGGCCGACCATCACGGCGCGGCCCTGATCGTCGCCGCGGGGGCGCCCGCCTCGCTCGACGACTTCTTCGACCGCGGCCGCCGCGACAGCAATCCGGCCACCTTCCTCACCCGGCTCAAGGTCGGCACGAAGCTGATGGACGCGAAGGCGGTCGCCACCCTGTACCGCAACCGCGTGTCCGGGGTCGCCGTCGCGCTGGTCGTGCTCGCCGCGCTGGTCGCGGTGATCGTCGTGCTGCTGGCGTCCAACAGCGGCGGGGACGTCCTGGACTGGGGTGCGGACATCTGGAACCGCTTCGCGCGGTGGGCGCAGGGGCAAGCCGAATCTTGGGAACTCTGAACGGAGAACGATGATTTCGATGCGCCGGCATGTCATCTCGATCGTCGCGATCTTTCTCGCGCTCGCGATCGGTGTGGTGCTCGGATCTCAGACGCTCGCGGCCGATCTGCTGTCCGGATTGCGGGCGGACAAGACCGACCTGCGGCAGCAGGTCGACATCCTGACCGAGCAGAACCGGCTGCTCGGCGAGCAGGCCGTGGCCGCCGACCGGTTCATCGCCGGGTCGTCGGGGCGCATCCTCGGCGGTGCGCTGGCCGACCGCAGCGTCGTCGTGTTCACGACGCCGGACGCCGATCCGGGGGACGTAGAGGCGGTGACGCGGGCACTGGCGGTCTCGGGGGCGGCAGTCACCGGCCGGATCGCGCTCACCGAGGCGTTCGTCGACGCCACGGAGGGTGACCGGATGCGCACGGCGCTCACGAACGTCATCCCGGCCGGGGCGCAGTTGCGAACCGGCGCGGTGGACCAGGGCAGCATGGCCGGTGATCTGCTCGGCCTGGTGCTGCTGCTCGATCCGGAGAACGGGCAAACGCGGAGCACTCCGGAGGAGCTCGGGCTGGTCCTGGAGACCCTGCGTGGCGGCGGGTTCCTCGCCTACGGTGACACGCCGGTGCGACCCGCGCAGCTCGCGGTCGTGATCACCGGCAACGGCGTCGCCGCCGCGGAGAACGGCGCGGGCTCGAATGCCGCGCGCTTCGCCGGCGCCTTGCGCGGCCGAGGTGCGGGAGTGGTCCTCGCGGGGCGCGCGGGCGCCGCCGACGGGCCGGGGCCGATCGGCGTGGTCCGTACCGACGCCGCGCTCGCGGCCCAGGTGAGCACCGTCGACAATCTCGACCGCGAACTCGGCCGGGTCACCACCGTGCTGGCGCTCGGCGAACAGCTCAACGGTGCCGCCGGACGCTACGGCACCGGCGCCAAAGCCACGTCGCTCACGCTGGCCCCCGTCCCGGGCTGACGAACTGGCGGAGGTCCTGTCGCCGGAGGCGTTCGCGCGGGTCACGAACCTGATCAGCCGTTGCCGCCGACGCTGGGCCACCGACTTGCTTGGGATACCGGCGAGCGGGACGAGACCGACCTCACATTCCGGCCGCCGTGGCTCTGATCGAAGTCTCGGCGATCGGCGGGCAAACGCGCGTGGCATTCGAACGGACGGGCGGATTCGTGTTACCGTGAAGACCCGTGGGTCAAACACGGATTCAGGCGCGAACGGACACGAAGCACATCTTCGTCAGCGGTGGTGTCGCCTCCTCATTGGGTAAAGGTCTTACCGCCTCCAGCCTCGGTCAGCTGCTGACGGCGCGTGGGCTGCGCGTCACGATGCAGAAACTCGACCCGTATCTGAACGTCGATCCCGGCACGATGAACCCCTTCCAGCACGGCGAGGTGTTCGTGACGGAGGACGGCGCGGAGACCGACCTGGACGTCGGCCACTACGAGCGCTTCCTCGACCGGGACCTGTCCCGGGACGCGAATGTGACCACCGGGCAAATCTATTCGTCGGTCATCGCCAAGGAGCGTCGCGGCGAGTACCTCGGCGACACGGTGCAGGTGATCCCGCACATCACCGACGAGATCAAGAACCGGATCCTCGCCATGCGCGGCCCGGATCTGCAGGGCCAGACGCCGGACGTGGTGATCACCGAGATCGGCGGCACCGTCGGCGACATCGAGTCGCAGCCGTTCCTGGAGGCCGCCCGCCAGATCCGCCACGACGTCGGGCGCGACAACGTCTTCTTCCTGCACGTGTCGCTGGTGCCCTACCTCGCGCCCTCCGGTGAGCTGAAGACCAAGCCGACCCAGCACTCGGTGGCGGCGCTGCGCAATATCGGCATCCAGCCCGACGCGCTGATCCTGCGCTGCGACCGCGAGGTCCCGCAGGCCCTGAAGAGCAAGATCGCGCTGATGTGCGACGTCGAGGTCGACGCCTGCATCTCCACGCCGGACGCGCCGTCGATCTACGACATCCCGCGCGTGCTGCACCGGGAGGGCCTGGACGCCTACGTGGTGCGCAGGCTGGGGCTGCCGTTCCGCGACGTGGACTGGACCGTGTGGGGCGACCTGCTCGACCGGGTGCACTCGCCGCGCGAGACCGTCGAGGTCGCGCTGGTGGGCAAATACGTCGACCTGCCCGACGCCTACCTCTCGGTCACCGAGGCGCTGCGCGCGGGCGGGTTCGCCTCGCGCGCGAAGGTGCACATCCGCTGGGTGCCCTCGGACGAGTGCGAGACCCCCGTCGGCGCCCAGCACGCGCTGCGCGACGTGGACGCCGTGCTGATTCCCGGCGGGTTCGGCATCCGCGGCATCGAGGGCAAGGTCGGCGCGATCCACTACGCGCGCACCCGCGGCATCCCGCTGCTCGGCCTGTGCCTGGGACTGCAGTGCATGGTGATCGAGGCGGCGCGCCGGGTGGGGTTGGCAGAGGCCAACTCGGCCGAATTCGAACCGGACACACCGCACCCCGTCATCTCCACCATGGCCGACCAGGAGCAGGCCGTGGCAGGCGAGGCCGATCTCGGTGGCACCATGCGGCTGGGCGCCTACCCGGCGACGCTGGCGAAGGGCTCGGTCGTCGCGCAGGCCTACGGCAGCGAGCACGTGTCCGAGCGTCATCGTCACCGCTACGAGGTGAACAACGCCTATCGCGACAAGATCGCCGAGAGCGGCTTGCGGTTCAGCGGCACCTCGCCGGACGGGCACCTGGTCGAGTTCGTCGAGCTGCCCGCCGACGTGCATCCGTTCTTCGTCGCCACGCAGGCGCACCCCGAGCTGAAGAGCCGCCCGACCCGCCCGCATCCGTTGTTCGCGGCGCTCATCTCTGCGGCGCTGAAATACAAAGCGGCGGAACGGCTTCCGGTGGACATTCCAGGTGAAGAACTGGCGGGTGCGACGGAACAGGCGTAGCGGCATGACCAACGGGGGCGCTGCCGAGCCCGGCAGCCACGATTTCGAGATCGAATCCAGCAAGACCGTCTACAGCGGCGCGATCCTCGCGTTGCGGCTCGACCAGGTGCGGATGCCGGGCGGCCGGGTCGTCGAGCGCGAGGTGATCGAGCATCACGGCGCCGTCGCCGTGGCCGCGATCGATGACGACGGCAACGTGGTGCTGATCAATCAGTACCGCCACCCGATCGCCAGGCGGCTGCTCGAACTGCCCGCCGGGCTGCTCGACGTGCCCGGGGAGGATCCACTGCTCGCGGCGCGCCGTGAGCTGGCCGAAGAGACCGGGTTGGCCGCCCGGGAATGGGCGGTCCTGGTGGACGTCGCGCTCTCACCCGGGTTCACCGACGAAGCGCTGCGGATCTACCTGGCCCGCGGGCTGTACGAGACCGACCGGCCCGATCCCGAATTCGAGGAAGCGGATCTGGAAGTGGTCCGCATGCCGGTCGACGCTGCGGTCCGCGCGGCACTGAGCGGGGAGATCGTCAACGCCACCGCGGTCGCGGGGGTGCTCGCGCTGGCGGCCGCGCGGGCGGGCGGCATCGAACCGCGACCGCCGGACGCGCCCTGGGACGGTCAGCCCACGACCTTCCTCCGCCGCAAGGCGGCCGAGAAGTCCGAAGACTGACCGGAGGTGCTCGGTCGCGAGCTCGACGCCTACCTCGACCATCTCGCCGTCGAGCGCGGCGTCGCGCCCAACACCCTCGGGGCCTATCGGCGTGACCTCGGCCGCTATCTGGACTTCTTGACCGGACGCGGGATCCACTCGCTCGACCGGGTCGCGGAGTCGGACGTCGCCGAGTTCACCATGGCGCTGCGGTCGGGCGGTCACGGACACCCGCCGCTGGCGGCGAGTTCGGTGGCCCGCGCGCTGATCGCGGTGCGGGGCTGGCATCGCTTCGCCGCCGCGGAGGGGCTCACCGACACCGACGTTGCGCACGCGGTGAAGCCGCCCGCGCCGGGCCGCAGGCTGCCCAAGGCACTGCCCTACGACCAAGTGCTGCGTCTGCTCGAGGCGGCGGGTGGCGGTCAGGCGGACGCCGCGTCGGGCGTCGACGGCGGGCCGCGCGGCCTGCGCGACCGTGCGCTGCTGGAGTTGCTGTATTCCACCGGCGCCCGGATCTCGGAGACGGTCGGATTGGACGTGGACGATCTCGATCTCGAGGAACGGTCGGTCGTGTTGCGCGGCAAGGGCGGGAAACAGCGCCTGGTGCCGATCGGGCGGCCCGCCCTGGCCGCCGTGGACGCCTACCTGGTGCGCGGACGGCCTGTGCTCGCCGCGCGCGGAAAGGGCAACGCCGGAGCCCTTTTCCTGAATGCCCGCGGCGCGCGGCTGTCCCGGCAGAGCGCCTGGCAGGTGCTGCACACCGCCGCCGAACGGGCGGGTATCGCGGCGGCGGTATCGCCGCACACGTTACGTCACTCCTTCGCCACCCATTTGCTCGACGGTGGCGCCGATGTCCGGGTGGTGCAGGAATTGCTCGGCCACGCCTCGGTGACCACCACCCAGATCTACACCCTGGTCACCGTCAACACGCTGCGCGAAGTCTGGGCGACCGCGCACCCGCGCGCACGGTAACCCGTTCGGCCCTCGACGATTTCACTCGGGTGGACGGTTCGGCCGGCGCGGCTCGTCGGCGGAACAAAGTGGACTCCGGTCCGGTTGCTTCGGTCACCGGGTGCGCGCGGTGCGCTCACCGGCGGCCCGGACTCCGACCACGACACGAGGTGAGCTGCATGGCAAAGTCTTTCATCGTCCACGAGGCCGACGTCGAAGCGGTTCCGCTGCCCGGCGGCGGTTCCTTCCGGTTGCTCGAGGACAGCGAGAACTCCGCGGGGTTGTTCGGCGCCAATCGCCTAACCCTCGGCGCCGGCGCGGACGGCACCCGGCCGCACCACCACACGAAGTCGACCGAGATCTTCTATGTGCTGGACGGCACGATGGAATTTCTCGTCGACGGCGCCCGCAGCGCCGTGGGCAAAGGCGGCCTGGTGGTGGTGCCGCCGGGTGTCGTGCACGCCTTCGGCGCGGGCGCGGACGGGCCCGCCGAGTTTCTGGGCGTGCTCACACCCGGTATCGTCCGCTTCGAATACTTCCGGCAACTCGGCCGGATAGCGCGCGGGGAGGCGGACTGGGACAGCATGAACGAATTGCACGACCGGTTCGATGTTCATTTCGACGGCGGACCGCAATGGCGTTGACCAGCGCCGGAGGAACACGCCGCGCGCAGGCGCGGCACTCGAGTGCCGTCAAGCGGTAGCGTCTATCGAGAGCTGGACCGCACGAAAGCGAGGTCGGCCCTGATCGGCCTCGCTACGCTCGGCGAGGCAACGGGCAGGAACGTATAAGGAGCAGCGGATCGTGACGACAGCCGGAGCGGCAGAGCCGCCGATGGGTGCTGGGGCGGAGCCGCTTACGGGCTCGCGACCGGGTCCGTACTCGGACGCCGCGGCGGAAACGCTGTGGGGCCACGGAGTCGAGCCGGTCCCCGAGGACGCGACGCTCGGCCCGACCGGACGACCACTGCGGCTGGTGCCGGACCCGCCGCCGGTCGGCGAGCACGGTGACGCGTTGATCGTGGCCATGTGCAACCAGAAGGGCGGGGTCGGCAAGACCACCTCCACCATCAATCTCGGTGCCGCTCTGGCGGAATACGGACGGCGCGTGCTGCTCGTCGACCTGGATCCACAGGGCGCGCTGTCGGCCGGTCTCGGCGTCGCCCACCACGATCTCGATTCGACGGTGCACGACCTGCTCATCGGTTCCAAGGTGTCCATCGACGACGTGCTGATGCAGACGCGTGTTCCGAACATGGACCTGTTGCCGAGCAACATCGACCTCTCCGCCGCGGAGATCCAGCTCGTCAACGAGGTGGGCCGGGAGCAGTCGCTCGGCCGCGCGCTGGAGCCGGTGCGCAACCGCTACGACTACATCCTCATCGACTGCCAGCCTTCGCTGGGCCTCCTCACGGTCAACGCGCTGGCCTGTTCGGACGGTGTGATCATCCCGATGGAGTGCGAGTACTTCTCGCTGCGCGGGCTCGCGCTGCTCAACGACACCGTCGAGAAGGTGCGGGACCGGCTGAACCCGCGGCTGAGCCTGTACGGAATAGTGGTCACCATGTTCGACTCTCGACTGCTGCATTCCCGCCAGGTCATGGCGCGCGTCGTCGAGGTGTTCGGCGAGCTGGTCTATGACACCGCCATCGCGCGCACCGTCCGTTTCCCGGACGCCAGCGTCGCGGGTGAGCCGATCACCACATGGGCGCCGAAATCCAGTGGCGCCGAAGCGTATCGGTCGATGGCCCGGGAAGTCATCCACCGATCCGGCCGGTGAGCGGCCGCTCCGACCCCTCGTCTGCGTCCCACCACGACCCGTCCGGCCAGGGGCCTTCCGCGGCCGGATCGACAGCCAGGCCCGACGACCGCGCGCCCGATTCGCCGGAACCGACGGCTCCGGGGCAGCCTCCCGCGCTCGGGAACGTCGCCGCCTCGTTCATCGCCGCGGGCCGGGACGCGGCGCCCCGGCGCCCGAACCCGGCCATCCTCGGAGGCGCCGCGCCCCAGCCGGACGCCGATGACCCGCTCCGGCCGCACGGCGCGGAGGAACCGTCCACGAGCCCACCCATGCAGCCCATCGAGACGGTCGCGCGGGAGGCCGCCGAGACATCGGCCGATCGGCCCGCTGACGCGCCGGACGTCCGCGGCGGTTCGCCGGATGCGCCGAACCCGTCCGCCGGTTCGGCGGGCGCGCCTGCCGCAGCCGGTCGTTCGCCGGACGACCCCGGACCGTCGCCGGGCACAGCGAAGGCGGGGGAACCGCCGACGGTCGAGCCGCAGGCGTCCGGGTTCCGGCTGCGGCTGAGCAACTTCGAGGGGCCGTTCGATCTGCTGCTCACCCTGATCAGCTCGCGCAAACTGGACGTCACCGAGGTGGCGTTGCACAAGGTCACCGACGAGTTCATCGCCTACACCAAGGCATTGACGGCGAGCATGGCGCGGCAGAACACGCTGCGCTCGGACAAGATCCTGGACCAGACGACCGAATTCCTGGTCGTCGCCGCCACGCTGCTGGATCTGAAGGCCGCGCGCCTGCTGCCGTCCGGGGAGATGACCGACGCGGAGGATCTCGAGCTGCTGGAGGCGCGCGACCTGCTGTTCGCCCGGCTGCTGCAGTACCGCGCCTTCAAGCAGGTCGCCGAACTGCTCGGCGAGCTGGAGGCGGCCGCGCTGCGCCGCTATCCGCGGGCGGTCGGCCTGGAGGAGCGCTACGCGGGCCTGCTGCCCGAGGTTACGCTGGGTGTCGGGGCGGCCGAGTTCGCCGCGATCGCCGCGGCGGCCTTCCGGCCCCGTCCGGTACCCAAGGTCGGGCTCGACCATCTGCACACGCACGCGATCTCGGTGGCCGAGCAGGCGGCCCTGGTGCTGGAACGGCTCAAACAGCGTGGTGCGGGCGCGTGGACCTCGTTCGGCGAGCTGGTCGCCGACTGCGAGGTGCCGGTCCAGATCGTCGCCCGCTTCCTGGCGCTGCTCGAGCTGTATCGCGGCAAGACGATCGAGTTCGACCAGCCGGATCCGCTCGGTCCCCTGGCGGTCAGCTGGATCGGCGACGAGGCGGCGCAACAGGCGGACACCGTGACAATCGAGGAGGACTACGGGTGAGCGAGCACAGCGCGCGATCGCGCACGACGGGGCCGGGCTCCGGCGAGGTTCGGTCGTGAGCGAGGCAGTGGTGGAACTCACCCCCGAGCCGCTCGCGGACGACGAGCTCCGTTCGGCGCTGGAGGCCATGCTGCTGGTCGTCGACTCGCCCGCACCGGCTGACCAGCTCGCGGCCGCGCTCGGCGACACCGCGGAACGCGTCGAGCACACCCTGCGCGCGATGTCCGCCGAGCTGTCGGCGCGCTCCAGCGGGATAGATCTGCGTTTCGTCGGCGACGGCTGGCGCTTCTATACTCGCAGCGAGTACGCGCCGTATGTGGAGCGGATGCTGCTCGACGGCTCCCGGTCGAAACTGACCCGGGCGGCGTTGGAGACACTGGCGGTGGTGGCATACCGTCAGCCGGTGACGAGGACCAGGGTCAGCGCGGTGCGCGGCGTGAACGTCGACGGGGTGATGCGCACGCTGCTGGCCAGGGGCCTGATCGCCGAGGCAGGCGTCGACCCGGAGACCAACGGGACGCTGTACCGCACCACCGAACTGTTCCTGGAACGGATCGGGCTCGCTTCGCTGAGCGACCTGCCGCCGCTGGCGCCCCTGCTTCCGGGCGTCGACCTGATCGACGAGATCAACGAGAGCCTGGAGACCGACCCCCGGTACACCAGGCTGAAGAAACCCGCCGAGGCCGATTTGGACCTCGGCACCGAAGAGTGACAGGACATCATGAATACGCCCGCTCGCCGAGATGGCACACCGGATCGTAGAAAACGCGGCGCCCAGCCCGAACGGGGCGGCGCCGGCCGCGGCTCGAGTTCGCGCGACGCGCGTTCGGCCCAACGGGGGGCCACCGCCCGTGGCGCCCAGCAGGGTGGCGCAGGCCGGGGACTGGCGCAGCGCGGATCGGGGCAGGCTCCCAACCCGCAGCGGCACACGGCCGCGGCCGGCAAGAAGAAACCCAAGCCGCAGCGCCAGGCCGTGCAACCGCCACTACTGAGCAATGCCAAGCCCGCGCGCCACCAGAACGTGGAGGCCACCGAGTCCGGTGGCCACACCAAGCTCCCGTGGGGCGAGGGGGAGCGGTTGCAGAAGGTCCTCGCCAAGGCGGGCGTCGCATCGCGGCGGGCCGCCGAGGAGATGATCGCGCAGGGCCGCGTCGAAGTCGACGGCATGATCGTGCGCGAGCAGGGCCTGCGCATCGACCCGCAGCACGCCGTGGTGCGCGTCGACGGCACCCGCGTGATGGTGCGCGAGGAACTCGTGCACGTCGCGCTGAACAAGCCCAAGGGCTGGCAGTCCACCATGTCCGACGATCTGGGGCGCCCCTGCGTCGGCGACATCGTGGCCGAGCGGGTCGCCGCGGGGCAGCGCCTCTTCCACGTCGGAAGGCTGGACGCGGACACCGAGGGCCTGCTGCTGCTCACCAACGACGGCGATCTGGCGCACCGGCTCATGCATCCGTCCTTCGAGGTCTCGAAGACCTATCTGGCGACGGTGCACGGCGAGGTGAACAGTCGCGCGGTCGCCAAGCGGTTGCGGGAAGGCGTAGAGCTGGAGGACGGTCCCGCCAAGGTCGACCGCTTCCAGGTGCTCGAACTGGGGGAGGGACGTTCCCTGGTGAAGGTGGTGTTGCACGAGGGGCGCAAGCACATCGTGCGTCGCCTGCTCGACGCGGTGGGCCATCCGGTCGTCCGGCTGGTGCGCACCCATATCGGTCCGGTCGCGCTGGGCGACCAACGGCCCGGCACTCTGCGGGTGCTCGGCCGCGATGAAATCGGCAAACTCTACGAGGCGGTGTCGTTGTGAACGGTGTGGAGATCCCGGTGCAGGCGCCGGCGCGGATGGCCGGTACGAGCCCGCTGGTGGTCGCCATGGACGGGCCGTCGGGCACCGGCAAGTCGAGCGTGTCGCGGCGGCTGGCCACCCGGCTCGGAGCCAAGTACCTCGACACCGGCGCCATGTACCGCGTCGCGACGTTGCGCGTGCTGCGCGCGGGCATCGAGCTGACCGACACGGCGGCCATCGCCGCCGCGGTCAAGGAACTGCCGCTGTCGATCGGCACCGATCCCAGCCGTGAGGTGATCGAACTCGACGGCGAGGACGTGCGGTCGGAGATTCGCGGGGACGCCGTCACCAAGGCCGTTTCGGCGGTCTCCGCGGTGCCGGAGGTGCGCGAGTTGCTGGTCGCCATGCAGCGCGACATCACGGCGGCCGCGGGGCGGATCGTGGTGGAGGGCCGCGACATCGGCACCGTCGTGCTGCCCGCCGCGGACGCCAAGATCTACCTGACCGCCTCCGCCGAGGCGCGGGCACACCGGCGCAATCAGCAGAACATCGCCGAGGGCCGGGGCGACGACTACGCGGGCGTGCTCGCCGACGTGCAGCGCCGCGACACGCTCGACTCGACCCGCAAGGTGTCCCCGCTGCGCCCGGCCGAGGACGCGGTGAACGTCGACACCAGCGAACTGTCCATGGACGAGGTCATCGACGAGCTGTATCGCGTTGTCGCGGAGCAGGTCTCGGCGTACGGGGTCGGAGGAGACCGATGAACGAGGACGTGCTGGCAGGCGACGGCGTCTGGAGCGACGAGGCCGACTGGGAGGTGGCCGAGCTCGAGGGCGAGTTCGAGGACGCCCAACACGTCGCGATGCCGACGCTCGCGGTGGTCGGGCGCCCGAACGTGGGCAAATCGACGCTGGTGAACCGGATCCTCGGCCGCCGTGAGGCGGTCGTGGAGGACATTCCCGGCGTGACCCGCGATCGCGTGTCCTACGAGGCGAACTGGGCAGGCCGCCGATTCCTGGTGCAGGACACCGGCGGCTGGGAGCCCGACGCCAAGGGGTTGCAGCAATCGGTGGCCCGTCAGGCCGAGCTGGCCATGCAGACCGCCGACGCGATCCTGCTGGTGGTCGACGCCGTCGTGGGCGCCACCGCCACCGACGAGGCGGCGGTGAAGAAACTGCGGCGTTCCGCGGTCCCGGTCATCCTGGTCGCGAACAAGGTCGACGACCAGCGGGTGGAAGCGGAAGCGGCGGCGCTGTGGTCGCTCGGATTGGGCGAGCCGCGCATGGTCAGCGCCGCGCACGGCCGCGGCACCGGCGACCTGCTCGACGACGTGCTCGAGGCGCTGCCCGAGACGCCGCGCGAAGGGACCGGCGGCGCGGGACCGCGCCGGGTGGCGCTGGTCGGCAAGCCGAACGTCGGCAAGTCGAGCCTGCTGAACAAGCTGGCCGGCGACGAGCGCTCGGTGGTGCACGATGTCGCGGGCACCACGGTGGATCCGGTCGACTCCCTCGTCGAACTGGGCGGCAAGGTCTGGAAATTCATCGATACCGCCGGGCTGCGCCGCAAGGTCGCCAACGCCGGCGGCACCGAGTTCTACGCCTCGTTGCGCACCAAGTCCGCGCTGGAGGCCTCGGAGGTGGCGATCATGCTGATCGACGCCTCGCAGCCGATCACCGAACAGGACCTGCGGGTGATCAGCATGGTCGCCGACTCCGGGCGGGCGCTGGTGCTTGCGTTCAACAAGTGGGACCTGGTCGACGAGGATCGCCGCCTGCAGCTGGAGCGTGAGGTCGATCGCGAGCTGGTGCGGGTGCCGTGGGCGCAGCGGGTGAACATCTCCGCGCAGACCGGTCGCGCGGTGCAGAAGCTGGTGCCCGCCATGGAGACCGCGCTCGAGTCCTGGGACAAGCGCATTTCGACGGGCAGGCTCAACACCTGGCTGAAGGAAGTGATCGCCGCGACCCCGCCGCCGATGCGCGGCGGCAGGCTGCCGCGCGTGCTGTTCGCCACCCAGGCGACTACTCGGCCGCCGACGTTCGTGCTGTTCACCACCGGGTTCCTGGAGGCGGGTTACCGGCGCTTCCTGGAACGCAGGTTGCGCGAGGAGTTCGGCTTCGCCGGTTCGCCGGTCCGCATCTCGGTGCGTGTGCGAGAGAAGCGGGATCGGTCGAGAAAGTAGGGGCGTTCGGGTGGGCCCTGCCATCGGCCGGGCCTGCCCTCACGCGCGCATCCGCACTCGCTGTGCCTCGCGTGGAGTGGTCTGGCGGGTTCCAATCCGGCAACTCGGGCTGCGCGGGCGGCAAAGCTGCCCTGTTTTCCGGACTCGGCATGCGTCCTCGTCGGCGGTCGCAGCGCACACCGGGGCCCGCAGCGTAGACAACGCAACCACCATTCGATTACGAGCTAATAATTAGCGACTCGCTTTCGGTGCGACATGTTTCATGAAATCTACTAATCAAACCGCTCATCTTCTCGTATAGATGACGATATGCGCGTACTCATCGCCGGTCTGGCAAATAGCTGGCATCATCCGGTCATGGTCATTCCCAGCGTGCTGCCGGAACCGCCGGCCGTCCTCACTCCCTTCGAGACGGGATGGCCCGTGCGTCTCGCCGACACCGACCGCGACCAGCGCCTGCGACTCGACGGTGTCGCGCGCTATCTCCAGGACGTCGGTTACGACCATCTCGACGTCTTGGAGGACGGCGATATCCACCGATTGTGGGTGATCCGCCGGACGGTGATCGACGCGCTCAAACCACTCGGATTCGGTGAATGGGCGACGCTGCGGCGCTGGCCCTCGGCCACGTCCACCCGGTGGTGCGCGATGCGGGTGCAGATCTGCGGCAGCGCGGGCGGCCTCGTGGAGACCGAGAGCTTCCTGATCCACTTCGGCACGGAATCGGGCGTTCCGACCCGGATGAGCGACCGGTTCCTCGCGCCCATGCTGGCGTGCACTACCGAGCATCGGCTCCGCTGGCAGGCCGAACTCACCGAGCCCATGCCGACGGCAGGTGAGCCCGGCGTGCAGATCCGGCCGTTCCCGCTGCGGGTCACCGATATCGACCTGCTCGACCACATGAACAATGCCGTCTACCTCACCGCGCTCGAAGAGGTACTCGCCGATCACGCCGAACTGAAATCCGGGCCGCACCGCGTGGTGGTCGAATACGGGAAGCCGGTGCGGTCCGGCGAGGACGTCGAGCTCGTCGCGAGGCGCGGGGAATCGAGCCTGGACGTGTGGTTCGCGGTGGGTGCGGACTGCCGCGCGGTCGCCCGCGTCACCCCGCGTTAGCGAGCCAGCTCCGCCACGGTGGCGTGCGCTCCCCGGGTGCGCAGGCTGTGCAGAGCGGCCGAGTAGGCGGCGACGAACCGGGGGTGCTCGATCAGGTCGCCGAACAGCGAGCGCTCGCCGAGGAAGGCGGCGGGCTGCTCGCGCTCCCGCCGGGCGAGGGGAATCAGCCGGTCACGCAGCCGGTCGACGATCTCGATCGGCTCGCCGTGCTCGTCGACGCCCTCGGCGTAGCGCGCCCAGCTCGCGACGACCGCCGCCGCGCACTCGATGTCGCCGCCGGTGGCGAGCTGGGCACGGACCACGGGCAGCAGCCACTTCGGAATCCGGTCGGAGGATTCCGCGCACAGCCGGGCGATGGTGTCGCCGATCGCGGGGTTGGCGAACCGGTCGAGCAGCGTCCGCTTGTAGTCGTCCAGGTCGACTCCGGGCACCGGGCGCAACGTCGGCGTCGCCTCGGTGTCCATATAGCGCAGCAAGAAGCGCCGGAAGGCCGGGTCCCGCGCGGCTTCGTGCACCAGCCGGTAGCCGCTCAGGTAGCCGAAGTAGCACAGCGCTTGATGGCTCGCGTTGAGCAACCGGAGTTTCATCAGCTCGTACGGGGTGACGTCGTCGACGATCTGAACTCCGACTTCCTCGAAGGCCGGTCGGCCGAGTCCGAACGAATCCTCCAGCACCCACTGGACGAACGGTTCGGTCACCACCGGCCACCGATCGGTGAGTCCGTAGCGACGCTCGATCTCGCCGGTCGCTCCGACGGGGGTCACCGGCGTGATCCGGTCCACCATCGAATTGGGGAAGCGCACCTGCTCGGCCACCCAGGAGCCGAGTCCGGGATCGTGCAGCCCGGCGAACGCGCCGAACATCCGCCGCGCGACGTTCCCGTTGCCCTCGATGTTGTCGCACGACAGCACGGTGAACGGCGCGACCCCGCGGGATCGGCGCCGGGCCAGCGCTTCGGTGACAAACCCGAAAACCGTCACCGGCGCTGCGTTCCCGGCGAGATCGGCGCGGATGCCGGGATCGTCGGCGTCGAATTCCCCGGTGGCGGCGGCGATGTGGTAGCCGCCCTCGGTGATGGTGAGCGAGACGATCCGGGTGGCGGGGTCGGCGAGTTTCGCCACGACGGCCTCCGGATCGTCCGGCGCATAGTCGTACTCGACGAGAGAGCCGATCGTGCGTGTGGTCCACGTGCCGTCCGCGCCGACCGTCGACAGTGTGTACAAGCAGTCCTGCGCCCGGAGCACGTCGCGCATCCGGCGATCACCGGGCAGGACGCCTACCCCGCAGATGCCCCAATCCTGCCCGAGCCCGCGTTCGAGCAAGCGGTCGACGTACATCGCCTGGTGCGCACGATGGAAACCGCCGACGCCGAAATGCACTATGCCCGTCGAGATCCGGGATCGGTCGTAGCTCGGTGTCGAGACGCGACCGGCGAATTCCGCCATCGTCGCTGCCCGCAGGGGCGTCGACGTCCGCTCCGGCATCACGCACCTCCCCGGTGTTGTGTGGATCACACCATAGTGCAGCGACGGTCCCGGATCGGGCGGCGCGGCCTCGGTGCGTCGAGCTGCCGAGCGGGTCGCCCACGTGCGGATCAGCACCGTGGTGCGGTGATGGCATGCCGCTCCGGACGGACCCGAGCGGCCCGCCCGCGCGGCAGCGGGGCTGGTGGGAGTTGGGTCACTTCGCCGACGATCACCACCGTGTCGCGTCACTCTGCTCGGCCGGCCGCGCGGTGCTCGGCATCGGCTCTACCAGCCTGTTCGTGCCCCCGTTCCGCTCGGACAGGTCGAGCGGCAAGGCGGCACCACGAGCCGGGGCGACCGCCCCGTTTTTCCGGCTGGGCACTCTACCGGAAGGTTTAGTGCCGCACGACTGGGTAGACCGTCGATGACCCGATCGACGGCAGAAAGGTTCGAAACGATGTCCCAACCCATCACCAGTACGTTGGACCCGCAGCAGCAGCGCATCGCGGGCGAGACTCTGCAGGCGACGGTGGTCGACCTGATCGACCTGTCGCTGATCGCGAAGCAGGCGCACTGGAACGTGGTCGGCTCCAACTTCCGATCGGTGCATCTGGCGTTGGACGAGTTGGTGACCGCAGCGCGGGAGTTCACCGACGCGGCCGCCGAACGCGCCACCGCCGTCGGCGTCAGCCCCGACGGGCGCGCCCCGACGGTGGCCAAGGATTCCGGCGCGCTCGGCATCGGCGAGGGCTGGCAGCAGGACACCGACATCATCGACACGATCGTCGGCAACCTCGCCGCCGTGATCAAGCGGCTCCGTGAGCGGATCGCGGCGACCGAGAAAGCCGATCCGGTGACCCAGGATCTGTTCCTCGCGATCGCGGCCCGGCTGGAGCAGTTGCACTGGATGTGGCAAGCGCAGCTCGCCACGGTCTGATGCGAGTCATCACATGCGCGTTCGGCGCGCCCGCCACCGAGACCACCACGGTCGCGGTGCGGATCCCCGCCGACGCGCGGCACCTGGCCTTGATCCGCGCGTTGAGCGACACCGTCTGCCTGGTGGCCGAGGTGCCGCTGGACGCGGCCGCGGACATCCGTCTGGCGATGAACGAGTCGGCCACGATGCTGATCGCGGCCGCCGTCCCCGGCTCGACGCTCGGCTGCGCCTTCACCTACGGCCTGGGCCGGATGAGCGTGCGCGTCGACGCGGTCGCCGGGGCCGAGGTCGAAAGCGACCCGTTGAGCTGGGAATTGGTGCGCATGCTCACCAGTTCCCGGTCGATTTCCCGTGACCCTTTTGATTCCGATCTCGGCGGGTACCCGACCGTTATCGAATTCAGTTGGGAACGAGGACCATTTGATGACACGTGAGTTCACGACCGACGGAAATGATGCGGCGAGCCGTACCCGCGCGGGCGACAGTTACGACAACATCGAGCCGTGGTTCGAGAAGATGGCCGCGATGGAGGAGGGCGACCCCCACCGCGCCGCGCTGCGCGAGGAGGTGACGCGGCGCTGTCTTCCGCTCGCCGAGCACATCGCCCGCAAGTTCTCCGGCCGTGGTGAGGCCTACGACGACCTGCTGCAGATCGCGCGGGTCGGGCTGGTGCTCGCGGTGGATCGGTTCGACGTCTCGCGCGGCAGCTCGTTCCTCGGGTTCGCGGTTCCCACGATCATGGGCGAAGTGCGCAGGCACTTCCGGGACAACACGTGGTCGTTGCGAGTGCCGCGCCGGCTCAAGGAGATTCAGCTGCGCGTCGGCCCCGCCACCGAAGCGCTGTCGCACCGCCTCGGCCGGATGCCGACGGCCAGGGAGATCGCCGAAGAGCTGGACGTCGAACTGGGTGAGGTCACCCAGGCGCTCATCGCGAGCAACGCCTATCAGACCAACTCACTGGACACCGGCGGCCGAGAGGACGCCGAGGGTGCGCCGCAGTCGCTCGCCGACACGCTCGGGGCCGAGGAACCGTGTTACAACCTGCTGGAGCAGGCGATGGCGGTGCGTCCCCTGATCGCCGAGCTGCCGCCGCGCGATCGGCAGGTGCTGATCATGCGCTTCTACGAGTCCCGGACCCAGAGCCAGATCGCCGAGCAGCTGGGCGTCTCCCAGATGCAGGTCTCGCGCATCCTCGCCCGGATTCTGAGCAACCTGCGCGAGCGCGCGACAGGTTCTGACGAACTCGCGTCGAGCGCCGCCTGAGTCCGCCTAGGCGCCCGGCCGGGCGGCCGACTCGGTCATCGGCGTGGCGGAGACCTCGCCCGTCCAGCCGCACGGCAGGGCGCAACTGGCGATGACCTTGGTCTCCATACCGCCGTCTTCGTAGCGCATGGTGGTGGTGGCCGCGTAAGCGGGATAGCCACACGCTCGGCATTTGCCGAAGAAATCGAGGATCTCTTCGGTCCGGGAGTGCGCGATTCGTCGTGCGGGCTTGTCGTTCATAACCTCTCCAGCCAGCGTGCGGTCCTGCCGAGCAGGCGTCTGCGACGTTAGGATCGGCCGTCGGCGCACGGCGGACGTTTCCGTGATCGTTGGGCTGATTCACAGGTGCGGCGCGCGTGCTTTGGGCCGGTTCCCAGGTGCAGGTGAATGCTGGGCAATCGCAGCGTATTTCCTGCGTGTCGCTGGTAGTGGCGACGAGCTGGGGGCTACTTGAATTTATCTGTGACTGACGTTACAAAGGAGCTACCCGCCGACCCGAAGTTCTTCGAACCGGCCGACGAGAAGTGCACAAGTTGGTTACCGATGTCATCGATGTGGTCGCCGAGTTCGCGATCGCCCGCAAGACCATCTGGGATCTGCTGCTCGAACCGCAGACGTATCCGCGCATGTTCACCGGCATAGGTGCGTGCGAGCAGATCCAGTCGGCCGACGGCGCCGTGGTCTGGCAGATGCGCGTCGGCACCTATCGGTCCGGCATCCGCACCCACCAGATCCGGTTGAGCGTGGGCCGGTGGTACGAGAGTTTCGAGATGCAGTACGCCGCGCTGGGCAGTTTCGCGTCGGTGCGGCTGCACGGCGACGAAGAGCGCACCAAGGTCACGGTTACCTATTTCGCCCCGAGCCGGGTGCACCCGCGCGTGGCCGAGTTGTCCAACGTGGCGATCGCGGACTGGACCAAGAGCGGGCTGAAGCGGGTGGCCGACGTCGCGAAGGGCGCGCGGACGTCCCTGGTCGTCAACGGCGAGGATTCGCCGATCCGGCGTAACGCGGGCGTCGCGCGGCAGATGGTGGCCACCGGCGTCGTGCTGCCGGTACGTCTGGATCGCAGCTTCAAACAGCTGCGCTCGCTCGCGAAGTGGGGGTTCAACCTGGCGGGCGGGTACGCGGCGGGAGCGGCGTCCACGCCGGAGCGCATCGCCGTCATCGACGATCGCGGCACCCGGTCCTTCGCCGACATGCACGAGCGGACCAACGCGCTGGCCGGTGCGATGGCCGCGCACGACCTCGGTCCGGGTGACGCCATCGGCCTGCTGGCGCGCAATCACGCGGCCATGGTCGAATGCATGGTCGCCGCAGGCAAATTGGGCGTGGACGTGGCGCTGCTCAATTCCGGACTCGCGGGCCGCACCATCGAGGAAATCGTCCAGCGCGACCGGCTGTCGGCACTGTTCGTCGACGGTGACCTGGAGGAGTTGGTGCGCTATCTGCACGCCGACATCCCGCGCTACAACACCGACGAACGCCCCCCGGTGCCGGACCGGACGACCGTCGACCAACTCGTGGCCGAGGGGCACACGACCTTTCGCACGCCTGCCCAGCCGGGCCGGCTCATCGTGCTCACCTCGGGTACCAGCGGGACGCCGAAGGGAGCGCGCAGGCCGCATCCGAAAGGCTTCGGGTCTATCGCGGCCTTGCTGTCGCGCATCCCGATGCAGATGGACGAGACCATGCTGATCCCGGCACCGCTCTTCCACACCTGGGGGCTGGCCGGCTTACAACTGAGCACCGCGCTGCGCGCGACCGTGGTGCTCGCGGAACGGTTCGACGCGGAGGACTGCCTGCGACGCATCGCCGAGCACAAAGTGAACACGGTGATCGTGGTGCCGACCATGGTGCAGCGCATCCTGGATCTGCCCGCGCACGTGCGCGGCCGCTACGACACCTCCAGCCTGCGGCACATGATCAGCTGTGGTGCGCCGCTGGCCGGCGCGACCGTCGAGCGCTTCATGGACGCTTACGGCGACGTCCTCTACAACGTCTACGGCTCCACCGAGGTCTCGTGGGCCACGATCGCGACCCCGGAGGACCTGCACACATCCCCGACCACGGCCGGACGCCCGCCACTGGGCACCAAGGTCGCCGTCCTCGGGCCGGATCATCGCAGGCTGCCGATCGGGGCCACCGGCCACATCTTCGTCGGCAACCACATGCTGTTCGACGGTTACGTCAACTCGGCGCCGCCGGACGAGGCGCACGGCATGCTCGACACCGGCGACCTCGGCTATCTCGACGCCGCGGGGCGGCTGTTCATCGCCGGGCGCGACGACGAGATGATCATCTCCGGCGGCGAGAACGTCTTCCCGCGTCCCGTCGAAGAGGCGCTCGCGCATTTGCCGCAGGTCAGCGACGTCGCTGTAGTGGGTGTGCCGGACCACGAGTTCGGTCAGCGGCTGGTGGCGTTCGTGGTGAAAAGGGAAGGGGCGGGGCTGGATTCGGATATGGTCCGCACCTATATCCGCAATCGGTTGAGCCGCTTCTCGGTCCCGCGGGACGTCACCTTCCTGTCGGCGTTGCCCCGGGGCGACACCGGCAAGATCCTCAAGCGTCTGCTCGCCGGCCCCGGCGCGACCAAACCGGAGCTGCCGCCCTCGATCAATGGGCTGGGGACGGCGAGTTCCTCCTGACCCCGCCTGCTCGGCGACGAGGTCTCGCCACCACGGCAGCGTCCGCGCTCAGTAGACGGTGTCCTCCAGATCGGTCAGCGCGGCTTCCAAATGGTCGAGCAGCCTGGCCACATCGGGCACGCTGCGGCGGCAGGCGACGATGCCGATGTCCAGGCTGTCGGCGCTGCTGGTGAGGGTGATGTTCACCGCCTGGCCGTCGAACGGGATCGACAGCGGATAGCTGGCGGCGACACGGGCGCCGTTCCAGTACTGGGGTTCGCGCGGCCCCGGGATATTGGAGATGACGATGTTGAACGGCGGACTGGTCAGCGCGACCGTGGCGGGCAGCAGCAGCGACAAGGCGAGCGGACTCAGCGTCAGCGCCGAGAGCGAGACCGCCTGCACGGGCGAGAGCGCGCGGTAGATCTCCTTGCTGCGGTGCATCGAGGAGCTGATCGCGGCCAGCCGCGCGGCCGGGTCGGCCAGGTCGGTGGCGAGATTGCACAGCAGCGCCGCGACGGCGTTGCCCCCGCTCGCGCCGTCATCGGATTCCGCACGCAGCGAGACCGGCACCATGGCGACCAGCGGTTTGTCCGGCAACGCGACATGGTCGAGCAGGTAGGCGCGCAGCGCGCCCGCCGACATGGCCAGGACCACGTCGTTGAGGGTGGTGCCGGTCATCTTCTTGACCTGCCGGATCCGGTCCAGCGGCCAGGAGCGGGCGGCGCACCGGCGGGCGCCGCCGATCGGGACGTTGAACATGGTGCGCGGCGCGGCGAAGGGCAGCATCAATTGCTGTTCGAGCAGTGCGGTACGGGCCAGGCGCAGCGCGGAAGGCGCCGACCCCGCCGCGGCGAGCAGCGCACGCGCGCGGGCGCCGAGCGTGTGCTTGCCCGGTTCGTGCTCGCGGCGCCCGGTGGACAGCGGAAGATGCCAGGGCACCAGCGCCTCGCCGGACTCGGGGTCGGTGGTGAGCGTGCGCTGCAACAGCCGTTGCGCGCCGACGCCGTCGATGAGCGCGTGGTGCATCTTGGCGTACAAGCCGACCCGGTCGCCGGCGAGCCCTTCGATCAGATGCGCTTCCCACAGCGGCCGGTGCCGGTCGAGCAGGGTGCTGTGCAGCCCTGCGGCCACCTCGGTCACGGCGTCCAAGCCGCCCGGCTCCGGCAGTGCCCAGCGCTGGATGTGGTAGTCGAGTTCGACGGCGTCGTCCACCGTCCAGGCCAGCTGAGGCGTACCGAACAACCGGGCCGGGCGCTTGCGGAACATAGGGTGGAAGTTCTGGTCGGCCGCCAGCGTCGCGTACGCGCGCCGGGCGAACTCGGGCCCCGTGCCGTCCGCGGGGTCGAAGATCGACAGCGAACCGACGTGCATCGGATGCTCGCGTGATTCCGCGACGAGGAACAGGGCGTCCACCGGCGAGATGAATTCCATGGGCAGTTCCCTCCTGGCGACGCTGCGACTCCGCCACGGTCTGGTTCAGGACGTGGCGGAAGGTCGGCGACGGGCGGCCGGACTGCTCATGGCGCGGGATGCCGCACCGGTCGAACGACGATCCACCAACCGATGATTCGATGCCGAATCCGGACCGGCTGGGCGGTTCGTCGCGAAATTGTGCGTCTCGAGTTCAGGACAGGCGGCTGACCGGCCAATCCTGTGGCAGCTCGAGGCGTTCGCTGATCATGCTGATCGCGTTGTGCAGCGCCTGGATCTCGTCGACGCCGCTGGCCACCGACGCGCCCTGCTCGCTGATGTGGAACCGGCACAGATGCTTGCGCCGGTCGGCCGCCAGGTAGGGCCTGCCGATGATGATCGACAACGAGCTCTCGGCATCGCGCAGCGTGCGGGCCGCGATGAGAGCCTGCGGTTCGTGCACGGCCGTCGTGGCGGCGCGCGACGGACGGGTGGGGGCGGCCGGGAACCCGGGATCGGAGGGCTCGGTCACGGCGAAGTGCGCGCCGTGGATGTTGGCCTGCCGCAGCTCTCGAGCGATCTCCTGGAAAGCGCGGTACAGCGCGGCGATCGAATCGGCGCCGTGCGCCCACCGCTCGCCGATGCCCTGGATGCGGAATCCGCACACCACGCCGGTGTCACCCGGTGCCATCTGGGGTTTTCCCACCTCGATCGACACTTCTCGGGTGGCGTCGGCTACGGTGCGGGTGGCGATCACCTCCCTGATCCGCCGCCATTTCGTGCTCGCGATCGCACCGCCGTGTTCGGACTCGCGCACTGCGGGCGTGGTCGTGTCACCAGTGACCCGCGCCGGTATCGCTCTCATGATGTCTGGAGTACCCAAGTTGGACCCCGGTTTATCCTGCGGTTCGAGGTGACCTGGACCGCAGGGCTAAGACACGCCGGACCGGCAAAGGGGCTACCGGACGGTTAACGCGCCTCGGGTTTGGCAGGCTGTCGCCGAGGTGTGATGGTGGGGCCGCGACGATGAGGAGGGGCGGACGAAGTGGTAACGATTGCGCAGTTGCGAGCGGTTCTGTCGATCCTGCGCGTCGACCCGGAGGAGGTCGGCGGGCGGCTGGGCGACACGGGTCTGCGTGGTGCGGACGCCGAGCGCGTCCTATTGATCGGTTTGCTACACCGGATCGCGAGCAGTGAGCTGCGTCAGGTCGTCACCACGACGATGGACGACGAGGAGGCCGCCAGGGTCGCGGCGGTGAGCACCCTCCCGGTGAACGGCGAGAACCCCACCGAGCAGGTACGTTTCGACGCGCACTGGCTGCACGATCGGATCGGCGCACTGGCGGCGGGCACCACCGTGGACCCGGTGCCGGTGCTGCTGGACGCCGCCGCGCGGTCGGCGGACGCGGCCGAGGTCCTGCTGCTGCTCAGCCGCAATCCCCGCGGCCACGACGCGGACACCAGATGGGAGCGCGCGCTCGATGATCTGGGGCGCGCCTATCACCTGATCAACGACGAGCGCGTGGGGCGCTCGAACACGACGACCGCGCCGCTGTAGCGGCGCGGTCGTCGGAGGTCTCGCCCGGCGGCGTGCCACGCCGCCGGGACGGAATCACTTGGGTTGCGCGGGCGTGGCCTGCACGGGTTTGTCGGCGAAGCGGGTGGTTCCCTCGGCCGCCTGCAACGTGGTGAGCAGGTCGACGCCCGCCACGACGAGCGTGGGCCCGCCGACCGCGATGGTCCCGAGGATGCCGCCGAGGCTCGCGCCGGTCAGCAGGCCGGCCACGCAACCGACGGCGATGGTGACCAGGCAGCCGATCGTGGCGCCGATGGCGGTGCCGACGAAACCGCCGATGGCGGTGGCGAGTCCGAACTGACTGGCGAATTCGTCACGCGCACGCTGATTCTCGGTCATCGACGCGACCGGTGTGGCGACCAGCGGTTCGGCGATCGCGATGCCTTCCGGCCGAGTCGGCTTCAGCTCCAGCACCGTGCCGTCCTTTTTCACCTCCGGACGCACCGGAATGGCGGCGCCCGCGATCCGGAAGTCGAGCGGCAATGTCATGGCGACATGGCCGTCGTGGTCGCGGATGTCGACCACGTCGATCACTTGCGCGATGTCGGCCGGGGCGCCCGTGGCGTCGACGAGCACGCCGTCGCGCTCGGTCAGCCGGGCGTGCTCGTCACCAGCAGGCTGGTCACGCAGCGCTTTGGACAATTCGAAGGTCCCGCCCCGGAGTGCGGCGACCACGGTCTGCTCGACGATCTTGGCCGAGTAGGTGATGTCGGGAGCCGGCTCGGCGTGAGCGACGCCCGCGCCGATGGCGAGCGAGCCGATGGCGAGTATCGCTGCCGCAGTGGTGCCGCGGAGTTGCATCATTCGTCCAATCCTTCATCGGGTTCACACCTGCGTCCAGCACGGCCGGACCCGCGCACTCCGGCGGCGCAAGAGCAGTCGTCCAGGGTCGCTGAGCAGCCTATCAGCGCCCACAGCAACCTATGAGCGTTCCGGCTCGGCCGGTCGGAGATACCGAATAATTCTCCGACCGGCCGATTTTCGGATCGGCGATCAGCGCGCCGCGGCGAGTTCGCTTGCCGGCTCGGCACGCAAGATCATCGCGCTGGTGCCGGGCGGCCACTCGAGTCCCGCGTCGAGCCGGTCGAGCACTTCGGCGCTCGGGCACGCGTTGCGCGACCGCTCGATCTCGCTGACCAGCTTGGCGGGCGGGCCGCCGTTGCCCGCCACGTCCGCCTGGGTCCACTTCCGCTCCCGCCGTCGCGCACGCACTCGCGCGGCGAGCGCGTCGAGGTCGAGCGCGACCTCCGTCTCCACCTCGTCATGAAGCTGCGGTGCCGGTGGCGCTGGTTGCGCCGGTTCGCCGGGCTCGTCCGTCCGGTGCTTCTCGCGCAGCATTCCGCTGGTGATCAGCCGGGACCGTTTCCGCCTACCCATTTTCGCCACACGCTCTCCCATCCTCTGTCGAGTCGATCGATTGCGTCGCACTGCTCCGGCGGCGGACAACGCCCATCGCGCCGGGAACGCTGAACATCATGGGGGGAGCGCGGGTGCGGACCGCGTTCGACGCGCCGGGCGCAGGGTCAGCGCGCCTCGTCGTCCGGCCGCAGGGCCATGCCGATTCCCTTCGTCGAATCCTCGGACGTCGCGCACGCGATCACGTTCCTGGCCTCTGACGAGTCGGGCTATGTGACCGGCTCGCAGATGTTCGTCGACGGCGGGGCGTCGCTGAAATCGGGCGTGGCCGGGCAGTGACGCGCAACCCGCCGCGTCACTGCAGGATGAGCATCGCGGACCGCTCGATGCGGTTCGCGATGTCGGAATACGATTCGTAGCCCATCCCGGCATGGACCAGCGCGCCCGCGTACAGCAATTCGAGCGATTTCAGAATGTCCGCGTCGGGATTTCCGGACAGCGCATGCGCGAGCCGGGCGCGGATTTCCAAACCGATGCGGGCCCGCAAATGTTCGACATCCGGATCGCGGCCGAGCAGTGCGCTGGTGACCGCGCCGGACAATTCCGGCTCGTCGGCGACGAGCAACGCGATGCTGCGAAGTTCGGCGATCACGCGCACGGTGGCATCCGGATCCTCGCTGACGGGCGAGGGCGTCGCGCGCAGCCTGCGCCAGAAGATCTCCGCGACCAGGTGCTCCTTGGAGGAAAAATATGTATAGGCGGTGGCGGTGCCGACCTTGGCGTTGGCGGCGACCATCCGGATGGTCATGCCCGCGAACCCCTCCCGGGAAAGCACTTCCAACGCCGATCTGGTGAGCTTCTCGACGGTGTCGGCTTGTTTTCCGGACAAGCGCCGCCGCGTCGCCTCGACGGTTATGGAATAGCTTTCGGACATCTGTCTAGACTAGTGTTGTCGCTCTCTTCCGGCAACTTCCGTGCTGGGTAAACAGGTGTGTCCGGCCACTGCGGACTGCCCGCGCATGAGCGCTACGGCCGGGCGTCCATGCGGGTGGCCGCCCCATGGCGGTCGGCTTGCCGGATGTGTCCGTCTTCCGTCTGCCGCACCCCTTGTCATGTCGCAGGCGGAGCCGGTCGGCTGCCGTACCGTCGGTGTCTGGACAACTGTTCGGAATGTAGTCATATCGGCATCGACCGGCAAGAACGCGTTCTTGTTTCTTGACGTGATGGACGCTGTCGATCCCGGATTCGAAGAGATCGCTCCTTCGGGATTGTCCTGAAAATGCGTGAGTGGTACCGTCCAGACACATGTCCAGCTATGTGTCTCTCCGGTGCGCGATTCCGCCGCACCCGGCGCAGAACGTGTTCTCGGTTTGGGAGTGTGGGCGATGACCGCTGCGGTGGAGCCGCTGGTGTTCGATCCGTATGACTACGGGTTCCATGAGGATCCGTATCCGACGTATCGGCGGCTGCGGGAGGAGGCGCCGCTGTACCACAACCCGGATCTGGGGTTCTGGGCCTTGTCGCGGCATGCGGATGTGGTCGGGGCGTTCCGGGACAGTGTGCGGTTGTCGAGTGCGAACGGGGTGTCACTGGATCCGGCGGCGTGGGGGCCGCATGCGCATCGGGTGATGTCCTTCCTGGCGATGGACGATCCGCGGCATATGCGCATGCGGCGCTTGGTGTTCAAGGGGTTCACCCCGAAGCGGGTGGCGGAGATGGAGAACCGGATCCGGGAGCTGACGCTGTCGTATCTGGAGCCCGCGGTGGCCTGCGGTCGTTTCGACTGGATCGATGCGGTGGCGGGCAAGTTGCCGATGGACGTGATCTCGGAATTGATGGGGGTCCCGGCAGCGGATCGGGTGGAGATTCGGCGGTTGGCCGATCTGGTGGTGCACCGGGAGGACGGTGTGCTGGATGTTCCGGTGGCCGCGGCGGAGGCGTCGATGAAGCTGCTGGTCTATTACGCCGGGATGGTGGCCGAGCGTCGGCGTGCGCGGCGCGAGGATCTGACTTCGGCCCTGCTGGACGCGGAGATCGAGGGCGACCGGTTGTCGGACGAGGAGATCATCGGGTTCTTGTTTCTGATGGTGGTGGCGGGAAACGAGACCACCACCAAATTGCTGGGTAACGCACTGTATTGGGCGGCGCGCAATCCGGGGGAGTACGCGAAGGTCGCCGCGGACCCGGCTCTGGTCTCGGACTGGGTCGAAGAGACCTTGCGTTACGACACCTCCAGCCAGATGGTGGCGCGCATGGCGGCCGAGGATCTGGACTATCACGGCGGCACGATCCCGGCGGGGTCGAAGGTGCTGTTGCTGATCGGTTCGGCCAACCGTGATCCGGATGTGTTCGGTGACGGTGACAGTTTCCGGATCGATCGCGCCGACAAGTCCGGTTCGGCGAGTTTCGGCGCGGGAGTGCATTTCTGCCTCGGCGCCCATCTGGCCCGGCTGGAAGCGACCATCGCGTTGCGGGAATTCGCCTCGCGCGTCGCGACTTTCGGCATCGTTTCCGACGGCATCCAACGCGTGCATTCGTCCAACGTGCGTGGTTTCGCCCACCTGCCCGTCACCGTGGAGACGCGATGAGCGGCCGATCCGAACGGATCCGCATGCCGGGCTCGCCGCGCCGGATCGCGCGAAGCCGGTCATGAGAATCCGGGCCGACCTGGATCTGTGCCAGGGGCACGCGGTCTGTCAGGCCGAGGCGCCGGAGGTGTTCCGGGTGCCCGAACGCGGCCGGGTCGAAATCCTCGACGACAGGCCGGACGCCGGCCTCCGGCCCACGGTGGCGGACGCGATCCGCTACTGCCCTACCCAAGCCCTGTCGATCGCCGGCGAAGCCGCGACCGACTCCTCCCCGAAAGGTACCGACTGATGCCAGGTTTCGACCGCGCCGAGCTCGACGAGATGATCCAGCGCTGGATCGTGGAGAACCAGCGCTGCGAGGAAAAGGGCGACTGGAAGCCGCTCGCGCAGATGTACACCGAGGACGCCACCTACGGCTGGAACTACGGCCCCACCCAGGAATTCATGGCCGTCGGGCGTGACGAGATCCGCGACCTGGCCCTCGGCCAGGAGATGGCCGGGCTGGACGGCTGGACCTACCCTTACCAGGAGTTCGTGGTCGACGACCGCACCGGCAACGTCATCGGACTCTGGAAGCAGGTCAGCGACGCCACACGTCCGGATGGGCGCAACTACTCGCCCGAGGGCATCGGCGGCAGCTGGTTCCGCTACGCGGGCGACTTCCAATGGTCCTGGCAGCGCGACTTCTTCGATTTCGGCAACGTCTCGGCGCTGTTCCTGGAGATGATCACGAACAAGGCGCTGACGCCGGGCATGCAGAAGCGCATCGAGCGCTCGGTCTCCGGTCAGCCGCTGCCCGGCTGGTATCGCGTCGGCGAATCCCCCGTCCCGCTGTGGTGACCGACATGGCCGCACCGCACAGCCGATTCGCCGACCTGGACCGGGAGACCCTGGCGGCGCTGGTTCCCGAGCTGCTCCTGTGCGGGCACCTCATCGACCGCTCCGGCATGGCCCATTCGATCGCCGCCTTCGGCCGCGAGGGCATGACCGCGATCGCCATCGAGGAGTGGCAGGTGGCCAGCCCGGTCTACACCCGGCGCATGCAGCGGGCGCTCGGTTTCACCGGCGACGGCGTGGAGACCATCTTCAAGGGCCTGCAACTGGACATCGGCGCGCCACCGCAGTTCATGGACTTCCGTTTCCGGGTCGACGACCACCACCGCGGCGAGTTCTGGCTCGACCACTGCGGTGCCCTGGCCGACGTGGAACCGATGGGCGATGACTTCGTCGTGTCGATGTGCCACGACATCGAAGACCCGACCTTCGACGCGACCGCGCTGGCCACCAACCCGCACGCCCAGGTCCGGCCGATCCACCGCCCGCCCCGCCGTCCGGCCGACCGCACGCCGGTGTGCGCGTGGACAGTCGTCATCGATCCCGCTCACGTGCCGCCGCCGGTGCCGCCCAACGCCGACCTCGTCGCCCGGTCGGCGGCGGCCGGACTCGAGCTCGCCGATATCGACCGGGACGACGAAGGACGGCCGGACTACTCCGGCCCGCTGCTCAGCGATGTGCGTTTCGCGGACTTCTCCCGCTCCGCGCTGGTCCGTCTCGCCGACGAGGTGTGCCTGCAACATCATCTGCTCACCCTCGGTTTCATGATCGCGGTGCGCGCCCGGTTGGAGGCCGCGGCGGCGCTGGCGATCGGGCGCAAACAGTTCGCGGGGATCGCCGGGCTGACCAGTGAACGCTTGCGCACTTGCCTCGGTCTCGGTGACGACGCCGCCGCGCTCGCGACGGTGCTGCGGTTGCATCCGGCGCTGAACCCATCGGCCTACACCGGCGTCGAGATCGACGAGTCCGGCGGTGCGGTCACAGTGATGTTCCCGGCCACGAGCGGCGCGCGCACCGACGGAACCTGGCCCTCGATGCTCGACCCCGAGCATCTGGAGCCGCTGAACACGCTGGTCCGCGGCGTCAACCCGCGCTTCTCCGCGGAAGTCGTCGCCGCGGGTACGCAGGGTTGGCGCGCCGTCGTCACGCTCGGCGACGAACCGTTCCGGGAGGCGACGGAGGTCGCGCTGACCCGGTTCAGCACCGGCGCCGCCTTCACCTTCACCGACCGGGGGATACCCCTGCCGCTCACCGTCGTGTGACCGCCCACCCAGAGATGGAACGACATGGCCAACAACTTCGCCGACCTCTTCGAGCATTCCGTGGACGCCATGCCCGAGCGGGTGGCGCTGATCCAGTCCGGCCGCCGGGTGACCTTCGGTGAACTCGACGTCCGCGCCAATCGGCTCGCGCACCATCTGGCGAGCGTCGGCGTCGCAGCGGGAACGCACGTGGGTTTCCAGATGCACAACAGCATCGAGACGATGGAGACGCTCATCGCGTGCTTCAAGCTCGCGGCGGTGCCGATCAACATCAACTACCGGTACGGGGCGGCGGAACTGGCCTACGTCTACGCCAACGCGGATCTCGAAGTGCTCGTGCACCATTCCTGTTACGCCGACGCCGTGCGGGAAGCCCGTGCGCGGACACCCACGTTGCGGCACACGATCTGCGTCGCCGACGAATTCGGCACCACCGCGGAGAGTGCCGGTTACGAGTCCGCCCTCGCCGGTGGGCCTGCCGATCGTCCGGCGGTCCGCCGCAGCGCCGACGACCTGTTCGTGATGTACACCGGTGGGACGACCGGCATGCCGAAAGGCGTCATGTGGCGGCAAGAGGACATGTGGCGGGTCCTCGGCGGCGGCATCGACTTCTACAGCGGCGAACCGGTCGCCGACGAGTTCCAGCAATCTCGCACCGGAGCCGGGGTCGAGCCGAGCAGGTGGCTGGTGCTGCCGCCGCTGATCCACGCCGCCGCCATGATGCCCACCTTCACCGCGTTGTGGTCGGGCAACACCGTGATCTTCGAGTCCCGCTTCGACGCCGCGCGCGTCTGGCGGACCGTCGCCGAGCAACGTCCTCAGGTTATGGTGATCACCGGCGACGCCATGGCCAAGCCGTTGATCGAGGCGTATCAGCGCGAGCCGTCGGACGCCTCGTCTTTGCTCGCGATCGCCTCCGGCGCCGCGCTGCTGTCGCAACCGGTGAAGAACGCACTGCTGGAGCAGTTTTCCTGGGCGGTCGTCTCGGATTCCATCGGATCGTCCGAAACGGGCTTCGGCGGCATCGGTTTCGCCCGGAAAGACGACGACCCCGCCCGCGGCCCCCGCGTGCAGACCGGCCGCGGCGCGGTCGTCGTGGACGACGACGGCCGTCCGGTCGCGCCCGGATCGGAGGGCTGGCTGGCCAAGACCGGCAACGTGCCGATCGGCTACTACAAGGACCCTGCGAAGACCGAGAAGTTGTTCAAGACCGTCGACGGCGTCCGCATGGTCGTCACCGACGATCGAGCCCGCGCCGAGACCGACGGCTCGATCACGCTGCTCGGCCGCGGCAACATGGTGATCAACACCGGAGGCGAGAAGGTGTTCGTCGAAGAGGTCGAAAGTGTGGTGAAGAGTCACGAAGCGATCTACGACGCGGTGGTGATCGGGGTGCCGCACGAACGCTGGGGGCATCAGGTCGCCGCCGTGGTGTCGCTGTCCGGTCCCGGGCGGCTCGAGTTCACCGACTTGCACGCGCACGTGCGCAATTTCCTGGCCGGATACAAAGTGCCCAAACAGATCTGGGTGGCGGACGCCATCGTGCGCGCGCCCAGCGGCAAACCCGACTACCGGTGGGCCGAGCGGTACGTAGCCGGTCGAGGGCCCGACCACAAGGCGGACTGACATGATCCGAGTGATCCAATGGGCGACCGGCGGGGTCGGGCGGGCCGCCGTCGAGGGCATTCTCGACCATCCCGAGCTGGAATTGGCCGGAGCCTGGGTGCACAGCGCGGACAAGGACGGCATGGACCTGGGTGAGCTGGTCGGCCGCCCACCGGTCGGGGTGCGCGCGACCACCGAGGCCGACCGTCTGCTTGCGACACCGGCCGACTGCGTGCTGTACAGCCCTTTCCTGGCCGACACCGAGACGATGCGCGCGATCCTGCGCTCCGGCAAGAACGTCGTCACCCCGCTGGGCTGGTTCTATCCGGGCGGCGCGGAGCGGCGGCGATACGACGAGCTGTGCCGTGCCGCCGGAGTCACTCTGCACGGCGCCGGGATACATCCCGGTGGCATCACCGAGAAGATCCCGCTGGTGGTGTCGGCGCTGTCGGGGCGGATCACCGCGGTCCGCGCCGAAGAGTTCTCCGACATCCGCACCTACGGCGCGCCCGAGGTGGTCCGGGACTGGATGCTGTTCGGCGCGACGCCGGAACAGGCCGCGACCAGCGTCATGGCCGACGTGCTCGCGGGCGGCTACGGCCAGTCGGTCCGGATGATCGCCGAAGCGCTGGGCATCGCGCTCGACGAACAGGTGCGGGTGACGCACGAGACCGCGGTGGCCACCGCGCCGATCGATTCGCCGATCGGCCCGATCGCGCCGGGACGCGTCGCGGCCCAGCGCTTCCGCTGGCAGGGGACCGTCCGCGGCGCGCCGGTGATCACGGCCGCGGTGAACTGGTTCATGGGCACCGAGAACCTGGATCCGCCATGGACCTTCGGACCGGCGGGTGAGCGCTACGAGGTCGAGATCGTCGGTGATCCCGGTGCGACGGTGACGTTCACCGGCATGCACGCGCACAGCGCCGCCGCCGGTCTGGTACGCAACCCCGGCATTGTCGCCACGGCCATGCACTGCGTGAATTCGATCCCCTACGTGGTCGCCGCACCGCCGGGTGTGCGGACCTGTCTCGACCTGCCGCTCGTGGCGGGGCGCGCCGCCGCCTCGTTGCGCGGGGCCGCCGGCGACGGGTCCGCGGCGCCCGAACCCGACGCCGCGCGGCGAACTCCGCTGCGCTGACCGGCGTGCTCGTTTCATCTAGGAGGTAGCAATGGCAGCACCGGCCTTACCGGTCGGATGGGACTTCACCGACCCGGCGCTGTGGGAGAACCGCAGTCCGGTCGAGGAATTCGCGCAGCTGCGCCGGACCGCCCCGGTGTGGTGGAACGCGCAGTCCGACGAGTCCTCCGGCGGGTTCCGCGACGGCGGCTACTGGGTGGTCAGCAAGCTCGCCGACATCAAGGAGATCTCGAAGCATCCGGAGCTGTTCTCCTCCGAGCGCAACGGGGCCATCATCCGGCTGCCCGGCGACATCACGCCGGAGCAGATGGCGCTCACCGGCGCCTTGCTGGTGAACATGGATCCGCCCAAGCACGCCAAGATCCGGCGGATCATCTCCAAGGGCTTCACCCCGCGCGCGGTGGAGAGCCTGCGCGCCGCGCTGACCGAACGCGCCGCGCGGATCGTGCACGAGGCCAGGAAGTCCGGCAGCGGCGACTTCGTCGAACAGGTCGCCTGTGAACTGCCGTTGCAGGCGATCGCCGAACTGATCGGCGTGCCGCAGGCGGATCGGCGCAAGCTGTTCGACTGGTCCAACCAGATGCTCAACTACGACGATCCCGAATACGGCGATCCCGCCATGGCCTCCACGGAGATCCTCGGCTACGCCTGGAACATGGCCGAGCAGCGGCGCGCCTGCCCGGTGGGGGACATCGTGAGCGAGCTGGTGCACGCCGACGTGGACGGTGAAGCGCTCGGCTCCGAGGAGTTCGGCTTCTTCGTCATCCTGCTCGCCGTGGCGGGCAACGAGACCACGCGCAACGCCATCACGCACGGGATGAAGGCGTTCGTCGACCATCCCGAGCAGTGGGAGATCTACCGGCAGCAGCGTCCGCGCACCGCACCCGACGAGATCGTCCGGTGGGCCACCCCGGTGACCGCCTTCCAGCGCACCGCGACGCAAGACCTGGAACTCGGCGGGCAGCACATCCGGCAAGGCAGGCGGCTCGGATTGTTCTACAGTTCGGCGAATTTCGACGAGGAGGGCTTCACGGATCCGTTCACGTTCGACGTGCTGCGGGATCCGAATCCGCATGTGGGCTTCGGGGGCACCGGCGCTCACTATTGCGTGGGCGCGAACCTGGCGCGACTGGAGATCGATCTCATGTTCCACGCCATCGCCGACGCGATGCCCGATCTGCGGGAAGTCGCCGAGCCCGTGCGGCTGCGGTCCGGGTGGATCAATGGCATCAAGAGTTGGCGCGTGCGCTACGAGTAGATCCGTGTGGGCTCCCCGTCACCGACGGGGAGCTCTCGCGTGCCCGGCCGCGCCGTCAGCCGTTGCCGTCCCTGCGGCGCCTGCGATAGCGGACGGTGCAGGGCTGGGCGAGCTGCACGACCATTTTGGAGTGGTCGTTGTGGTAGCTGTCGGATGGTTGGGTCATCTCGAACTCCCAGTCCCGCAACAGCAACGAGAAGATCGCCTTCAGCTGCATCAGCGCGAACGCCGCGCCGACGCAGCGGTGGCGGCCCGCGCCGAACGGGATCCAGGTCCAGCGGTTGACCAGGTCGGCCTGTTCGGGATCGATGTAGCGGCCCGGATCGAACGCGTCCGGATCGGGAAAGTCCTCCGGGATCCGGTTCGAGATCGCGGGGGTGGCGGCGACGTGGTCACCCGGCTCGATCCGATGGCCGCAGACGTCGAATTCACCTCGCGCCACCCGCATCAGGATGATCAGCGGCGGGTGCAGGCGCAGCGTCTCCTTGAGCACGGATTCCAGCACCGGGATCTGGCGCAGCGCGCCGAAACTGATGTCCGAGCCGTCGGCGTAGAGCTCGTCGAGTTCGGCGACCACGCGGCCGAGCACCTCTGGGTGGCGCAGCAGTTCGATGATCGTCCAGGCCGCCGTGCCGGAGGTGGTGTGATGACCGGCGAACATCATGGAGATGAAGATGCCGGTGATCTCGCCGGCGCTGAAACGTGGTGCGCCGTCGTCGCCGGGGATCGAGATGAGCACGTCGAGCATGTCCCGATCGTCCTTGCCGGTGGGCGGCCCGGCGGCCCGGCGATCCATGATCGCCTGAACCAGCTCGACCAGCTCGGCTCGCGCCTGGTCGCGGCGGCGGAAGCTCTCGATCGGGGCGTACGGGTCGACGTAGGCCAGGGCATCGGTGCCACGTTCCAGGTCGTGGTACAGGTGGGCGAAGCGGTCGTCGAGGTCGTTGCGGAATTTCACGCCGATCAGGCAGGCCGAGGAGGTGTAGATGGTCAGCTCGGCGAAGAAGTCCAGCAGGTCGATCTCGCCTTCGTCACCCCAGCGCGCGAGCATCCGCTCGACCTCGCGGGCGATGGTCGCGGCGTGCCCGCGCATGTGCTCGGCACGCAGCGCCTGGTTGTGCAGCATCTCCTTGCGGCGTTCCGGACTGGCGTCGAAGACGACCCCCTCGCCGAAGATCGGCTTCATGAAGGGGTAGGCGGCGGCCTGATCGAGTTCGTCGTCGCCGGAGCGGAAGAAGAATTCGTTGGCCTCCGCGCCGGACAGCAGGATGACCTGGCGCCCGGCCAGGTCGAACGAGCCGACGTCGCCGCACTCCGCGCGGACTCGGCGCATGAGCCCGATCGGGTCGGCGCGGAACTCCTCCAGATGACCGTGCTCGTGGTCGCCTCCGGAAACCCGCGGTGGTTTCACCAGAGTCATTGGAAATCCTTCCCCAGATAAGTGTCCAAGTTTATGATGGACACGTGTCTGGACAGTACTACGGTTAGCGAGCGTCCGGCAAGACGCGACCGGGGGCCGCCGTCGCGCCCGCCGGATGCCGTGGCCGCGAGATGCGTGATCGGTGGATTCGACGATGAATTTCGGCAGGCAGACGATGCTGGTGACGTGGCGGCTGCTGCGGTTGAAGATCGCGGGCGCGGTGCTGATCCTGCTCGTCACCGCGGTCGTCGTGGTCGCGGTGACGATGTACGCCGGGCGTTTTCGCGCGACGGTGCCCCTTACCGTCGAGGCGGCGCGTACGGGGCTGGCGCTCGACACCGATGCCGAGGTGCGCATGCGGGGCGTCGAGCTGGGCAGGGTGGACGCCGTGGAATTCCACGGTGACCGGGCGCGGCTGCGCCTCGCGCTCGATCCCGAGCTGCTGCGGCTGGTGCCGGCCAATGCGACGGTGGACATCCGCTCCACCACCGTATTCGGCGCGAAGTACGTGAATTTCGTCGTGCCGAGCATTCCTTCGCCGACTCCCCTGCGTCCCGGATCGACGATCCGGGCGGAATCGGTGACGGTGGAATTCAATACGCTGTTCCAGCGTCTGAGCGACATCCTGGCGAAGGTCGAACCGGGCAAGCTCAACGCCACCCTGGCCGCGTTGGGCGCCGCGCTGCAGGGACGCGGCGAGCGCCTGGGCGATCTGCTCGCGCGCGCGGACGACTACCTGCGGCAGATCAACCCGAGCCTGCCCGCGCTGCGGCGTGATCTCTCCGCCGCCGGGCAGGTCACCGGACTCTACGCCGACACCGCCCCCGATCTGCTGCGCACGGCCGACAACGCGACCGTGACCGGCCGGACGGTCGCCCAGGACGCGGAAGATCTGGACGCCGTGCTGCTCACCCTCATCGGTCTGGCCGACACCACCCGCTGGACGCTCATGGGCAACGAGCGAGACCTCACGGCGGTGCCGGCGATCCTGCGACCGACCGCTTCGCTGCTCGACACGTATTCACCTGTGCTGTACTGCGTCGTGGTCGGCATCGCGAAAGCGCTTCCCGCGGCGGAGGCCATCATCGGCGGCAACAAACCCGGGGCCATCTTCAACGCGAGCTTCATGTACGGGGCACAGCCCTACGGATATCCGGACGACCTGCCCAAAGTGAACGCGACCGGAGGGCCGCGCTGCGACGGGATTCTCGACCGAGTCCCCGGCAGTCACGCCCGCTATGTGGTCACCGATACCAACGAGGGTGCGCCGTTCACCCCGTCCACCACCGTCACGCCGAACCCGCCCAGAGTCTTTCAGATCCTCTTCGCCGGAATGCCCGGCGTGCCGCGCTAGTGCGTCGACCACGAACGTTCGCCGGGTTGAGTGACGCGCTGCCGGGAATGCGCCGGTGCGATGACGACATCGAGTTCGTCGTCCGCGGCGGCCACCACGCGCCCAGGGAAGCTCGGCCGGCCGTTCACGCGCTGGAGTGTGCGCAAGCTCGCCGGATACCTGGCTGACGACCCGGTCCAGATCGTGACCATCGGCACGTCCACCGGCCGACTGGCCGGCCTCGGCGATCCGATGCGGCGGCGACCGCACTGCACGCTCCTGGTCTCGGGCAACACTACGAACGTTCGCGGTCAACGCGCTAGTCGACCGTTTCGGGCAGGTTTCCGCGCAGGACGGTGTGCGGATCGCCCTCGCGGGCGACTCGGCCGTCTCGCAGCAGCAGGCAGTGGTCGGCGCGCAGGGCGTCCTCGCGGCTGTGCGTCGCGTGGACGACCGTCACGCCCTGCGTCCCGACGTGACGGATCGCCTCGGCTATCTCCTGCCGAGCAGTGGAATCCAGGCCGGTGGCCGGTTCGTCCAGCAGGAGCAAGTCGGATTCCTGCGCGAGTGCCCGTGCGAGCAGCGCGCGTTGACGCTGACCCCCGGAGAGGGTGTCGAGCCGGCGCTCGGCCAGGTCGGCGATGGCCATCCGGTCCAGGCACGCGCGCACGACGGCGCGATCCTGCTGGGTCAGACGCCGCCATGCGCCGCGATGCGCCCAGCGTCCCATGGTGACCGTCTCGCGGACGGTGATCGGCAAGGTCGCGGGAACGGCGCTGTGCTGCACGACGAACGCCGGCCGCCGCAGATGTTCCCGGCGAACGGTTCCCCCGGTGGGTGTGATGACTCCGGCCAAGACGCCGAGCAGGGTGGACTTGCCGGAACCATTGGGTCCGACGAGGGCGGTCACTCGCCCGGCCGGGATCGCGGCGCTGAACGCGCGCAGCACCGGACGTCCTCGATAACCGGCCGTCACCTCGGCGACGTCGACAGCGGGCGGCGGCATGTGCGGCTCCGATCAGCTCATTGAAATGATAACCGTTATCATTGTAGAGTGCTGCCTCATGGAGTGGTTGGCCCCGTTCGAGGTCTCGTTCGTGCAGCGGGCGTTGTGGGGCGGATTACTCGTCTCGTGCCTGTGCGCGCTGGCGGGCACCTGGGTAGTGGTGCGCGGCATGGCGTTTCTCAGCGACGCGATGGCGCACGGCATGCTGCCCGGGGTCGCGATCGCCGCGTTGCTCGGCGGAAACCTGTTGCTGGGCGCGGCCTTCAGCGCCGCGGCCATGGCGGCCGGAGTCTCGGTGCTCGGCCGCGGCACCAGGTTCGCCGCGGACACCGGTATCGGACTGTTGTTCGTCGGGATGCTGTCGGCGGGCGTGATCATCGTGTCGCGATCGCCCTCGTTCGCGGTCGACCTGACCGGCTTCCTCTTCGGTGACGTCCTCGCCGTCGGCGAGCGGGACCTGTGGTATCTGGCGGCGGCTTCGGTTATGGCGGCGGCGATCTCGCTGCTGGGCTACCGAGCGTTCGTCGCGCTCACCTTCGACCCGCGCACGGCGCACACCCTCGGCTTGCGGCCCCGGGTGGCGAACGTGGCGCTGATCGCTCTGGTGACCCTGGCGATCGTCGCGTCGTTCCACATCGTCGGCACACTGCTGGTCTTCGGCCTGCTCATCGCCCCGCCCGCGGCGGCCGTCTACTGGGTGCACCGCATCCCGCTGATCATGCTCACCGCGGCGGCGCTCGGCGCGCTGGCCACCTTCGCCGGGCTGTTGATCTCGTGGCACGCGCGTACCGCCGCGGGGGCGACCATCGCGGCGACCGCGGTCGCCTTGTTCTTCGTCTCGGCGCTGTCGTCCTGGCTCCGTGACCGGATCCGCTCCTCGCGGGTGACCCCGAAACCGCTGGCGCTCGCACTGGTGCTCGCCGCGATCACGCCGCTGATCGGTTGCGGGACAAAAGAATCCGCGCCCGCCGAGCCCGCCCCGCACGGATACGTGGCGGGCGCGGAGGAGACCGACGAGGCGCAGCCGCGTCTGGTCGCCGCCGACACCGCGACCGGCGCCGTGCGGGTGATCGACCTCCTCACCGAGGACGTCCAGGACCTCGGCCGGATGGCAGGCGTCGACCGGGTGACCGCCGACGGGCGCTTCGCGTTCCTGTCCGCCCGCGACGGGGTGCGGATCGTGGACGCGGGCGCGTGGACGGTCGACCACGGCGACCACGTGCACTACTACCGCGCATCCGCCCGGGATCTGGGTGAGGTCGCCGGCGGCCCGATATCCGCCGTGCATGCCGACAGCGCGGTCACCGCAGTGGCTTTCGAAACAGGTGGCACCACACTGCTGGACCGGCCCGCGCTCGGCGCGGGGTCGCGGACCGAGCGCGGCGCGATTCCGGACGGAGTCGCCGTGCCGTACGCCGAGCGCCTGCTCGTGGCGGTGCCTGCTGGTGGGCGGATCGAGGTCCGCACCCGGGACGGCGCGCCCGCCGAGGTCCTCGAACAGCCGTGCCCGCACCCGCGCGGTTCGGCGGTGACCAGGCGGGGCGTCGTCTTCGGCTGCGCCGACGGAGCTTTGCTGGTGACGGCGCGGAACGCGGTGGTCACCGGCGAGAAGATCCCCTACCCGCAGGGCACCGCGGACGACGAGCGCGCGGTCGAGTTCTTCCATCGCCCCGGCAGCGCGACGCTGGTGGCCGAGGCCGGACGACGTGGCGTGTGGGTGCTCGACGTCAGGAGCAGGACATGGACCATCGTGCCGACCGGCCCGGTGGTCGCGGCGAATACGGCGGGCGAGGGCGCCGCTCTGCTGACCCTCACCGCGGACGGCTTCCTGCACGGCTACGACGTCGCGTCCGGCCGCGAGTCCGCCCCGGCGCGCCCGCTCATCGCGCCGGTGCCCGAGGGCACGTCCCCGCCGCGGATCCTGGTCGACGAACATCGCGCCTACCTCAACGATCCCGCGGGGCGGGCGATCCACGAGATCGACTACACCGACAACCTGCGCACGGCGCGCACCTTCCGCCTCGACATCGCGCCCACATCGATCGCGGAGACCGGCCGATGAGACACGCTGCCCGATGGTTCGCGCCGGTCGTCGTCGCGCTGCTCGCGCTGACCGGGTGCTCGATCGCCGGCGCGGACCGCGACCGCGTCGTCGTCACCACCAATATCCTCGGCGACCTCACCCGCGCCGTCGCGGGCGACGCGGTGGAGGTCACGGTGCTCATGCCGGCCAACGCGGACCCGCACTTCTTCGCCGTCTCCGCGCAGCAGGCGGCCGAGCTCGAACGCGCGAGCCTGATCGTCTACAACGGGCTCGGCCTCGAGGAGAGCGTGCTGCGCAATGTCGAGGCGGCCGAGCGGGCCGGGGTGGCGAGCGTATCCATCGGCGCGGCGATCGACCCGATCAGCTATACGGCGGAGGATGCGGACGGAAGGCCGGATCCGCACTTCTGGACCGATCCGCGTCGCGTGCGCCGGGCGGTGGAGGTCATCCGGGACGGGATCGTCGACCGGGTCCCCGGCGTGGATGCCGCGGCCGTCCGCGCCGGAGCCGATCGCTACCTGGCCGAACTCGACCGGCTCGAGCGCTGGATGACCGAGCGGTTCGCCACCATCCCCACCGAGCGGCGAAAGCTGGTCACCAACCACCACGTCTTCGGCTACTTGGCACGGCGATTCGGCTTCGAGGTGGTCGGCGCGGTGGTCCCGGGCGGGACCACGCTCGCGTCACCGAGCCCGTCGGATCTCTCCGCCCTCGCCGGGACCATCCGGGCCGCCGGGGTGAGCGCGATCTTCGCCGACTCCTCGCAACCGGACCGCTTGGCCCGCGTGCTGGCCGAGCAAGCCGGTGTGCGCGTGCAGGTCATCTCCCTGTACTCCGAATCCCTCACCGAACCGGGCGGAGGTGCGGGCACCTACCTGGAAATGATGCGGGCCGACACCGAGGCGATCGTGCGCGGCCTCACTGCCCCATAGCCCCAACCACAACGAAACACGGAGTCACCCATGCCCGTTCGGTCACGAACCACGACATCGTCCGCTCTGATCGGCTTGCTGACCGTCGTGCTCGCCGGTTGCGGCGCCGACGCTTCCCCGGAACCGGAAGACCGGCGCGCGCCGATCGCCGATCCCGTCGCGATCACCTACGACGGCGGAATCCACGTACTGGACGGAAACAGTCTCGCGCTCGCGGCCACGGTCGAGCTCGACGGCTTCAACCGGCTCAACCCCGCGGGCGACGACCGTCACCTCATCGTCTCGACCAAAGAGGGCTTTCGCGTCTTCGACGCCGCCACAGCCGAATTCACCGGCACCGACTTTCCCGGTCCGCACCCCGGGCACGTGGTCCGGCATGCCGGGCGGACGGTGCTGTTCAGCGACGGCACCGGTGAAGTCGTCGCGTTCGACTCCGCAGATCTCGCCGCCGGGCGGCCGCGAACCGCCACCTACCGCGCCGCCGCCCCGCACCACGGCGTCGCGATCGAACTCGCCGGCGGCGACCTGGTCCTCACGCTCGGCACCGAGGAGAAGCGGACCGGGATCGTGGTGCTCGACAAGAACCGCGCCGAGAAGGCGCGCAACGAGGACTGCCCCGGCGTGCACGGGGAGGCGACGGCCGCGGGCGAGGCCGTGGTGATCGGCTGCGAGAACGGCGTGCTGATCTATCGCAACGGCGTCATCGGCAAAGTGACGAGCCCGACCGCGTACGGCCGGATCGGCAACCAGGCGGGCAGCGAAGCCTCGCCCGTCGTCCTCGGTGACTACAAGCAGGACAAGGACGCCGAACTCGAACGCCCGCAACGTGTCTCGCTGATCGACACGGTCACCGGCGCGTTGCGCCTGGTCGATCTGGGTACCAGCTACACCTTCCGTTCGCTGGCTCGCGGCCCGCACGGCGAAGCGCTGGTCCTGGGCACTGACGGCCGCATCCACGTGATCGATCCCGTCGCGGGCGCCGTCGTGCGCGCCATCCCGGTCACGGGCTCTTGGCAAGAGCCGCTGGAATGGCAGAAGCCGCGTCCCGCGCTGTTCGTCCGCGGCGGCACCGCTTACGTCTCGGATCCCGCCGCGAAGCAGATCCACCGCGTCGACCTGGCCACCGGAGCGAAGACGGCGAGCGTCACGCTGCCGAACACACCGAACGAAGTGAGCGGCGTGGCCGGGCACTGACCCCCGGGCTCTCGTGGGTGGGGACGCAGGATAATCACCGTGGCCTGCTGGGTGCTCACCTGAAAGGACGCGTATGACGTTGCCGCCGTCTCCATTCGGTCGTCGTGCGCTGCTGACCGCGGCGGCATTCATACCGCTGGCGGGATGCGCTACCGAAGAGTCGTCGTCCTCCTCCGCTCCCACAGTGCAGGCGGCGGAGCGCCACGAACGACTGATCGAGCTGGAACGAAAGTTCGACGCCCGCCTGGGCGTCTACGCCCGCGCCACGGGGACGGGCGCCACCATCGCCCACCGCGCGGACGAGCGATTCGCGTTCTGCTCGACATTCAAGGGCCTGGCCGCGGCGGCGGTATTGCAGCGCAACCCGCTGTCGCACTTGGATACCGTCGTCACCTACACCCGGGACGACCTGCTGAAGAACGCCGCCGTCACGCCACGTCACCTGGATACGGGTATGACGATCCGGCAACTGTGCGACGCCGCGATCCGCTACAGCGACGGCACCGCGGGCAACCTCCTGCTCCGCGATCTCGGTGGCCCCGCCGAATTGACGGCGTACGCGCGGAGTCTGGGCGACATGGTCACCCGGATGGACCGGATCGAGCCCGCGATCACCGAAGCCACCCCGGGCGATCCGCGCGACACGACTTCGCCGAGAGCCTTCGGCGAGCTGTACCACCGCATCGTGGTGGGCGACGCGCTGCCACCGGACAAACGCGACTTCTTGCGCGACCTGATGGAACGCAACGCGACCCCGGCCGGAGCCCAGCGGATCCGGGCCGGCACACCGCAGGGCTGGACGGTGGCCGACAAGACCGGGACCGGTGATTACGGCACGCTCAACGACATCGCGATCGTGTGGCCCCCGGCTTCCGCGCCCCTCGTCGTCGCCCTCATGTCCAGCAAGGCCGCCCGGGACGCCTCGTACGATCAAGCCCTGCTGGCCGAGGCCGCCGCGTACGTCATGGACACTCTCACCTAGCGTCGGCCGAGCTCCCGCGCGGGACTACTTGCCGTTCCGCGGGCCGCTCAGCGAGGCCGGGCAGTGGGGAGCCGCGGACCTGCTGCCCGCCCGGCCGCGGACGATCAACAGCCCGAACCGCAGCTGGCCCGCCGACCGGGCGTGGTTGGCGGCGACCGAGATCGACCTCCCGTGGACCGGCATCGCGGGCAGCGCCGCGCTGATCGAAGCGTTGCCGGCCGGCACGGTACTGGACGTCGAGGCAGTGCAACCGTCGAGTGACCTGTCGTATCGGCGGGACCGGCCGTTCCGATAGCCGCGCAGGGACGGATCCGCGGCCCGACCGCCGCTACGGTGGGATGGCATGGACACCGCTGTGCTCACCGAGCCGGAGTCACCGCGCGTCCCTCGGGCGACGGCGCGGGGCCGGTTCCGGAGGATTCCACACGTGCGGCCGGTAGTCGTCGTGGCCGGTTGCCTGCTCGTGCTGCAACTGGCGATCCGCTGGTGGGTGGCCGACAGCGGCTACTTCTATTGGGACGATCTCATCCTGGTCGGCCGCGCGGCCCGATTCGGTCTGTGGTCGACGGACCTGCTGTTGTACGACCACGACGGCCACTTCATGCCGCTGGCCTTCGCGACCGCCTGGGCGGTGAACGCGGTGGCGCCACTGGTCTGGGCAGGCCCGGTGGTGGTGCTGCTGCTCATGCAACTGGCGGCGTCGGTCGCCGTGGTGCGCATGCTGCTGCTGCTCACCGGCCCTCGCTGGCCCCTGCTGTTTCCGCTGGTCTTCTACCTGTTCTGCCCCCTGACGATCCCGGCCTTCGCCTGGTGGGCCGCCGCGCTGAACGCATTGCCGCTGCAGTTCGCCCTCGCCTGGGTGATCGGCGACGCGGTGCTGCTGGTCCGGACCGGGCGGCGCCGGTACGCGCTGTCCGGGATCGCGGTGTCGGCGGTGGCGCTGCTCTTCTTCGAGAAGTCCGCGGTCGTGCCGTTCGTCGCGTTCGCCGTCACGGCGCTGGCCCGCCATGTCGACGGCGGCGCGGCCCCGATTCGGGTGGTGGCGCGGCGCGGCGCGGCGCTGTGGGCCGGGTCGGGCGCGGTGCTGTCCTGCTGGTCGATCGCGTATCTCGTAATGGTTGACGGCCCCGGTTTGCCCGACCGGTGGGACGAGTTGCGTGACCTGCTGCCCGGCGCCGCGTCGCTGGGGATCGTGCCTGCCCTGTTCGGCGGGCCGTGGGTGTGGGAGCGGTGGCTACCGTCCACGCCGTGGGCGGATCCGCCGGGGTGGGCGGTGGTAGCGGCCTGGCTGGCGCTGATCGCGGTCGTGATGGCGACGATGCGCGCCCGGCAGCGGATCGCTGCGGTCTGGCTGACGGCCGCGGCCTATGTTCTGATCGCGCAGCTGGCCGTGGCGCTGGCCCGCGGCGGACCGAACACCGCGGGGGAGTTGATGCAGTCGCTGCGCTATTTCGCCGACACGGCGGTGGTACTGGCGGCCGCGGGGGCACTCGTGCTGCGCGCCCGTCCCCGGCCGTCCCGGGGACCGGCGCTCGTGGGTCGGCCCGTGACGGCCGCGCTGACGGTGGTCTTCGTCGTCAGTAGTCTCTGGTCCACCTGGACGTTCGTGCGATCGTGGCGCGTCGGTCCGACCGAGTCCTATATCACCACCGTGAAGTCGGGCTTGAGCGCGTGGGACGGCGCACCCCTGCTCGAGCAGGAAGTGCCGTGGAATGTGCTGAATCCTCTGGCCTATCCGCAGAATCTCACCGAGAACGTGCTGGCGCCCGTGGCCGCCCCCGGCACGTTCGCGGACTCGACACCGCACCTGCGGATGATCACCGACAGCGGCGCGATCGTCGAGGCGGCCGTCTGGTGGAACCGGATCATCCTGCCCGGACCGGAGCCCGGCTGCGGGCACCGCGTCCACGGCTCCGCCCCGGTGCGCCTGCCGCTCGACGGCCCGATGCTCGAGAACAAATGGACGGCGCAACTCAACTACCTCGCCGACCGCGACGGCCGGATCACCGTCGCGCTGGAACACGGCGAAGCGGTCACGGCGCCGGTCCGGAAAGGCCCGAACACCGTCTTCGTCCGCCTCATAGGCAGCGGGTCCGCACTCCGGATCGCCGCCACGACACCGGACTCGAGCCTGTGCGTCGGCGTCGGACCGGTCGGTGTCGCCTCCTACGACAACTGAACCGCCACACCTTTTCCGGTGCCGCGCGATTGTCCGGCCGCCGCGCGACCCACTTCATGTGCTCCCGAGTCCCGATAGCGCGGGGCGGGGCTGCGGTTTGCGCCTGGCGCACGGGGCGATATCTGATGGCCTCCACGGTCCTGAGGATTTCATCACTCGGCCTTGACGATGATTTCGTCGTAGTTGATGATTTCATCGGACGCCGTGGTGACGGAGACGGTGACGAGCGTCGACGGCTCGGTCCGCTTCCCCGTCCGGACAAGTGAGGACTTCGATGACCGTTTCCCGATTCCGCAGGACGATGACCAGGCGTGGGGCGCTGAGCGGCGCCCTCGCGGGAACGCTGGGCGCAGCCGCGACCGTGGCGATCGCTCGCGCGAACCCGGCTCGCGCCCGGCAACCTGCGCCGTCGGGCACCTACCGGATCGACCTGCACGCGCATTTCCTCCCGCCGGATTACCGCGCGGCGTTGCTCGACCACGGTCACATCACGATCGGCGGATACCCGACGCCGGACTGGTCGCCGGAACAAGCGCTGGCGTTCATGGACTACTACGGCATCCAGGCGCAGGCGCTGTCGGTCTCCGATCCCGGCGTGTCGTTTCTGCGTGGCAAAGAAGCCAACGACCTGGCCCGGTACTGCAACACCTACGCGGCGGGCCTGTTCCGGACGCATCCCACGCGGTTCGGCGCGTTCGCCGTGCTGCCGATGCCCGATATCCCCGCCTCCATCGCGGAGGCCGTCTACGCGCTGGACGAACTGCGCCTCGACGGTGTGGTCCTGCTGTCCGCCTACGACGGCAGCTACCTCGGCGACCCCCGTTTCGAGCCGTTGCTGATCGCGTTGAACCAGCGCAACGCCTACGTTTTCGTGCATCCGGCGGCCATCCCCGCCGACGCCAAACCGAAGCTGCCGCTGCCGGATTTCCTCGAGGAATTCACTTTCGACACCACCCGGGCGGCGACCTTGATGATGGTCACCGGCATGACGCAGCGCTACCCGAACATCCGTTTCCAGCTGGCGCACGCGGGCGGGACGCTGCCGTTCCTGTCCCACCGCGTCAGCGTGGCCGCGCAAACGGTGATCGGCGAACTGTGGCCTGCGGACCTGCCCCGGCCCTCGATCCTCGACACGCAACGCCAGATCGCGAACTTCTACTACGACACCGCGCTCAGCGGATCGGCCGCAGCGATGGCGGGCGTGCTCGCGGTCAGCTCCCGCGACCACGTCGTCTTCGGTTCGGACTGGCCTTTCAGCGCGCTCACCCTGCCGCAATCGGGCACCCACGATCCGGCTCCCGGGCTCAGCGACGTCTTCGACGCCGAGCAGCGGATGGAGGTCGAACGGATCAACCCGCTGCGGCAGTTGCCACGGCTGGCCGCGGCGGTCGACGCGTGAGACCGTCGCCCGCTGTCGTCGGATCCGTGTTTGCCCGGCGAAACTCGCGCCCCGTGATCCCTGGATGCCCGCGCGCCCGGGTGAAGGATAACCAGCAGTTCTCCGAACGTATCCGCACCGCCGAGTACTTGTCACCGCCGCGAGAGGAGCCGGCCCCATGGCAGCGAAACCCACGCGGGTCCGTACCTGGACCCGTCCCATCGTCGTCGTCACGCTGCTCATGGCGTTGCTGTCGGTGATGTACCTCGGTTACGTCGTCAACCCCGAGAAGAACCTGCACGATCTGCCGCTGGCGGTCGTGAACCAGGACGTCGGCGACACGCTCGGCGGCAAACCGGCCGATGTCGGCGGACAGATCACCGAAGCGCTCACCGCGCAGGTCCCCGCCGACAAGGTCGACCTGCGCGAGATCTCGATCACCGAAGCGCAGCGACAGCTGCGCGACGGCAAGATCTACGGCGCGATCGTCATCCCGAGCGATTTCACGAAGCGGCTCGCGATCCTCGGCGCCGCGGGGGTGGTGGCCGGGAAGGTCGACCGGCCGGTGATCACCGTCGAGACCAATCCGCGTACCGGCACATACGCCACCCAGATCACGCTCCGCATCGCCGAACAGGCGCTGAAGGAGGTGAACGCGACCGTCGGACGGCAACTCACCGCCGCTGTCGACGAACAACTCCGGTCGTCGGGCGGGCCGGCGCCGCAGCTGGCCGGCGCCAGCCAGTTGCAGCTCGCCGAACCGATCGACGTGGTGGTCGCGCCGTATCGGCCCCTGCCGGAAGGCACCGGCGGCGGGCTGTCGGCGTTCTTCTACACGCTGCTGCTTCTGCTGGCCGGATTCACCGGCGCCATGATCATCCACACCATGGTGGACGCCTCCCTCGGTTTCACTCCGACCGAGTACGGGCCGTGGTACGTGCACTATCCGCCCACCCCCATCTCCCGGCTGCGTACCCTCCTGCTGAAATGGGGCGTTCTCGCCGTCGCCGCGCCGATCGTGTCCGCCGTGTTCCTCGCGGTCGCGACGGCCCTGGACATGCCCGTCGACAAAGCCCTGCTGCTGTTTCTCTACTCGACGTTCGCCATCCTCGCCGTCGGCGTCACCGCGCTGTCGATACTCGCCGCCTTCGGCGCGGCGGGCATGCTCGTCAACCTGATCCTCTTCATCGTGCTGGGGCTCCCCTCGGCAGGCGGAACCGTGCCCATCGAAGCGACGCCGACGTCCTTCGCCTGGTTGTCCACCTTCGAGCCGATGCACCAGGTGTTCCTCGGTGTTCGCGCCATCCTGTACTTCGAGGCCAGTGGCGCGGCCGGCCTGGAACGCGGCGTCTGGATGACGCTGCTCGGGCTGGTCATCGGGTTGTGCTTCGGTGCGGCGGTGACGGCCTTCTATGACCGGAAAGGGTTGGCCGCACCGCGGATCGCGGCCAAGACGCCGCGACCTGATCCGCCGGCGCGCTCGCGGCGCACGCTCAGTTCCGCGCGACGGCCTCCTCGGCTGCGGCGCGGGCACGTGACAGCGCCTCGGGCACCGGAATCCGGCCCAGATACATTTCGGCGAGGATCGGGTCGACGGCGCGCAATGCGGCCGGGAAACCCGGCCCGCCACCGGAGGAGATGCGCGGGCCGCGCAGCACGTCGAAGAAGGGGGCGACATCGACCCCCTTATCGGCCCAGTAGTCGCGATAGCGCTGCTGCTCGGAGACGACTGCCGGGATGGTGGCGCCGCCTTCGGCCAGAATGCGATTGCCCGCGCCGCTGCCGAGCCAGGCCAGTACCCGGCGTACCGCGTCCGGATGCCGGGTGGCCGCGTTACCGGCGACGCCGATCGCGTTGTTCGTGCTCACCCGTCCGGCCGGGCCCGCGGGCAACAACGCGACGCCCCAGGCGAAGCGAGCCTGCTCGGAGATCTGGGCGAGAGTGAACGTTCCGGACTGGAACAGCGCCAGTTTTCCTTGCAGGAACGCGTTCTTCGCGAAGTCGGGATTGGTGTTGGTGTCGGCGGGCGATGGCGTGAGTCCGTCGGCGACCAACCGCACCAGATAGTCGAACGCCGCCACGCCCTGCGGGCTGTCGAAGACGAAGTGATCGCGATCGTCCTGGAAGCGTGCTCCCGCCGAGCCCAGATAGGGCAGTTCGACGGACTGGAAGTCGCGGCCCCCGTTGTAGGCGTACGTGGCGACGGCCGCCAGCCGGCGCAGCAGCGGGCGTAAGGTATCGTCGCCGTCCGGATTCCAGCGCAGTGCGTTCAGTTCCGCCGGATCCACGTGCGCGGCCGCGAGCAAGTCGCGGTTGTAGTAGACCGCTGTCCCGGCATCGACGAATTGCGGTACGCCCCATAACTTTCCGTCGCGTGTGTACTGCGTCACCGCCGACGGGTCCCAGGCTGTCACGGCCTCGGGACCGAGTGCCGCCCCGATGTCGATCAAGCGTCCGGCATCGGCGTAGTCCTCGTACAGATTGGTCCAGAACAGGTCGTCGGCAGTGCCCCCGGCGACGTCCAGCCGCAGCTTCTGCTGATACGACGACCACGGCACCACCGTGATCCGCACTTCGATGTCCGGATTCACCCGTTCGAACTCCGCGAGCGAGGCACGATAGGCGGGGACGAGGCTCTCGTCCCAGATCCGCAGCCCGAGCACGGTGCGGCCGGATTCGTCGCCGTCGCGGCCGAGCCACAAGACGGCCGCGACCAGCAGCACCGCGGCGAGCCCGAGGGCGACCACCACGCGGGTCGAAGTCCTCATTTCACTCCCGTCCACGCGATCGAGCGCAGCACCTGCCGCTGGAAGATCACGAACAGCACCACCAGCGGTGCGATGGCCAGCGTCGTGGCCGCCATCACCAGCGTCCACTGCGCGTTGTACCGGGTCTGCAGGTTCGCCGTCGCCACGGTGAGCACCTGCCACGAGCGGCCGCTGCTCGCGACCAGCGGCCACATGAAATTGTTCCACTGCGAGACGATCGTGATGAGCGTCAAGGTCGCCAGCACCGGCCTGCTCATCGGCACCATCACGTGCACGATGATGTCGAGGGTGTTCGCGCCGTCGAGCCGCGCCGCCCCGATCAGGTCCTGCGGGATCGCCCGGAAATACTGACGCAGCAGGAAGATCGCGTAGGGCGAGCCGAACATGAACGGCAGCACCAGCGCCCAGAACGTGTTCAGCAGGTCCAGCTGCGCGAACATCGAATAGAGGGGGATGAGCGTCACCATTGGCGGCACCATCATGGTGGCCAAGTACATCCAGAACAACGCGTCGCGGCCCGGGAACTCGGTGCGCGCGAACGCGTATGCCGCCAGGACCGAGGTGATCAGCTGGCCCCCGGTGACGAACGCCGTCATCAGGGCGGTCACCAGCACCGCCCGCCCGAATCCGTAGTCCAGCACGGTCCGGAAGTTCTCCGCGGTGACCGGATGTGGAAGGGCCAGTGGTGATCCGGTGGCGAACTGCTCGGGCGTCTTGACCGCCGTGAGGGCGCTGAGCAGCAGGGGAGCGACGGTCAGCAGCGCGCCGGCGGAGAGCACCGCATAGGCCGCCGCCGAACGAAGGCGATCAGAACTCATAGGTGGTCCGATTCCGGAAGTAGCGGTGCTGCGCCATGGTGATCGCGAACATCACCGCGAACACCACCAGGGCCATGACGGCAGCGCGGCCAGGACGCGCCGCGTCGAATGCTTCGGTGAAGATCCGCATCGCCAGGACGTCCGTGCGATCGCCCGGCCCGCCCTTGGTCAGCGCGTACACCGTGTCGAAGGTCTGGAACGCGCTCAGTACGCCGGTGACCAGGACGAAGAACATGGTGGGACGCAGCAGCGGCAGGATCAGCCAGCGGATCCGCCGCCAGCCGGTGGCCCCGTCCAGCGCTCCCGCGTCGAGTATCTCGCTCGGTATCGCGCGGATTCCGGCCACGAAGAACAGCGCCACGTAACCGAAGTTCGCCCACACGCTCACCGCGGCCACCGACGGCAACGCCAGCGCCGGATCCGACAACCACTCGACGCGCCGGCCGAGTACGGCATTGACGGCGCCGCCGGTGGGCGCCAGCATCCACTGCCACACCACACCCACCGCCACCGGTGCGCACATCCACGGCAGCGTGGACATGACCCGCAGGCTCGTCGCGCCGCGCCGTCGCGCCAGCAACGCCGCGACCGCGAAGCCCAGTACGGTCTGCGCGGGCACCACGATCGCGGTCAGCGCGAGCGTCACCAGCAGGGCATGGCCGAAGGCGGCGTCGGTCAGTACCGACCGCCAGTTGCGCAAGCCCACGAAATCCAACGGCCCCAACAGGTTCCAGCTGTGCAGACTGAGCCAGGCCACCACCAGGATCGGCGCTATCAGGAACGCGCCGACGCCGAACAGGCTCGGCAGCAGCAGAACATAACTCGTCACGCTACGACGAGCTCCAAGCCGGTTCATGTGCTGCGACGTTACCGCCCCCGCCCACCCGCACTCGGCGGGCGGGGCGGGGTCGTCAGTTGGTCGGACCGCCGGCCACGTAGATCACCTGGCCCGATACGAAACCGGCGCCCTCGCTGACGAGGAACGACGCGGTGTGCGCGATGTCGTCCGGGGTTCCCACGCGCTGCACGGGAATCTGCGCGGCGGCGGCCTTCTGGAAGTCCTCGAACGAGACGCCGACGCGCTCGGCGGTGGCGGCGGTCATGTCGGTGACGATGAATCCGGGCGCGATCGCATTGGCCGTCACGCCGAACTTGCCCAGCTCGAAGGCCAGGGTCTTGGTGAAGCCCTGCAGGCCGGCCTTCGCCGCCGAGTAGTTGGCCTGGCCGCGATTGCCGAGCGCCGAGGTGCTGGACATGTTCACGATCCGCCCCCATTTCTGCTCGACCATGTACTTCTGCACCGCGCGGGTGAGCAGGAAGGCGCCACGCAGGTGCACGCCCAGCACCGCGTCCCAATCCTCGACGCTCATTTTGAACAGCAGGTTGTCGCGCAGGATGCCCGCGTTGTTCACCACGACGGTCGGCGCGCCGAGCTCGTTCTCCAGCTGCTCGACGGCGGCGGCGACCGAATCCTCGTCCGACACGTCGGCGCCGAGTGCGAGGGCCTGTCCGCCCGCCTCGGCGATCGCGCGGACCGTATCGGCGCAGGCTGCCGCGTCGAGGTCGAGCACGCCGACCCGAAGCCCGTCCGCCGCCAAGCGCTTGGCGATCGCCGCACCGATCCCTCGTGCGGCGCCGGACACTACTGCAACTCGCTGGCCCATGAGCGCGTCCCTTCGTCGGTCGGATGTCGGATCAGTCATACCGCACCGGCCCGCCGTCGTGTCCGGGACCACTCCACCCGGAGCGGCGCGCGGGATTTCCACCGCTCTCGAGCAGAAGGCTTGCCCAGCTCTCGGCGCGATGCTTCGATCGGCACGTGACCGACCAGAACGAGGTTCCCCGTATCGTCAGCGCCAGCCGCGAGATCAACGCGGGCCCGGCGGAAATCTTCGAGCTCATCGCCGATCCCGCCGAGCAGCCGCGCTGGGACGGCAACGACAACCTGGCCGAGGCCGCGACGGGGCAGCGGGTGCGCGCAGCCGGCGCGGTGTTCAGCACGACGCTGACCAACGGAGCGGTGCGCGACAATCACGTCGTGGAGTTCGCCGAGGGCAGCCGCATCGCGTGGCGCCCGTCGGAGCCCGGGAAGGAGCCGCCCGGTCACCTCTGGCGCTGGGAGCTCGAGCCGGTGGGCGAGGGCCGCACCCGGGTCACCCACACCTATGACTGGACCTCGCTCACCGACGAGAAGCGCCAGGTCCGCGCTCGCGCGACCACCGCGGACAAGCTCTCGGCCTCCCTCGATCGCCTCGCCGGACTGGCCGAGCAGCAAGCGGTTTCGTCGTAGTCACCGTTCGCACGTCAGCGTGGGGCGGCTGATCAGTCCAGCAGTGTCGATGGGTACGGCTCCCTCCGCGCGTTGCCGGTCGTTCGCCGCGGTGCGGTCGGTCCGTCCCGGTCCGGTAACCTTGCCCGAATGACCTCGCCACGCCGTGTGAACAGGGGGCCGAAGGCGGCGGCCGGCAACCGGGCGGCGTTGATCCAGGCGGCGCGAGAGGTCTTCGCCCACAGCGGTTTCGACGCGCCGTTCAGCTCCATCGCGCGGGCCGCGGGAGTCGGGCAGGGCGTGCTCTACCGGCACTTCCCGACCCGGGAGAGTATCGCGCTGGCAGTGTTCGAGGAGAACATCGACGGCATCGAGGCGCTGGCGGCCGATCCGGCGGTCACGGTCGACGACCTACTGGCGATCATGGTCGATCAGATCACCACCTCGGCGGCCTTCATCGCGATGATCCACCCCACCGATACCGGCGACATGCGCCTGTTCGAGGTGGCGCGACGGTTGATCACCCTCATCGCCGAGAAGCTCGAGGATCCGGCTCAGCGCGGCACGATCAGTGCGGACATCACCACCGCCGACGTGGTCCTGGCGCTGGCGATGCTCGCGGCAGTGCTGTCGAAGACCGACGCGCGGTCGAAGAAGGAGACCGCCCGGCAGGCCTGGGCGTTGCTGGACCGCGCGCTGCACGCCTGACGGCGAGGTACGGCGTCGATCTCGGGCCCGCCGGGTGACCCGGACTCGGTGATGCGTCCTGCCTGCGCTGGGAAGGCTCGTTCTTAAAGTTAGCCTAACCTTATGAACGCGACCGTGGTGGTGTCCGAGCCGGGCAAGCGGATCGTCCGGGCGCGCAGGCGAGCCCGAAAACCGATGCGCCGCAAGCTGATCGTGATTCACCGCTGGTCGGCGTTGCTGCTCGGGCTGGTCCTGGTGATCCAGTCCACCTCGGGCGCGATCCTGCTCTACCACGCCGAACTGTTCCGGGCTCAGCACGCCTCGTTCTATCGGCACACCGACGGACCGCCGGTGCTCGACGGCGAGCAAGCCGTCGCGCTGGTTCGCGCCGCCGATCCCGACTTCGACGTCGGCTGGGTCGGCACGGACGGCGGTGTCCTCGTGGTCGGGAACATCGGCTACACCGCCGCCTACTCCGTCGATCCCGGCACCGGGCGGATCAACGAGCGGGCGGATCTGACCGACGGACTCCTGGGCTGGCTGGCCAATCTGCACAACTGCGCCTTCGGCTGTGCGCGGTACTCCGGCGCGATCCCGGTCCTGGAGAACAAAGCGCCGGTCATCCACATCAAATGGGGGGCAGTGATCGTGGGCTCGCTCGGCCTCCTGCTGGTCTCGCTCGCGGTATCCGGTGCGGTCATCTGGTGGCCGTCGCTCAAACGGCTGCGCCAGGGGTTCCGCGTCCGGCTCCGAAAGGGCCGCTTCGCCCGGGACCGGGACCTGCACAACGTGATCGGCATCATCGCCGTGCCGTTCCTGCTGGTATGGGGCATCACCGGCATCACCATCGAATGGCCTGCCGTGCAACGCGCCTGGCTGGTCGCGACCGGTGGCAACACCGTTCTCGAACGCACCGAGAAGTCTTTCGTGCCGAGGCTCGATGGTACGGACCGTGCCCCTGTCTCCCTCGGCGAGGCGGGCGCGATCGCGCACCGAGCCGCCCCGGGCCGGCTCGCTTACCTCGTGCTGCCCACGGAGACCACGCCGTACTACCGTGCCACGGTCGCCGGTGCCTATTCCCCGCGCGAGCACCGCCTGTTCTACAGCGGCGACGTGCTGGTCTACGTGAACGCCTACGACGGCTCCGACATCAAGGTGGTCGACGCGAGCCACGACCGGCCGCTGGCGAACACCTTCTACGCGAAGGTCTTCGAGCCCGCCCACTTCGGCTGGCTGGTGAACGGCTGGTGGCGGCTGATCTGGCTCGCTCTCGGACTGACTCCGCTCGCCCTCGCCGTCACCGGGCTGTCGACTTGGTCGGTGCGGCGCCGGACCCGGCGGCGCGACAACCGCGCGGCGACGTAATCGCGGACCTACGAGGGGAAGTAGATCGCCTGGCCGGCGAAAACCGTATCGGGGTCACCGATGTGGTTCGCCGCGGCGGCGACCGCGACGCGGGTGTCCAGATCGGCGGTGCCGTACTCGTGGCGGCACATCGTTCGCAACGTGTCGCCCGCGACGCTTCGACGGCGGTTCAAGCCGGGCACGACGAGGATGTGTCCGGGCGCCGGTTCGGCCCCCGAAAGGTGGTTCGCCAGTTCGATCACCAGAGCGAGATGCTCGTCGCCGTACCAGCGTTCGGCCAGAATCGCGAGGGTCTCGCCTTCGACGACCGTATGGTGGCCGACATCGCCCAGTTCCGGAATGTGCAACCAGGCGCCCCGCTGTATCTCCCGTTGTGCCACACCGTTGACGACTTCCCAGATCAACTGCACGCCGGTGTCCTCGGTGCCGTAGTAGCGCTGGGTGATCTGCCTGCGTGTCGCGGTGGAGTCGGTGGTGGTGACGAGATGCCGCCGCGTGATGTAGGGAATCCAGAGTTGCTGTCCGACATCGATCGAATCCGGGTCGGCGAGGTGGTTCTGGCGCGCGATCGCCGGGAACAGGCTGCTGTCTCCGTACTCGCGATGCGCGATCCCGGAGAGGGTGTCGCCGGGTCGAACTTCGTACTTCTTCAACTCTTCCACCTTCTCTGCTCGGGCGGCGAATGGTGCCGCGACTGCATTCCTGCGGAATCTCTCGTCACCGTTTGTCGCGTGGGGCCGACCTCGGACATCCGCGGGACGCTTCCGCACCACCGAATACTCGCGGGAATCGGTTGCGCAATCGTGAGTAGCCGACTACTCGTTTTCCCGGACGCCGCTATGACCTGGGATCACGGGGAATCCCTGCCGGGAAGCCAGCTGTTGCCGGGCTGAGTCCAGTGCCGGTCTTTGATCATGCGACGGGCGGCTCGCTTGTTTCTGCCGAGGAGGCGTTCCAGATAGAGACGGCCGGCGAGCTGGTCGGTCTCGTGCTGGAGACAGCGGGCGAGGTAGCCGGTGGCTTCGACGGTGACGGAGCGGCCGGTCCGGGCGACGCCGGTGACCTCTGCCCAGTGGACATTCGCCCCGATCCGGACGGCCTCGTCATCGAACACGCCACCATGCGTATCCAGGCCGAAACCAATTGGCGCGAAAAAGTTCTCGCCGATATCGACAAACTCGACGCCTCGCGTTCGTGACCCACGAGGTGTGCTCACCGCGGGCGTTTCGGTGGCCGGCGGCGGGTACGCACGTGGGTCGTTGCGGGGCAGTTCTTTTCGATCGTGTGAAGATGCGCCGGGGCTGATTGGGTCGCCGGGCGTCGGGTAGCGCCAAGACGTGGCGCACAGAGCCACAGTCGGTTTCATCCGCTACCGAAAGGAGCAAGTGATGGCAGACCAGAACAACCCCGGGCAGTTCGGCAACCGCTCCGACACCGAGGAGCAGGCGCGCCGCGGCGGCCAGGCCAGCACCGGCAGCTTCGGCGACCGCAACTCCGCCGATCCGAGCGCGGCCGGGCGTAAGGGCGCCGAAGCCCAGCCCGCCGAGGCCAAGGCGCGTGGCGGCCAGCACAGCCACGCCGGTCGCTGACGTCGACCGGACAACACGGGCCGGGCGGTACAACCGCCCGGCCCGTTTCCTGTCCGGGGTCGCTGCTGCCGGGGGCCTTTCCCTGCGCACGCGGATCGGGGCCGATCGCCGAGGCGTGTTCGCTTCGAGTGCTATGTGACTACCAATTAGCGATTACGTCGCGCGTATGGTCGTGTGGTTCCGTTGCCGTCGCCGCTGACTTGGGGGCAGCGGACGATTGTTGAACATGTGTCCGACTGCTGTGAATGTGCTGTTCATACACGGTTATCAACTCGCCTGCGCGGACACTCCAGCGCGGCGTTAGCGGATGAGAACAAGTTCTGAAAAGTAGAGACAACCAGGCATTCGTCTTGCTAAGTTAATTACTGTTCTTATCGCTTTGCGACGGCGAGGAGCGGGCGTCGCACCACACGTCGCATCATCACGGTGACGCCCGCGCTCAATGAGGAGTGGCGCAGACATGGATCGACTCAGCAGGCGTAATGCCTTGAAGGCCGGGGGCGTACTCGGCGCGTTCGGCGCTCTGGCCATGGTGACTCCGGCGCGCGCGGAGCCGTGGACGTGGTCACCGCAGGGTTCGGTGGCGGGCACGGGAGAAGGAGCCGACCCGCTCACCGTGTGGGATCCCGAGGTGGACCAGTTGGTCGCCTCGCTGGTTGACCGGGGGGAGGTGCCGAGGGTCAACGAGTTGTTGCGCACCTGGACCAGGAACGGCCAGCCGCTGCCTGCCGGGCTGCCGACGGAACTGCGCGACTTCATGGAATACGCCCGTCGGCTGCCGCCCTGGGCGGATCGGGGCAAGCTGGCCACCGCGGTCGAGTTCAACAAGAAGCGCGGCCTGTATCTCGGCGTGCTGTACGGGCTGGCCAGCGGCATGATGAGCACGGTCATTCCCAAGGAGGCGCGCGCGGTCTACTACTCCAAAGGCGGCCACGATCTGAAGGACCGCATCTCCAAGACCGCCAAACTCGGCTACGACATCGGCACCGCGAATGCCTATGGCCCCGACGGCGAGATGGTCGTGACCTGCCTGAAAACCCGGTTGGTGCACGCCGCGGTGCGCCACCTGCTGCCGCAGTCCCCGCACTGGGTGCACTCGGCCGAGGAGGACATCCCGATCAGTCAGAACGACATGATGGTCACCTGGCACAGCCTGCCCACGACCGTCATGAAGCATCTGACCGCGTGGAACGTGCCGATCCCCGCCGCCGAGTCCGAGGGGTTCCTGCACTCGTGGCAGGTGTGCGCGCACATGCTCGGCATCCGGGACGAGTACATCCCGAACTCGTGGGCCGAGGCCAACTCTCAAGCCGCCCAGGTGCTCGACCCGATCCTGGCGGCGACCCCCGAGGGCGCCAAGCTCGCCGACCGCCTGCTGCGCCTCGGCGCCAATCTCGATCTGGCCATCCTGACCAAGCCGGTGCTCGGTGCGTTCACCCGCTTCCTGCTCGGCGACCAGATCGCCGACGGGCTGGCCATCGCCAGGGAGCCGGTCTGGGACCCGCTGTTGCGGGTGAGCTGGGGGCCGTTCATCGCCGTGCGCGAAGGGCTGCTTCCGGTGGTGCCGCTGGCGCCGGATGCCTACTGGTTGTTCGACGAGTTCCTCCGGCAAGCGGCTCTGGTCTATCTGGCCGAACTGGAGATGCCGATCAGCATCGAGATCCCGACGATGAACCGGGACATGAACCGCCCGCCTCGCTGATCCGGTGCGGCTGCCCCGCCGGGTTCCGTCGCGTCTGCGCGACCGTTTCCCGGGTGGCAGGCCCGCAGCCGCAGGTCGGCGGACGGCAATCTGCACGACGAAGTGCTCGAGCGCACGGCCGATAGCTATTAAGTTACTAGCTATTCTTTGCCCGAGATAGCCGAGGCGACTGACACATCCGGAGTTGATCGTCACCATCGATGACGATGTCCACGTCGAACTGCCGGAATTGCCCTGCGGTGATCTCTGGCGGTGAGTACTGCCCGTCGAACCCTTTCCGGCCCGACGGCGCCGGCCACACCAGCGCAGCCGGGTGAGGTGGTCGGCCGGAGCGGGAGCAGTCCGGAAACCCGGTCGTCCCGGCGAGTGATCGGCCGGCCTACGCACATGCGCGTAGGCGAGCCGGGGTCGGCTGCGTCGATCGTCGTAGCCGGTCGCGCGCCCGCGCGCGAGCGGGAGCACGCGTGGGTGCCGTACGCTCACGGCATGGTTGTGCAGGCGGCGTCGCGACGGCTGTCCGCCTGGTTCTCGCGTCGGCCCATGTGGTTTCCGGATGTCCTGCTGGCGCTGTTCGTCACCGTGATCCAGGTGCAGAGCGCCGCGATCCCGGTGCCGCTCGAGCCGGCCTACACACCGGTGTCGGGTTTCGGATACGTCCTGCTGATCGTCAGCGGCCTGGCTGTGGCCGCGCGCCGCAGGCAGCCGGTGGCGGTGTTCGTGGTCACGGCGTTGGCCAGCCTGGCGTATTTCGGTCTCGGCTTCCCCGACCGCGCTTCCTATCTCGCGCTTTTCGTCGCCCTGTACACCCTCGCCGCCTACGGCGACGGGCGGCGGTCGCTGCTGATCGCCGGTGGGGGCATCACGGTGCTCGCCCTCGGCTGGCTGATCGCCGCGGCGGACATCAAGCCGCTGGTGGCCATCGGCTGGGTGTTCTTCCGGATCGGCGCGTCGGTGATCAGCACGATCCTCGGTGAGTCCGTCCGGTCTCGCCGGGTCATCGCCGCCGATGCGCAAGAACGGGCGGAACTGGCCGAACGGTCCCGCGACGAAGAAGCAAGGGCGCGCGTCGACGCGGAACGGCTGCGCATCGCCCGCGAGGTCCACGACACCGTCGCCCACGCGATCGCCATCATCAACGTGCAATCCGGCGTCACCGCGCACGTGCTCGACAAGCGACCGGAACAAGCCCGCGAAGCGTTGCGCACCATCGAGCAGACCAGTTCGCGGGCACTGCGGGAGATGCGCGCGATCCTCGGGGTCCTGCGCGATGGCGACGAACGCGAGCCGTACCCCGGCCTCGGCCAGATCGACGAACTCGTCGGCAAGGCCCGCGACGCCGGGCTCGACATCGCTGTCGAGCAGACCTCCCCGGTGACGCCGCTGCCGAGCGCGGTGGGCAGCGCCGCGTATCGCATCGTGCAGGAATCCATCACGAACGTCATCCGGCACGTCGGCCCGACGAGAGTGACGGTGGCACTGGAACCCGGTATCGACACCTTGCGGATCCGGGTGGCCGACGAGGGCCGCCGCGACGGCGCGCAGGTCCCGGCGCGTCCCGACGGCTCACCTACGACCGGTCGCGGCATCGTCGGAATGCGCGAACGCTGCCGGCTGCTCGGCGGTGAGCTCGACGCGGTCGCGCGTCCCGGCGGCGGCTTCGAGGTCACCGCCCGCCTGCCCCTGACCCCGGTCGGATCGCGCTCGTGAACTCCACGCCACCGATCAAGGTCCTGCTCGCCGACGACGAACGCCTGGTCCGTTCCGGCTTCAGAGTCCTGCTCGACCTGGAAGACGACATCACGGTGGTCGGTGAAGCCACCACCGGCGCGGAAGCTGTCGAACTCGCACGCGCCACCCGCCCCGACGTCGTCCTCATGGACATCCGCATGCCGCGGCTGGACGGGATACGCGCCACCGCGCAGATCGCGGCCGCCGCCGGGATGGAGCAGGTCAGAGTGCTCATCCTCACCACATACGACACCGACGAGAACGTCTTCGACGCCTTGCAGGCGGGCGCGAGCGGATTCCTGCTGAAAGACGCGGGACCCGCCGAACTCTTGCACGCCATCCGGGTGGTCGCCGCCGGTGACGCGCTGCTCGCGCCGCGCGTCACCCGCCGCCTCATCGGCCAGTTCACCGCGCAGCGCAGGGCCGCCAAGTCCGCACAGGAGCGGCTGGCCGTGCTGACCGATCGCGAGCGCGAAGTGCTGGCGTTGGTGGGGCAGGGCCTGAGCAACGACGAGATCGGCGCCGCACTGTTTCTCAGCCCGGCCACCGCACGCACCCACGTCAGCCGCGCGATGGTGAAACTGGGTGCGCGCGACCGAGCGCAGCTGGTCGTGATCGCCTACCAAACGGGGCTGAGCGATCCCACGCAGTAGCCGGCGCCGTGTAGGTCCCTGGCTCCGGATCAGTGTCGCGAATAGCGAGAATCGCTGCGTATTTCGCTGACGAGTGCGCGATAGGCTACGACGACCGACGCAGCCGGGGGCGATCGTCGTACGCGGATTCACGTACACGGCGCCTCCTGTGGCCGGAAGCCGAGCATGCCCGGCGGGCGCGACGATCGACGGCATGATCCTGGATCCCGAACTCGAAGCAGCTGTTCCGTTCTTCCCCCCGGCCGACCTGTCCGACCCCGGTACGGCGCGGGAGAGACTCGCCGCGCTGGCCGCCGCGATCCCGGCACCGGCCGCCGAGCACCTGGAGATCGAAAACCGCACGGTGCCCGGCGCTGTCGAGGTGCCGGTCCGAATCTATCGGCCCCGCGCGGCGCGGGGGGCGATCATCTGGCTGCACGGCGGCGGATTCGTCATGGGTGATCTGGACACCGAACATCCGTGGGCCACGCTGCTCGCCGACAATTCCGGCGCGATGGTGATCTCGGTGGGCTACCGCTTGGCCCCCGAACATCCGTTTCCCGCCGCCCACGACGACGTCTACGCGGTGCTGGCCTGGACCGCCGAGCACGCGGCCGAGCTGGGCATCGATCCGGCGCGAATCGCGATCGGCGGCCACAGCGCCGGGGCGGGCCTCGCGACCGCGGTCGCCTTGCGCGCGCGTGACGAGCAAGGGCCGCCGATCCGCTTCCAGCTGCTCAATCAGCCCGTCCTCGACGACCGGCAGCAGACCTGGTCGGCGCGCACCTTCACCGACACGCCCTTCGTGACTCGAGCGAAGGTCGCCCAGATGTGGCGGCACTACCTCGGCGCCACGCCCGCGACGTCGTACGCCGCGCCCGCACGGGCCGCCGATCTGTCCGGTCTGCCGCCCGCCTACATCGCCACCGCCGAGTTCTGCCCGAACCGCGACGAGGACATCGACTATGCGCTGCGCTTGCTGCAAGCGGGCGTGCCGGTCGAACTGCATCAGTGGCCGGGCACCTTCCACGGGTCACAGGCGATCATGTCCGCCGAGGTATCCCGGCGCCAGAGCGCCGAACTCGCCGCCGCCCTGCGCCGCGCGCTGAGCGCGGACGCGTCGACGGGCTCGGAAACAGCCGCCCAGCAGAGCGCTTGACGAAGGCGGGAGAACGATGACCACCATCGACCTCGCCGAGGCGAGGAAGCAGACCACCACACCCGCGCCGGACGTCGGTTCCGCGGCGGAGCCGGGCGCGGCGAAGTTGCTGCGCCCCTATGCGGGCGGCTTCGCCGCCGTCGTCGTCCTGCAGATCATCGGCGCGGTCGCCGGCCTGGCGCCATTGCTCGCGGTTGTCGAACTGGGACGAATTCTGCTGTCGCCCAATCCTGTCGACCACGATCAGGTCCGGATGATCGTGCTCGCGGGCGCGGCCGGGTTGTTCGTCCGGCTGCTGTGCACGGCCGCGTCGTCCGGCATCGGGCATCGGCTCGACGGCCGGGTGCAACTGGCGTTCCGCAGGCAACTGGCCGCGCGCCTGGGACGGGTGCCGATCGGCTGGTTCTCCCGGCGCGGCAGCGGCGAACTGGCGAAGATCGTGGGCAAGGATGTCAATGCTGTGCATCCGCTCATCGCGCACACCCCGGGGGAACTCGTCGCCGCATTTGTGGTGCCGCTGGTATCGCTGATCTATCTGTTCACCGTCGACTGGCGACTCACCTTGATCACGCTGATACCGGTCGTGCTGGCGGTGGCGCTGGTGCCCCTCATGATGACCCCCACCCGGTTGCGCGAGCAGGAGCACTTCGACGCGGGAATGGGCCGGATCGCGAGCGCGACCGTCGAGTTCGTCCAGGGCATCTCGGTGGTCAAGGCGTTCGGCTCCGGCGAGCGCGCCCACCGCAGGTTCCGCACGGCCACCGACGATTTCGCGGACTCCTTCCTGCGCATGGTGCACGGTCTGGCCGGGATCGGCGCGGCGATGCAGGTGCTGCTGTCGCCGCCGTTCGTGCTGCTGGTCGTGCTGCTCGGCGCAGCGGTGCTGATCCCGGGCGGTTCGCTCGCCCCGCCGGATCTGCTGCCGTTCCTACTGCTGGGGCTCGGCCTGACCGCTCCGGTCGCGGCGCTCGGCCACGGTTTCGACGATCTGCAGGCCGCGCAGCGGGCGGTCGGCCGGATCCGGGACGTGCTCGCGGTGCCGTCGCTGCCGGAACCCGCGCGCCCGACAGCGCCGCGGGGGCACCGGGTGGAACTGCGGGAGGTCCGATTCGGCTACGAAGCCGAGCACGAGGTGCTGCGCGGGATCGACCTGGTACTCGAGCCGGGGACGGTCACCGCGATCGTCGGGCCGTCGGGCAGCGGGAAATCCACACTGGTTCAGCTGTTGCCCCGGTTCTACGACCCCACCCACGGTTCGGTCCGGCTGGGCGGCGTCGATCTGCGCGCACTCGGCAGCCGGGAGCTCTACCGGAGAGTTTCGTTCGTCTTCCAGGACGTACGGCTGCTGCGCGCCTCGGTCGCGGACAATATCGCGCTGGCGGTACCGCAGGCCGACCGCGACGCCGTGGTCCGGGCGGCACGGCTGGCGAACATCCATGATCGGATTCTCGAGCTGCCGCGCGGATACGAGACGGTGATCGGCGCCGATGCCGGGTTGTCCGGCGGTGAGGCGCAGCGGATCGCGCTCGCACGCGCGCTGCTGACCGACGCGCCCGTTCTCGTGCTCGACGAGGCGACCGCCTTCGCCGATCCGCAGACCGAGCAGGCGGTGCGCCGAGCCCTGACGACACTGAAGGGCGATCGGACGATCCTGGTCATCGCGCATCGTCTCGAGACGATCGCCGACGCCGACGCCGTCGTGCTGCTGGAGAACGGATCGATCGTCGAACGCGGCAACCCCGTCGAATTGCTGGCGCGCAACGGCAAGTTCGCCGACTTCTGGCGGTCGCAGCGATCCGCGCGAACCGATGACATCGAAACCCTCGGCGGCGTGCTGCGGCGCGAGCTCGGAGCGTGGGGCGGTCGCCGGGACGCGACCCGGCGGCCCGCCGACGTCGCCGACCCGACATCGCGAGGAGGCGAGTCCCGATGATCCGAATCCTGCTGCGCGTGCTGGGACACGAGGACGCCCGGCCCGTACGTCGCACCGTGGCCATGATGGCGGCCACCTCGATCGCCGAAGGGCTGTCCTACGCGCTTCTGGTCCCGGTCCTGCGGGCGCTGTTCGGGAACACGCCCACCGACGCGTGGCCCTGGCTGATCGCCTTCGCAGCGGCGATCGCGGGTTACGCGGCGCTGCGCTATCGCAGCGATCTGTCCGGATTCCTGGTGGGGACCACGCTCTTGCGCGGGGTCTATCGCCGCTTCGGCGATCACACGGCCCGATTGCCGCTCGGCTGGTTCACCGCGCGCCGCGTCGGAGAGGTGTCGGTGCTGGCGAGCGAGGGCGTGCTGCAGGCGATGAGCGTGATCGCGCATCTGCTGGCGCCGATGATCAACGCCGCGGTGACTCCGCTGACGATCGTCGCCGTGGTGCTCGCCTACGACTGGCGCATGGGGCTGGCCGCGCTGGCGGCCGTCCCGATCGTGGCGGCGATCCAGATCTGGACGGGACGATCGATGGCCGCCGCCGACGCCGAACGCGCCGAACGCGCCGAGGAGGCCACGGGCCGCGTCATCGAATATCTGCAGGCGCAGCCGGTGCTGCGGGCAGGCGGCCGGACCGCCGAACGATTCCGCCTGCTCGACGACTCGTTGGCGGGACTCGAACGCGCTTCCCGCCGCGCCATGCTGTCGGCGCTGCCCGGCATCGTGGGCCTGGCGCTCACGGTCCAGGCGATGTTCACCGCGCTGCTGGCCTTGGGCGCCTACCTGGCGCTCGGCGGCGACGTCGGCGCGGCGGAGATCCTCACCATCCTGGTGCTCGCCGCCCGCTGCGCGGACCCACTGCTGTCGCTGTCGGAAATCGCGGGCAAACTCCGCAGCGCTCGCTCCGTGCTGGCCGGCCTGGACACCTTGTTGCGCACCGAGCCGCTGCCGGAACCCAGCCGGCCCATCCGGCCGGTCGGGCACGACCTGGTCTTCGAGTCCGTCGTCTTCCGGCACGGCGGCCGCACGGTGATCGACGGCGTGTCGCTGTCCGTGCCCGAGGGACGGCGGGTCGCCATCGTCGGCCCCTCCGGTGCGGGGAAGAGCACACTGCTGCAACTGCTCGCACGGTTCTACGACGTGGACGCGGGCGCGGTGCGCGTGGGCGGAGCGGACGTGCGCGCGATCAGCACCGACGTGCTGATGGAGCGGATCGCCATCGTCTTCCAGGAGGTCTATCTCTTCGACGGCACCATCGAGGAGAACGTGCGTCTGGGCCGTCCCGGCGCCGCCGAAGCCGACGTGCGGGCCGCGGCGACCGCGGCCCGGTTGGACGAGGTGATCGACCGGCTGCCCGGCGGCTGGGCGACGAAGGTCGGCGAGGGGGGCGCGCTGTTGTCCGGTGGTGAGCGCCAGCGCGTCTCGATCGCGCGAGCGTTGCTGAAGAACGCGCCCATCGTGCTGCTGGACGAGGTCACCTCCGCGCTGGACCCGGTGAACGAGGCGGCCGTGCACGACGGCATCGAGCGGCTGATGGCCGGACGCACGGTGGTGATGGTCGCGCACCGTCTACGGACCGTCCGCCGGGCCGATCACATCGTCTTCCTGGACAACGGCCGGATCGTCGAACAAGGCAGCCACGACGAGCTGCTGCGCCACGGCGGCCGCTACGCCGACTTCTGGGCGATGTCCACGGCGACGGTGGCGAGCGAGTGAGCCGGATGCCTGTACCGCGGCTGCCCCCGGGCCGCGGTGCGGGCATCTCGGATCGATCCGGGGCGGGCCCGGTCACACGGTCCGCTCGTGGTCCGGTGCGGACGGGCCGCGCGTGTGCTTCGCCCAGCGTCGCAGCCCGGCCGGGCTGCGCAGCATCAGCACGCCGATGGCGGCGACGGCGATGCCGCGCGGCGCTTCGTAGATGAATCCGGACAACCCCTGGGTGGCGGGAATCGGCAGGAAGAATCCGACCATGCCGAGCAGCGTGAGCACCGCGATCCAGCGGGGAATCGTGTTGTGGCGCAGCATGCTCGCGCCCAGCAGGCCCATGCCGGCGAGCATGACCAGACCGCCGATCGAGTTGAACAGCGCGAACGCGGTCGTATCGATCATGTTGTCGTTGTCCGCGATCAGGTGCGCGGTCGCCGGGTCCTGCGCGAACGGGTAGGCGACGAACAATTCGACGGTGAGATGCCCGGTCGCGGTGACGATATTGCCGAGCAGGTAACAGACCGTGCCGAGGAACCCTGCCGTGCCGAGTCGCGGCCGCAGCCACGCGTACATCCCGGGCAGTCCGAGCACGAGCAGGACGGTGCCGACGCCGAGCAACGTCTGGGCGATCGGTGTCCCCGGGCTGGTCAGCGCCTCGACCGAATGGCCCTTGCGTGCCACGATCGGATGCAGTGTGCCGCCCGCGATGCACAGGACGCCGCCGATGGTCAGCGCGGCGCCGCACATCCGCAGTACAGTCTCGCGGGAGGGACCGCCTGCGGTCCGCTCGTCGCCGGTGGCCGGGGTTGGCAGGAGTGCTTGCGTGTGTGTCATGAGCCAAGAGTCGACGAGGGCGCTGGTGTGACGCTGGTGCGCGGCCGGTCCGGCGACGACACGCCCGCCATCGCGGTGCTCGGGCCGCTGGAGGTGCGCGGCCCGGACGGCGCCCGCATCACCATCCCGGCGCGCAAACACGCCGATCTCCTGGTCATCCTGGCGGCCGAGCGCACCACTCGCAGCGCGGACCATCTGTGCGAATTGCTCTGGCGGGGAAGCCCGCCCGAGAGTGCCCTGGTCACCCTGCAGGGCTATGTGTCGCGGTTGCGCAGGGCGCTGCGGCCGCTGCCCGAAGTGCGAATCGAGACGGGACCGAACGGCTACGTGCTGCGGTGCGGCGGCTCGGGCACCGACCTCGACCTGCTCGACGTGCTGTCCAGGGACGCCCGCGCGGCGCACGCCGACGGCGATGTGGCACGCGCCGTCGATCTGCTCGAACGCGCTCTGCGGCTGTGGCGCGGTGAGGCGCTGCCGGGCGTCGGTGACATCGCCGAACTCGCTCCCGAGCGGGCGCGTCTGGACGAACTGCGGTCGGAACTGATCGGACTGTGCGCGGAGGGCTTGATCGTGCTGGGCCGGGCCGGGCACGCGGTCACACTGCTCACCGACGAACGCGAGCGGCATCCGCATCGGGAAGGCACGGCGCGATTGCTGGCGCTGGCGCTGCGCGACTGCGGACGGGTCTCCGAGGCGCTGGACGTGCTCACCCGGCTGCGACGTACGCTGCGCGAGGAGTTCGGCCTGGATCCCGCGCCGGACACCGCCCGGGTCGAGAACGAGATCCGCAATCCGCCGCAGCCGCCGTCGCCCGGACGGTCGGCGCTCGTCGGGCGCGACGACGTCGCCGCCGTACTCGATCGCGCCCGCGAACGGTCGCAGCGAGGGCTGGTCGTCGTGACCGTGCGCGGCGCGCCCGGCATCGGCAAGACGGCCGTCGTCGAGGACAGCGTCCGACGCCACGGCGACGCGGCCTTTTTCACCGCGGGCAGCAGCGGCGTGGATTCCTCCGCCTTGGCGACGTTGACGCCGTGGCTGGATCAGGCGGCGCTGGCCGGCCGCACCGTCCCCGCGATCCCGACGCCGCGAGCGCTCGCCGCGCTGTTCGCGGAGGTGGTGCGGGAGACCGGCCGGATGGTCGCCGTGATCGACGACGTGCAGTGGGCCGACCCCGACTCGGTGCGGATGATCGCGGCGGCCCTGCGCGTGCTGCGCGCCCATCCCGTCCTGCTGCTGCTCACCCTGCGGCCAGAGCCGCTCCCGCCCGAGGTGGACGCCGCGGTGCGGTTGCTACAGGACGCGGGTTCGGCTGTCGCGGTCCATCTTTCGCCGCTGTCCGACACTGCCGTGACGGAGCTGGTGCGGGCGGATGCGGGCTCGTCGGCTCCCGAGGTGCGCGCGCAGATCGTCGCGTTGAGCGGCGGCAGCCCCTTCGTCGCCGCGCAACTGTGCGATCTCGTGCGGGCCGGACGTCCGCTGGACGTCGGGGGTGCGGCCGGCGAGATCACGGCGGCGAAACTGGGCGCCGTTCCACCGTCGGCGCGAGCGCTCGCCGAGGTGCTGGCCGTCATCGGCCCGCACGCTCCGGTGGGATTGGTCGCCGCCGCCGACGGCGCACCGCGGTTCGACGACCGGATCGGCGAACTCGTCGCCGCGCGGGTCGTCTCCGTCGAGGACGGTGTCGTCGCCTTCGGGCACGAACTCGTGCGTGCCGCCGTGCTGGCCACCATCGGCGCGGTACGAACGGCGTCGCTGCACAAACGGATCGCGGATGCCCTGGCCGACCTGCGGCCCGGCGCGCTGGTGGCGCAGGCCGTGCATCGCAGCGCTGCCGCGCTCGATTCGCTGGATCCCGCCGCCGCCGACGCCTGCGCCGCCGCGGCGCGGGACGCGCTGCGGCGCGACGCGGCCACCGAATGCGCCGAACTCGCCGCGCGCGGGTTGCGGCACACGGATCCCGGTGACGCGGAGGCGGCGATCGAATTCGATCGGCTGGCCGGACAAGCGCACAACCGCCTCGGCCACTACGACGCTGCCGCCGCCTGTTTCGACCGCGCGGGGCGGCGCTGCGGTGAACGCGGTGACTGGGCCGGGCTGGCGCGGACCGCGCTGCTGGCCGCGCCGCGGGGCGTAGCCGGATACTTCTCCGGATACGGTGTGGTGCAGACGGGTTCGCCGGTGTTGCGGGCGCAGGCGCTGGCGCACCGCCTCGATCTCGACGCCGATCTGGTGGCCGAAGTGGAGGCGATCGAGGCCGCCGATCGCGCGATCCACGGCCTCGCGGGCGATCTCGACGCCTTGGCCGAAGCGCGGGCGCGTAGCGCACCGGGCAGCCGGTCGTGGCCGCAGGTGCTGCTGGCCGAGTTCGTGTGCACCTGGGATCCGGTGACGATCGCCGACCGGCGCAAGATCGCCGAGGAACTCGAGGAACTCGCCGGGCACGATCGCGCTGCCCGGGCGACGGCGGTCCATCTGCGCCGGGTCTGCGCGTTGGAGGCGGGCGACCTGCGCTTGGTGCGCCGGTTGTCGGCCGAATTCGCCCGGCTCGCCACCGACGGCGGCACCGACCTCGCGGCGACCCAGCTGTGGTGGCAGGTGATGCTCGCGGTGCTGCGCGGCGACTACCAGCGGTCCCAGGAGCTGATGACGCGGTTCGCCGCCGATCTGGGAGCGGTCGACGATCAGGCCCGGTTGCTTGCCGAGGCCTCGGTGCTGACCAGCAGTTCGATCGAGCTGTGGCATCGCGGACGGCTCGGCGAGGCACTGGCCGAGGCCGACCGCATGGCCGAGGACTTCGACGAGGATTTCGCGCTCGTGGTCGCGATGGCCGCGGCCGAGTTGGGGGACCACGACCGGGCGATGTCGTCGATCGAGTCGATCGTCGCGCTGCCGGGCAGATGGCACGGCCCGCGCGTCGTCGTGCGGGTGCCGCTGCTGCTCGAGGCGCTGCTCGCGGTGGGCCGGCAGGCGCCGCGGCAGCGCGACCGGGTGGTCGAGCTCACCGCCGGACTCGAACCGCTGACCCAGGGCTGGGGCGAGACGCTGCTGGTGCAATGGCCGGGTCTGGTTTGTCTCGGGCCGTCCGGCCTCTACCGCGGCACCGCACGCGGAATCCTCGGTCTTCCCGGCGCGCGCGACGAGGTGGTGGCGGCGCGCGACCGGGCGCGTGCGCTCGGCGCACGGCCATACGAGGCACGGGCCGAGGACCGCTTGAGCCGATGGCCGTTCGCCTGATCGGTCGGCGGTTCAGAGGGTGTTCCGGAGCCACTCCCGGTAGTGCGTGGGCGCCAGGCGCGCGTCCGGGCCCGCGGTGAGCACATCGCCGGGGACGGCGGCGAACATGCCCGCGGTGTCGTCGGTGACGACGGTGCGGTCGTCGTGCCGTGCGGCGAGGGTGAGCCTGCCGAGTTCGTCGAGGGTGAACACGTCCGGGCCCGCGACGTTGCGGACCCCGCCCAGCGGGTCCCCCGTGGCGACCTCGACGACGGCGTCGACGACATCCGCGGCGGCGATCGGCTGGATCGGGGTGGCGGGCAGGCGGACGGTGTCGCCGTCGGAGGTCCACGACAGCACCGCGTCGATGAACTCGAAGAACTGCGTGACCCGCACGATGGAGTACGGCGTCGGCCCCTCCCGCAGCAGGTCTTCCTGCAAGGTCTTGGCCCGGTAGTAGTCGAGCTGGGGCACCCGGTCCACGCCCACGATCGACAGCACGACCTGGTGCCCGACACCCGCGTTCTGCCCAGCGGCGAGCAGGTTGCGCATGGAGGTGCGGAAGAATTCCAGCGACGCCTCGTCGAAGGTCGGCGAGTTCGCCAGGTCGATCACGACCTGCGCACCCTCCAGCGCCTGGTCCAGCCCCTGCCCGCTGATCAGGTCGACACCGGTGGACATGGCGGCGGGGACGGCCTCGTGCCCGGCCGCGGTCAGCTTCCGAACCACCTGCGACCCGATCCGCCCGGTACCGCCGATTACTGTGAGCTTCATGGTTTCTCGCCTTTCGCGGTCGGCCACCGGGCAGCCCGGCGGTTCATGGCGGGCGATTGCCATGGCTTCTGCGGCCGAGCCAGCATCCCACTGGCGAATCGGCGGCGGGGCGGGTTCACGATCCTGCGCGACAGACCGTTACCGGTTCGTTCCGGTCCTGGTACCGCGTCCGCTCGCCTGACGGGTTCGCCGGTGCCGATGGCCCGAACCGGTGGCCGTCGAACACCCACTCGGCGCCGTCCCCGTCCAGCGACTCGTGCCTGCCTCCAGCTGATCATGGCGGGCGTGGCCGCCGTAGCGGGTGAGGACGGTCTCGCGCTGCATGCGGGACAGCTTCTCGGGATCGCGCACGGCGTAGAGGCCGGTGACGAGGCCGTCGTGGAAAGCATTCGCAGCGTCAGACGGTTTCGTCGGTTCCTCGGGCAATGCTGCTGCGGGGGTGGGGAGAAGGCGGGTGGCTTCCGGATTCTCGGTAGAAGGGCGTTGCCGGGCAGCGGTTTCCATCGAGGCGGTGTGCTCGATGGTGCGGCCGTGACCGGTATGGAGTTCGGGAGGCGGGCAGCAGCCGGTGCGGGGCGGCCCTACACTCGACGCACACGCATGCTTAGGACGGAGGTGATCGGCGGTTGAATCCCATGGATCCGCGCGACCAGCACACCGCACGTTATGAACCCGGTTATCAGCCGGGGGATTACCGTGATCCCGGATACAGCCGCGATCGCGGGTATGGACAAGATCCCGGGTACGGACAAGATGCCGGATACGGCCGAGAGCCCGGCTATGGCCAAGATGCCCGGCACGGCCGAGATGCCGGGTACGGCCACGGCTCGGGGTACGACCCGGATCCCGGCTACAGCGCCTACGAGTCCGACCGTCCGGCCCGGCGGTCGCGGCCACACCAGGGTCCGGACGTCAACATCGGCATGTTCGTCGGCGGTGTGATCGCGGCGGCCGTGGTGACCGCGCTGGCGGCCTGGTTGTGCGCCTGGATCATCGAGATCATCGCCACCCGGGTCACCGAGAGCGGTGAGTTCGGGGTGTGGAGCCCGATGTCCCAGGACGCGTACTGGTTCGCCGTGGTGGCCTTCATCTGCGCCCTGCTGGCCGGCGTGCTCTGGTATCTGCTGCGGTTGGGCACGCCGTCACCGGAGCTGTTCTTCGGCTGGATCGTCGGAATCCTCACCGCGGCGGCGGTGATCATTCCCCTGGCGCTGTCCAGCCACCTCTGGGTGGGTATCTCCACCGGTATCGAACATCTGGTGATCGGTCTCCCCATCTTCAGTCTCGTACGCATGGTGGGTGCCAAGAGCACCGTGCCCCCCGATAGCGCACGGTCGGCCGGGTAGCAGCCGCGGCCCCATGGCGCGGCCGAGGTGGCCGGCAGCGGTCGGATGGGCGGGAGCGGATGTGCGGCGGCCTGAATGCTTATGTCGTCGGGCCGCGTCTTCGATGATTTCGAGTAATGCGAGGCCGGGCGGATCGGTGATCCGCCCGGCCGGGTGAATTACCTCGATTCGGTTCTTTTGATGGATCAGAACGGCGTGAAGAAGAAGCCGAACCACGCACCGACTGCGGCGCCGACCGCGCAACCGATGACGGCGCCGACGATGAAGAACCAGATTCCGATGGCGATGCCGATCGCGCAGCCGATCGCCGCACCGATCACCGCGCCGCCGAACAGGGCGTCGTGCATCAAGCCCTGAATCTCCGGTGCGACCGCCGCGGGCGACGGCACGCCGGCCGCCGGTGTCAACGTCAACGTCCTACCCGACTGGTCGAGTGCGGGTGTGACGCTGAAGTTCTGCCCGGTCTCCATACGCAGTGTCGTCGGTATCGTGCCGACGATCGCGCCATTGTCGGCGATCACGGCGACCGCATCCGGCGTCACCTCGAACTTCCCCGAGGCCAGATCGACGGTAGCGGTGCGGTGATCCGCCGCCAGCGTCGTCGTGTAGGAGATAGGACCATCCACCCCGTTCATCGTGAGGTCTGTCAGGGTGCCCTCACCATGCGCTGTGGCCATTGCTATTCCTGTCGACGCTACGGCCAACAGGGCGGTCGCCACCAATTTCTTGATAATCATTCGGGCGTCCAATCATGGGACCTGTGTGGATTCCCCCGGGCGGGCATCATCGACCGTCAGCTATGATCTTTCTCCCTCAACCATTCGGTTGTCGATAGGTATTCGCTATGAGGCATTTCCGTACTCGAAGTCGGAAATTGTCTCGGCCGCCCGAGAAAATACAAGAGGGCACGGATCGGCGCGTTGCGGCGGCTTCCTCGCGGTGCGCTGGTACAACCCGTTCATGACTCGGCAGACACCGACAATTAGGCACGCGCGCCTGGCGTTGGAGCAGGTGGCCGCTGAACTCGACCAGACGGCTTTTCGCGGCGGCTATCTCACCTCCGAGCGCATGCGATTTCTCGCGACCAAGGTCCGCGACGCGTTCCAGGTGTACGACGACGCCGTCCAATCGGCCGCACCGGCGGACTGACCGGCAGCGTGGCCGCGGCGCGCACCGCCGGCAGTGCCGACGGCGCTCGACGTGTCGCGGGCGCGAATGGATCCGGCCGGGCCCTGATTGCCTATCCGGCCTGGTGTTGGTTCGCGAGCATCCTGTCGGCGGCCCCGTGGAAACGCAATCGGTGAACAGCTGTGCTGTTCACTCGCCGCGGCCGCCCCAGGGGCGGAGATCGGCGGGACAGCTCAGATCGGCCGGAACCCCGCGCCGACACCGTCGCGGGAGTCGATGTCGGCGAGGATGGCGTTGATGTCGGTGCCCACCTCGGGGCCTAGGCACCCCATGCCCAGATAAGCGTTGACCATGCCGACCAGCGTCGAACCGAGGACCACCGGCGCACCGGAATCGCCTTTGAGCACACACATCTGGGTCCAGGTATCGCTGCTGTCGCCCATCAGGTCGCCCCAGGCGACTCCGCAGGTCCGGCCGGTGGTCCGGCCTTTCTTGCACACGACGTCGGGAAATTGCGCGGGGCCGCCGAGACCGTCGATGAAGAATCCTCCGACCTCCCGGGTGGGAGCGACCCGGGCGGCATCGAATTCGATGATCCCGTAGTCCAATCCGTGATCGGCGTAGACGAATCGCCCCAGCACCCCGTAGCTCGGATAGGTCACCGACGTGACCTGCGCCCCGGGCTCGCCGCAGTGGCCCGCCGTCAATCCCACCAACCTGTTCGCCGCGTCGTAACCGATGGTGGTGAGCGTGCATTCGGCTCGGTCGTCGATCGCGATGCCCGAGCCGCCGCCCATCGGCGGCGGCGGTAACTGCGGAACACCGGCCGCCGTGCCCGCGCCGGCCGAGATCGGTCCGCACGCGAGTGCCGCCGCGGCTACGACCTTCATCAGCGAACGAGTCATTGTTCCTCCCACCGGACCGAACGTGCTTTCCCGACCTGGACCGCAGCGCTTCTGCCCTCGAATTCGGAGCATGCGCGAACTTTCCAGCGTTGCCCCTGCGGGCTACCCACGCCGACGAGACGGAAACGGAACGCCCCTTCCAGTGAGGTCCGCCGCGACAGCGCGCCGCTGGGCCGGCAGCGCAGCGCTCACCGATCTGCTCGCAACGCGAAGCCGGTGCCCCGGGCATGCCGAGCGGGCTGTCAGTCGGGATATTCGTGGATGGTCAGCAGGAGATGGTCCAGCCTGGTCCGTTGTTCGACGGGACCGCCACCGGCCGCCGCGGCGACGGTGACCAATTTGGCCGCCAGCACCCGCAGTTTGGTGTTCGTCTCCTGGGACCGCCACCGCAACACCTGGAAGGCTTGCTCGGCGGTCAGACCGTAGGCGAGCATCAGCATGCCTTTGGCTTGCTCGATCGCCGCGCGGGCCTCGACCACTTCCGGTAGCGCCTCGTCGAGGGCTTCCCGCCGTTGCTGGTCGACGGTGGCGGTCAGATCGATGAAGTAGCCGGAGGTGCCCACGACCGCGCCGGTGCCGTCGAAGATATGGTCGGCGACCACGAGCACGTGCCGGACATGGCCCGCGGTGTCGATGATGCGGTGGCGGCTGCAGAACGCGCCGTGGTCACGGACCGCGGTGGCGAGGGCGTCGGCGACGGCGGCGCGGTCGGCGGGGTGTTTGTGCGACAGCACCAGGTCGGTGGTCGGCTGTACCTGGCCGGGGAGGTAGCCGTACAGCGCCGCCACCTCGTCGGACCATTCCCAGCGCTGGTCGTCGAACCAGAACCGGAAGCTGCCGACCCGGTCGGGACGTTCGTCCTCCGGTCCGGGGCGGTCCGCGGCGTCCTGCCCATCGGCGTGGGTCACCTGTCTCATCATGCTCCTGCGCAGCGGCACCGGAGGTCACAATCGAGGCGGTCGGCACGAGGCATTCGAGCAGGCGGGCTCCCAGGGCGAGCCGGCTTTCACTACCGGCGCAGCCGCGGTGAACCCTGGTCCGGAACTGCCGAGGCGGCTCGGCAGCAAGACTCCGACCGCCTCGCTGAACTCCGTGGACGACGCCGCGCTGTCCCGGTCCGCGGCGGGACCTACGTGTCCGGGTCTTCGTTCCGGCCGTCTCCGGGGCCTGGGCCCGCCAAGTCGCCGGGGGCCTCGGACCCGCCCTCGAGGACGTCCTTTTCTCGATCGTCCGAGGTTTCGCGCGTGCCTTCGTCGTTCGCGGCGTCGTACGGGTGGTTCATCAGTGATTCTCCTCCGCGGCGTAGGCGCACCGACCGAGCCGGTCAGGCACCGCGGCCGGTGCGCTGCTGAAGTTCGTCGATGAGTTGCGAGGCTTCCGCCTTGGTCAACGCCTCCGGCACCTCCGTGCCCGCCTCCTGGGCCAGGGTGTGCAGATAGGACTCCTGCGGGCCGGTCATCGGCTCCTCACCGGTGGTCCACTGATCCGGATCCTTCTCCGGCTTCGGCTGCACCATAGCCACTCCTCACGTCGGCAGAACAAGTGTTCGACTCCTGCCTACCCGGATCGGCGATCTTCAATCACCGAGGCGGTGATACGGCGAAGGTCACCGATCCGTCGATTTCTCCGGCTTGCGCGCCTCGTCGGCGGGTTCGGCTTCGACCGTTCCGCGCCAACCCCCGATCAGCCGCATCGCGTGATAGATCGCCAGTGCGGCGACGGCGCCGAGGGCGATGCCGCCGAAATCGAGGTCGCCGATCACCCAGGTGAAATCGGCGATACCGATGACCAGCGGGATGGCGGCCGTGAACTGGTTGATCGGCTTACCGAAGTCCACCCGGTTGCTCACCCAGATGTGCACGCCGAGGATGCCGACCAAGCCGTAGAGCGCGGTCGTCACACCCCCGAGCACCCCGGCCGGGATGGCGGCGATCACCGCTCCCACCTTCGGTGACAGGCTGAGCACGATCGCCGCGGCACCGGCTACCCAGTAGGCAGCGGTCGAGTAGACCTTCGTCGCGGCCATCACGCCGATGTTCTCCGCGTAGGTGGTGGTCGCCGAGCCGCCGCCACTGCCGGCCAGTACCGTCGCCACGCCGTCGGCCGCCAGCGCGCGGCCCAGGCGCCGGTCGTAGTCGATGCCGGTCATCGTGGTGATCGACTTGACGTGGCCGATGTTCTCCACCACGAGCACCAGCACCACCGGCAGGAACATCGGCAGCACCGAGAGGTGGAAGCTCGGTGCGTGGAAGTCGGGCAGCCCCACCCAGGAGGCGTCCCCGATCGCCGCGGTGTCGACCTCACCGCGCGCGAGCGCGAGCAGATAGCCGAGCGCGACACTGGCGACGATCGCCAACCGGCCGAGCAATCCGCGGAAGAGCACGAGGCACAGGATCAGCAGGATGAGCACGACCGTCGCCGTGATCGCGTCCTTCTCGAAATTCGTCTTGGCGGTCGGAGCCAGGTTCAGGCCGATGAGGGCGACGATGGTGCCGGTGACCACCGGCGGCATCAGCGCCTCGATCCAGTGGGTGCCCGCGAAGTGCACCACCACGCCGATGACGATCAGCAGGGCGCCCACCACGACGATTCCGCCGAGCGCCGCACCCATTCCGTGCGAGGCGGTCGCCGCGAGGACCGGAGCGATGATCGCGAAGCTGGAACCCAGATAGCTCGGCAGCCGGTTGCGCGTGATCACCAGGAACAGCAGGGTTCCGACTCCGGAGAAAAGCAACGTCGCCGACGGTGGGAAACCGGTGAGGACCGGCACGAGGAAGGTGGCGCCGAACATCGCCACCACATGCTGCAGCCCGATCCCGATCGTGCGCGGCCAGGTCAATCGCTCGCCGGGGGCGATCACACCGCCGGTGCCGACCTCGGTCCAGCGGAACATCGATCCGGTTCGCGATTGGGGCGTCATGGGAGCAGTGTGCGGCATCATCGCTCGTCCCGCGCGTTCGCCCGCCCGGGCTGCGGGAAACTTGCCGGAGCGCCTTACGAGATCCCGACTCGACGATGGTTCACCGGCGCCGCAGCTGCCTCCGGCAGACCGCCGGACGCCGCGGTACCCGCATGACGGGCCGCGGTCAGCCGCGCGAGCGCGGCTTCGGTGAAGACAGACAGCCCGAGGTCGGGGTTGTATCCGTGAATCTCCTTGACGTCGAGCTCGGCCAGGAAATACAAGATCTCCGTCGAGATCACCTGCCCGGGCACCAGCACGGGGAAGCCGGGCGGGTAGGGGACGACGAAGGTGGCGGACACCAGCGGCATCCCCTTGGCGAGCCGCCGCCCGGCGTCGCCGAGCAGGACATGCTCGCGGTCGGACTCCTCGTACCCGGCGTAGAACGCCGATCGCATGTCTCCGAACGAGCTGGCACCGGCAGGACGAAACGCGCTGTCGAACTCGCTGAAATCGGGGAGGGCCGGCAGTTCCTTGGTGATCTCGTCGATCCGGCGCTGTTGCAGGGCGCGATCGGCCTTACCGGCCGCGCTCCGGCTGGTCTCGAAGTCGGCGGCCACCCGGCGTAGCACGTCGAGCAGGTAGTGCACGCTCGACCAGGTGACGCCGATGGTGAAGATCAACAGCACGCTGTTGATCGAGGTCTTGTTGATCTGGATGCCGAAGCGGTCCATCAGGATCTTCTCGCGGAAGTCGAACCCGTTCATGCCGGTAGCGCCGATGAACAGGGTGACCCTGGTGGGGTCGAGCACGAACTGATCGGACCGCCACGCCTCGTTCCACTCGGCCAGGCCACCCTGCCTGACCTGCCGGTACGAGCGGACTTCCGAGGGCCGGAATTCGTCGGGCACCAGGTCGTCCTCGTCGAGGATGCGGAACCACTTGCCGATCAACCGGTCTTTGCGGACGCGGTGACGGAATACCAGCGCCATGTCGTAGGCGTGCCGGACCAGCTGGAAGCCCTCGATGTCGACCTGCCTGCGGGCCAGATCCAACGACGCCAGCAGTTGCTGGTTCGGCGACGTCGAGGTGTGGGTCAGAAACGCCTCGGCGAATGCCTCGCGGGCGAGCGCTTTGAAATCCTGGTCGCGGACATGGATCATCGACGCCTGCCGCAGCGCGGACAGCGACTTGTGGGTGGAATGCGTCGCGTACACGCGGACGCGCGCACGCTCCGGGTCGGGAAGCAGGCGGCGATCACTCCACTCGGCACGGTCGACGCCGTGCATCGACGCACGCCACCGGCGGTATTCCTCGGCGTATCCCGGCGAGGACAACGTCGATGCGAGTTGCTCGGCGGCGACCATCGCGGTTCGCTGTCGCGCCCACGGCACCGCCGTCGCGAACGCGTACCACGCCTCGTCCCACAGGAAGCAGATGTCCGGCTTGATCGCCAGCACCTCCTCCATCACGCGCCTGGGGTTGTAGACGATGCCGTCGAACGTGCAGTTGGTCAGCAGAAGCATGCGCACCCGGTCCAGTTGCCCGGCTGCCTCGAGATCCAGCAGCGCCTTCTTGATGGTGTGCAGCGACACGGCTCCGTAGATCGCGAACTGTTCGAGCGGGTAGGCGTCGAGGTACAGCGGGTACGCCCCGGCGAGCACCAGGCCGTAGTGGTGCGACTTATGGCAATTGCGGTCGATCAGGACGATGTCGCCCGGCCGGGTCAGGGCCTGCACGACGATCTTGTTCGCGGTGGATGTTCCGTTTGTCACGAAGTACGTCTGGTCGGCACACCACGTCTCGGCGGCTTTGTCCATCGCCACCTTGATCGTGCCGTGCGGGTCGAGCAGGGAGTCCAGCCCGCCGGAGGTGGACGACGTCTCGGCCATGAAGATGTTGCGGCCGTAGAACTCGCCCATGTCCTGCAGCGACTTGGAGTTGAAGATGCTCGCGCCCCGCGCGACGGGCAGCGCGTGGAACTGGCCGACCGGCGCGGCCGCATAGGCCCGCAGTGCGTCGAAAAACGGTGTGGCGTAACGGCTCCGGATCCCGGCGAGCACCGTGCTGTGCAGGTCGGTGACGTCGTTGAGCCGATAGAACGTGCGATCGTAGATGTCCGGCTCGGCTTCGGTCTCCGCGGCGATCGACTCGTCGGTGAGCAGATACAGATCGATATGGGGCCGCAGCTTCCGGATCCACTCGCCGCATTCGACCCAGTCGGGGGCGCGGTCGGTCACGACCACTCCATCGTTTGCGCCGAGCAATGTGGTCATCAACGGCAGCCGGTCGCGGGAACGAAGCGGTAGGTCGTGCCGGATGATCGCCGCCTGGATCTCGCCGTTCAGCGCGACGGCGGTGATGGCGTCCTCGATGCTCGCCACGACGAGCAGTTCGAACTGCACATCGTCCGACGATTCGCGAAGCGCCCGCAGGCTCTCCGCCAGGCCCTCGGGCGCTTCGGGCGGGGAATCGTCGCCGAGCAGGACCGTGTAGAACTGCTGCTGCTTGGCCCGGGCCACGAGTTCCTGCTCGGCCAGCGGCGCGGCTGTGTCGAACAACGCCGCGCGGTCGCCGTACTCGGAGAGCAAGCGCACGGCCAGCGACACTTCCTCGGCGAGCCGCACCGTCGCCAGGTCGGCGAGGTATCCGCGAAACGCCGCCAGCCGCGCCGCGCCCGGGTACAGCCAGTACCGCTCGTAAGCGCCGAGACGATCGAGCAGGCGCCGCACCCTGGCGGCTTCGTGGGTGGTGTCCAGCCCGGCGCTGTTGACATCGGCGAGTCTGCGGCACGCGTCGTCGAGCAGATTCCACGTGTCGATCCGCGAGTACGACGGGTTCGCCACCGCCGCCAGCGCGGAAACGGAAAGCCCTTTCGGGCGTTCGCCATCTCGATGCATGTCGTCAGTTACGCCCCTCTGTCGGTGGGCGAAGTGATCAGTCGACCGGGACGGATCACCTTCGAACATTCATCCCTGCAGTCATTGTGCCCCGCCGTAGATCGAATTCCTAGGCGCGGGGAGTCGCGGCGGCTGGACTCTCCGGCCACGGGAGAGTCCATCATGGGCAACGCTCTTTCCGTCGCCATCCACGAGCGCGCTGTGCACACTCCTTGGTGACGCCGACTCGGTCGGGCAGGCAGAGGCGCCGCGCGAAGGGCTGACGATCTGGGTCCGGGAAGGTATGACATGACCGCGGTGAGAGACATTGATGCCCGCAGTGCCCAGCACTGCGAGACGACAGCGCTGGGGGTGCTGCTGCGAAACCAGGGCATCGACCTCTCCGAGCCGATGCTCTTCGGCCTCGGCTCCGGTCTGTCCTTCGTCTACTGGGACAGCAAGACCATGGGCTTCCCCTTCCTCGGAGGACGGGTCAAGCCGTTCGACCTCACCAGGAATCTGGCCACCCGGCTCGGACTGGAACTCTCGGTTCAGGAGACCGCGTCCCCGCGCAGGGCTTGGGCGAACGTGGTTGCCCCCATCCAGGAAGGCCACCCCGTCGGACTTCAGCTCGACAGCTACCACCTGGACTACTTCACGTCGAAGGTGCACTTCGGCGGGCACATCGTCGCCATGTACGGCTACGACGACCGCGACGCCTACCTGGTGGACACCGATCAGCAAGGCGGCACGGTGTCCACGAGTCTGACCAGCCTCGCCGAAGCCAGAGCCGCGCGCGGCCCGATGACCGCCAGGCACCGGTCCTTCACCCTCACCGTCCCGGCGAACCCGCCGTCGGTACCCAGCCGGATCATTCCGGCCATCACCGCTTGCGCCCGCGCCTTCCTCGACCCGCCCATCGCCAACCTCGGCCACCGGGGCATCGAGAAGGCGGGCAAACTGGTGCCCACCTGGCTCCGGCGAACCGACGACCCGCGGCGGGACCTGGTGCAGGCCGCCCTTCTGATGGAGAAGGCGGGTACCGGCGGCGCCCTGTTCCGTAACTTCTATCGCGATTTCCTCGCCGAATGCACTCGAACACTCGACAGCCCCCACCTGCGCACCGGCCTCGAGTCGTACACCGAGGCAGCCGCCCTTTGGACGGATGTCGCGGCACTGATCGCAGCAGCCGGTGAATCAGGCGACGCGCAGCCCCTCGTCCAGGCGGGCGCGGTTCTCTGCGATCTCGCACGCATAGAGCGCGAGGCCATGCAGGCGCTGAGCTGCCTGGGGCAGTGAGCGACCACCAGCCCGCTCCTGCCGCATGGCTCAGCCGACCTTGTGGACTCGGGCCGTTGCCGCCGTGAGGGGCTCTCCGGCCGGGGTTTCGGGGCGCAGTTCGGCGACAGGACTGCCGTCGAGGCTCAGCAGTGTCGAGTGCGGCTCGTCGTCGGTGAAGGCGTGGCGTTCTCCCCATTGCCGCAACGCGACGATGGTGGTGAAGAGGTCTTGCCCGGACTCGGTGAGTTGGTAGGTGCGGCGCTTGCCTCCGGGAGCCGGGTCGGCGGTGAGGATGCCGTGGTCGACCAGTCGGCGTAGACGGTCGGCGAGGATGTTCCTGGCGATCCCGAGACGCTGCCGGAACTCGGTGAACGCGGCCGCGCCGTCCATGGCGTCGCGCACGATCAGCAGGCTCCACCGGTCGCCGACCAGGTCGATCGTTCGAGCCACGGGGCAGCTGGGATCGGTCCAGTCGCGGGTTGAATCGTGCGTCGGGGGCACAACGCTCCTTTCCATCAGTTGCAATTCGAAACCATTATGCCTACGGTCGAATGGTTTCACTTTGCTACCAATCGGGAGGCGCGGTGTCGACGGGAGTAACCCGATCCCAGCGATGGATCCTGGCGCTGGTGTGCGCCGTGGCGGTGTCGACCGTCTACGCGATCCAGCCGGTAGTGGCAGCGGCAGGGCACGATCTGGGATTGCGGCCGGAGTCGCTGGGCCGGCTGGTCGCCGCCGGGCAGATCGGCTACTTCGCCGGTCTGGTCCTGTTGGTCCCGCTCGGTGACGTGCTCGACCGCCGACGGCTCATCGCCGCGCATCTGGCGCTCACCGCCGTGGGGGCCGCGATCGCGGCCGCCGCGCCCAGCGGCATCCTCGTCATGGCGGGGTTGGCCGCGGCGGGGATGTTCGCGGTCGTGGTGCAGGTGACGGTCGCCTACGTCGCTGCCGTCTCCGAACCGGGCGAGCGGGGCCGCAATATCGGCGCCGTCACCTCGGGTGTGGTGATCGGCATTCTCGGTGTCCGAGTCCTCGCCGGCGCGCTGGGCGACGCGGTCGGCTGGCGCGCGGTCTACGCACTGCTCGCCATCCTCTGCGCGGCACTGGCCATCCTCGCCCGAGCAAGGCTGTATCCGGACCGGAGGGCGACCGGCGCTCGATACACGCAGGTGCTGGCCTCGATGGGGCGGCTCGTGCGCACCGATCGGCTGTTCCTGAGCCGGGGCCTGATCGCCTTGTTCCTGTTCGCATCCTTCGGAACCCTGTGGAGCGGGCTCGCACTGCCGCTCGGTGCTCAGCCCTGGAACCTGAGCACCACCGAGATCGGCCTGTTCGGGTTGGTAGGCCTGGCCGGAGCGCTCGGTGCCGCCCGCGCGGGACGATGGGCCGACGCCGGTCACGCCCAGGCGATCACGGGTTGGTCGCTGACAGCGCTCATCGGCTCTTGGGTGCTGATCGCCCAGGGCCGGTCGTCCCTGGGGCTACTCGTGGCAGGCATCGTCCTACTCGACTTCGCCGTCCAAGCCGTGCACGTGAGCAGTCAGCACCTGCTCACCGCCGAGCATCCGCATCGCGCCGGCAGCGTCATCGGCGTCTACATGGCCTTCTATTCCCTCGGGTCCGCCCTCGGGGCAGTCACGACCACGTGGGCGTACAGCTCGTGGGGGTGGCGGGCCTCCTGTGGGGTCGGCGCCCTCTATGCGCTGTTCGCGCTGGTTGCTTGGGTACTGGCTCGGATCGGCGGGCGTCCGGCCGTCATGCGGTCTGCGCGAGACGTGAAAACGCCGATCCCGAGCACTGCGAATCGCTGACCGCTTTCCGATCCGCGGGGGCATCGGCAGCCCACCCGGATCGTCACAGCACTGCTGACGGAGGCGAACACATCTCAGTGGCGGCGGGCGAATCTATTCAGCGGCTTCGGGTTCCGCCCTGGCTACGGCTTCGTGGTAGGCGGCGGTCAGTTCCGCGAGCACGCCATCGGTGGGTAGCGGCGCCCCGGCCAGGTGGGTGGCGCGGAGTTCGGTCATGAATCGCTCCCAGAGCGGGGGGCCGCCGGCGGCCAGTAGTTCGGCTCGCACGGTCAGCTCCGGCGCCGTGTTCAACCAGTGCGCGCCCCACGCGCCGAGCTGGGCCATGACCGGGACGAGCTGGATGGCTGCCTCGGTGAGATGGTATTCGACCTTCTGGCGGTGACTCGGGTCGTCGTCGCGGGTGAGCAGGCCCGCGTCGACGAGTTTCGCGAGGCGATTGGCCAGGATGTTCGACGCGATGCCCTCCATGGACGCGGCGAGCAGCTCGCGGAAGTGGGTGGAGCCGCCGAACATGATGTCGCGCAGGACGATCAAGCTCCAACGATCCCCGAGCAGCTCGATCGTCATGTTGATCGGGCAGCCCGACTTTCCCGGGGGGACCGGCAGCTTGTTATGAGCAACTGGTTGCGCCATGGGATCAGTGTAGGTAAGTTGCCTACTGATTGCATATTGCAACCAGAAAGGGCTCCCGATGGCACAGTTGGTCCGCGTTCAGAACTTCAATGTCTCCAGCGATGGCTACGGTTCCGGGGAGGGGCAAAGCTTCGAGCGCCCATTCGGCCACGCCGATCCGAGTGCGCTCTTCTTCTGGACGGGCGCCACCGCGCACTGGCCCACACGGACCGAACCAGGGGGGACCTATGGCTTGGACGACTACTGCACTCGCGACTTCACCAACAACATCGGCGCCGAGATCATGGGACGCAACAAGTTCGGCCCCCAGCGGGGGCCTTGGGAGAACTACGAATGGCAGGGCTGGTGGGGAGACGAACCTCCTTTCCACACACCGGTGTTCGTCCTGACCCACCACGTGCGTCCCTCGTTCACGCTGGGAGACACAACGTTCCACTTTCTCGACGCAACTCCGGAAGCAGCGCTGGCGCGGGCATTCGAGGCCGCCGAGGGCAAGGACGTGCGCATCGGCGGTGGTGTCGCCACGGTCCGGGAATTCCTCGACGCCGATCTGGTCGACACGATGCATATCGCCGTCGCACCAGCCGAACTCGGTCGCGGCGAGAGGTTGTGGAAGAGTCCCGATGAACTCGTCGACCGTTTTCACCTGGAGCGGATCCCGAGCCCCAGTGGGGTGGTGCATCACTTCTTCTGGCGACGGTGACGTGGTGATGCCGGCGCTCCGCGGCGAGCGTCGCGGCCTCCGCCCGCTGCTCGGCGCCGGTGCGCCGCGCTCGCTGCCGCTCTGCCACTACGGCCGGACAGACCCGGCCATCCGTCTGCACCGCATGACGGTCGAAATCCGGGACAGCCTGCTACATCTCAAGCGCTACAGCGACAGCCCCGACGATCTGGCCGCCACCGGCGGTGACCCGCACAGCTATGCTCGTCGCGTCGCCGCGGCCATCGCCACAAAAGCTGCAGGGCACCCTCCGCGCGCGAGTCGCTTCCCGCCGCGGCACCGAATCCGGCCGGGCACACGGGATCTCACCGCGGAATTGCATCAGCTACTCGCGCTTGCCGAGGCATGGCCACACGTTCGCGGCCTGGCGAAGTCGCCGGAGTCATGAACGTGTGGCATCCGCTCGGCGAAGTCGTCGACCGCGTTATCCGCTGTAGCCGCTGACGACGTCGACGACCCAGACGACACCGAAACGGTCACGCAACATTCCGTAGGCGGCCCCCCAGTTCGCCGGGCCCATCGGAACCACGATGGTCGCGCCCGCGGTGAGTTTCTCCCAATAGCCCGATACCTCTTCGACCGTCGTGCCGCGCACGGAGACGAAGAACGCGTTCTCGCCGGGGTCGTAGCCCGTCTGCACGGGCACGTCGTAGGCCATGATGTGGAACCCGTTGTCGGCCTGTACCTGGCCCCACATGATCTGGTCGGCCCCGGCGCCGACGTTCCCGGCGTCCTCGTAGGTGACGACGGCGAGCTGACCGCCGAAGACGGACTGGTAGAACTCCAGCGCGGCGCGGGCGTCACCGCGGAAGTTCAGGTGGGTGGTGGTGGTGAGGGACACAGTTGCTCCTGTTCGGCTCGTCGGCTGACGTGAGCAACATTCGCAAGGGTAGTGGCCAGGTTGTGTCCGCTACTGCGGACAGAATGAGAAACATGCCGAAAACGTCCGCGCGACTGCTGGCGCTGCTGTCCCTGCTACCGGCGCGCCGGGACTGGCCGGGGGCGCTGTTGGCCGAGCGGCTGCAGGTCAGCCCACGTACCGTGCGCCGTGATATCGACCGATTGCGCGAACTCGGCTACCCCATCGCCACCACGAAAGGTCCCGACGGTGGATACCGGCTGAGCGCAGGCGCCCAGCTCCCGCCGCTGCTGTTCGACGACGAACAGGCCGTCGCCCTGGCCGTCGCACTCCAGATCGCCATCACCGCGGGCGCCGGTGTCGAGCAGGCTGCGGCGCGCGCGCTGAACACCGTCCGCCAGGTCATGCCCGCGCGGCTACGCCACCGCATCGACACCCTGCCGATCACCGCCGTCGCACCGCCCGAGGATCGGCCGGCGCCCGAGGTCGGCACGGAGGTCCTCACGGCGATCGGCGCCGCCGTCCACGCCTGCGAAGTGCTGCGTTTCGACTACGCGGGCGCGTCGTCGACGCATGCCGCCGCGCATCCGCCGCGTCGAGTGCAACCCCATCATCTCGTCACCTGGGGTGGACGCTGGTATCTCGTGGCGTGGGACCTCGACCGCGAGGACTGGCGGACGTTCCGCGCCGACCGGATCACCCCGCGAACCCCCACCGGCCCCCGGTTCACGCCGCGTGAACTCCCGGCGCAAGACGTCACCACATTCGTGACCAGCAGGTTTCGTGGCTCGGACGCGACCGGGAACTGGCCGTGTCGTGGGGCGGTGATCCTGCGCCTGCCCGCCGCCGAGGTCGCGCCGTTCCTCCACGACGGGGTGGTCGAGGCGCTCGGTCCCGACAGCTGCCGGGTAGTCCTCGGCTCGTGGTCGTGGACGGCCCTCGCCGGCGTTCTCGGCAGGTTCGACGCCGACATCGAAGTCATCGGGCCGCCGGAACTCACCGCCGCGTTCGCCCACTTGGCCCGCCGCTACGCCGACGCGGCGAACAGTGGAGCGGGAAGGTTCTGACCTGCCTGCGCGGCTGTGGACTGATCGTCGCGATTCCGGAAGGCCGGCGCAGCCGCGACGAACTCGCCGATACCGGATCGCCGCGGCGCTGGACGATCTGCTGGGGCTGGTACCGGCGTGCTGCCCGGCCGCCGAGACCGAAGGGTGCTGCTGATGGCGTCCCTCGGCATGCCCTTCGACTACTGCCGCCAGGGATGACGCGGGAACCAGGGTCAGGCGTGGCGTGGTGCGTACATGATGACGGCGACGCCGAGCAGGCAGACGAGGGCGCCGGTGACATCCCAGCGGTCGGGCCGGAAGCCGTCCAGCGCCATGCCCCAGGCCAGCGAGCCCGCGACGAACACGCCACCGTAGGCGGCGAGGATGCGGCCGAAATGCGCATCGGGTTGCGCGGTGGCGACGAATCCGTAGAGCCCGAGGGCGACGACACCGGCGCCGATCCAGGCCCAGCCACGCTGTTCGCGGACCCCTTGCCACACCAGCCAGGCGCCGCCGATCTCGGCGACGGCGGCGAGGACGAACAACAGGATCGAACGCAACACGGTCATGGCCGTCGAGCCTACGAACCCGTGTTCAGAACGTGGTTGCGGTGGTATCGCCCGCCCCCGCGGCGAATGGCACCGGGCACGACGGGCTCGCAGGCGAGCAGGTCGTCACATCCTGCCGCGTCTGCAACCCCGATAGACTGCTGCGGCCACCCACGGATGAGTCGGAAAGTGTCACGGCATCGAGGATGGGCGAGGCCGTCGTGGCGAAGTCGGCGTTTCGCGAGGACACTGAGGACGTAACACCCAACTCGTCCCCAGGAGCACATGCGATGCCAACCAACGGGCCTTTCGGCATCGATCCGGAAGAATTCGAACGCGCGCTGCGTGGAGCGGGAACCGAGCTCCGTGATCTGCTCGGGAAAGCCGGCGTGTTCCTGGATCGCGTAGATCACGCGAGTGTCGGTTCAGTGGCGTCGCTGCTCGGTCAGTTCGTCCAACCGCAACGGCCACGCCCGCCGGAACCCGAGGGCGAGACCACCGGCGAGACCGGCAGCGGGGTGTGGGTGATCTACAGCATCGATGACAGCGGCGAGGCCAGGGTCGACCAGGTCTTTCCCAGCGAACTCGAGGCCTTGCGCGCGCATCGCGACAACACCGACGATCGCCGTCGGGTGCGCTTTCTGCCCTATGGGGTTCCGGCAAGTGTATTGGACGCACCCTGACGGCGCCGGCCGCGCCATGAAGATCGGGCGCAGCCGGGGTCAGATCGTCATGACCCCAGCCGGTCGGAACGCGTGACCGGCCCTTCCATCTGGCCGTGCACCAGTCCACCACTCCCGCGGGATAACCGACGCCGCCACGACCGAATGGCGCATCGAGCGGTTCCGGCCTCGCCGAGTGGTCATCGAGCGGAGCTTCCGGAGGAGGCGATCCCGCGCGAGTGATAACGCGGGACCTCGTCCGGAACGTTCAGTGCGGGTCGAAAATCGTTCGTTGTGGCTTTCGTCGACGGAGTGCGCTTGCTGTCGTCTCCGGCGGCGGGTGTTCGAGCCCGTTGCCGCGTCTTCTGGGCGACCGCTCCTGAGGAGGGCGGATACGAGCGCCCCTGCGTTGCCAGTTCCAGACAGGGACCAGCTCGCTGCTTTCGTCGAGAACGCGTACGAGCATGCGGATCTGCTCGAGATCGATCCCTGCCGGGGTCAGGTGGTGGTATTTCCGACCCACCGGTTCTGCGGGGGTGCGGGGGTCGACTTCGCTAGGAGGGAACGCGATGAGCAAATCGGTTGCCGTGCGAATACCGAGTTGGCGCAGCCGCACCCGGGTGTTGGTGCCGGCGCGAACGCCAGGGCCGAGGCTTCCGCTGAGCTGCGCGGTCCAGCTCGGGTCCTCGGAGGAGGGTTTGGACGACGATTTGTTGTCCTGACGCAGGGCCTGCCGCCGTTCACGCCGCGTCACTTCACTGTGGTCCAGGTGGAAGTACAGCTGAGCCTGATCGATCCAGTCCACCAGTCGGCCGATAGGAACACGCGTGTGGAGGATGACATCGACGAGATTCGCCGTCACCAGACTCTGCATATCTTCGATGCCTTCTTCGATGAGCCGGGATTCGTACCATACGTTCAGGCCGTCGATCTGATTGAGCGGATAATTCGGAGTGAGCTGGGGTACCGCGGCCCGCAGAGCGACTGCCGTAGTCCGGTGGAGTGCATAGATGCCTACGATCGGGAAAGCGCCCACCACGAAGGCGATCGCTGATCGAACACCCGGTTCGAAGCCGTCGATCAGTTGATACAAGGCCACCAAGGTGGCGAAGACGACGATTATCCGCAGGAGTGCGGAGGCATACGCACTCGGTCTGAGATCACTCTGGAAGAATCGGCGGACGAGGCTCTGCACGGTGAATGCGTAGGCGCCGAGAAATCCGAACTTGAGGATGTCCCACACAGTGGTGGGATCATCGACGAAGCTTCGATCCCAGAGGACCGCTGTCCAACAGGTCGCGAAACCGATCGTAGCGAGGAAGACAGGAAAAAGGGTGTCGGTTTTGATCACAAAATCGGATTCGCCTGCGGAGGACACGGCGCGGCCATAGTAGGCGTTGAACTTCTGCCGATAGATATTGTGGTCCTCCTCCTGGAGGTAACCGCCGTCCGCGAGCCATTCCGCATAGAACTCGGAGGATTTCGGAGGTCGCGGCAAGTATTTCGGTTCGTCCACCCCGAGGCGGTGGAGATTGATGACGTACTCGCTCCACAGGGCGCCAGCGCGCTGTCCGAGAAATCGGATGTACAACCAACTGGGTAGGAAAGACAGTACCCATACGATGAAGACGCTCAGTGCGGCGGTGGACACGTCGTCCGGCGAACTGTCGCGATGAATTCCGCCCCATACGGTGAGATATGCGACCACGATGGGGACGGCGATCAGAAAATTCATCAGCACCAGAACGACTTCGCGACTGAACCATCCCGACGACCGGCTCCACGACACCGCGCGGCCTACGGGCGTGCGGCCGGCGACGGGATCGGCGATACCCTGCGTCAAGGAGAGCAGGGACTCCTGTGTGTGCGGGTGCTCGTGCAGCGTCCGCCGCAGGTGTTGCGCGAGCCGCTTGCGGCCGCCCCTGCCGCTGGTGGCTTCGACAAGGCGGCCGAGCTCGGGGTCCTTGCGAAACAATTCACCGAGTTCGCTGTCGATGGCACGGGCCACCCGATCGTTCTCGGTGAAGAATTGCGCAGCTCGGAGGCGGTAGTCCTGGCTGTTCTGCGGGAAAGTTTCAGGGCACCGCGATGCCATTGTGAGGGCTCCGGAAAGTTCCGTTGCCAAGGCATCCGTTCGTGCTGTGGCGTCCATATCTCCTCCACCCGACTGCCGCCGACCATCGAGCTGTTCCGGCGTGCTGCGAATCGACCCGGCCGTCTGCGCGAATTCATGTGTGCGTTCGCCCGGGCTCCATATCGCCGTCGCATGCCTCGCCCTGTTGATCTTGGATAGCACCAACCGTAGGCTCACCCGTCCGTCTGGTAACGAGTAGTCGACTACTCATTTCGACGCCGGTTGCCGCGCACTGCTCGATCGGGGGCCGCACAATTGTTCGCTTTTCCAGAGCTTCGGCATGAGTAGCGGGCTACCCGACTTCTGATCCGTCCGGCCGAAGACTTCAGCGCACTTTGTGCCGACTATACGCTGGATCCGGCGATTCCGACCCGGACATCGTTCATCGAATTGATCGACATCCTCGGAAACCGTGAACGGTGCGGTTCCATCGAAAGGAGTAAATCATGCTCAACACCCACAAGGTCGTCGCAGGCGATACCCTGACGGCGATTGCGAAACGATTCTACGGGCAGGCTTCGCTTTTCGAGCTGATCGCCGTCGCCAGCGGGGTTCCGGATCCCGACTCGATCCAGGTCGGAACTGTCCTGATCCTTCCCGACGTGAGCCGCAAACACACGGTGGTGCGTGGCGAAACCCTCTCCGGTCTGGCGGCGCATTTCTATCGCCCACAGAACTCGCACCTGTTTCCGCTGATCGCCGCGGCGAACGGTATCGACGAGCCCGACGTGATTCACGTCGGCCAGGTCCTGATCATTCCGGGCATCACCTACAAGGTCGTTTCCGGCGACACCCTCTCCAAGATCGCCAAGCGCTTCTACGGTAACGCGGCGCTGTTCCCGCTGATCGCCGAAGCGAACGCGATCCCGAACCCCGATGTCATCAGCGTCGGCCAAGAACTGATCATCCCCCCGAAGAGCTAGTGCCTCGTCCAAGTAGGTTGCCTCGGTAACCGGGTGTCGGGTTGATCGTGGACCTGTTGCCGGTGATGCTGCCGGTGGAGGTGGTGCTGGTGG
>NZ_JBSGDA010000028.1:0-95765 GCF_053602135.1 Nocardia sp. NPDC004573
CATGACGAACAGGACGCCGCGATCGGCGCCTACATCCGCTGGTACAACCAGCACGCCCGACCCAAACGCGACTTCGCCGTCAACTCCAAGATCCGGCAACCTGATTACCTACCGAAGGTTGCTTGACGAGGCACTAGCGCATCCGCGCGCGGGCGATGCGACCCGCGCGCGTCGGCTGATCAGGACAGTCCGGCGAGGACCTGCTTGACGGTCGCCAGCGACGGATTCGTCGCGGTGGAGCCGTCGGCGAACTTCACGGTGGGCACGACGTGGTTGCCCCCGTTCACGCTGCCGACGAATTCGGCCGACGCCGGGTCGTCCTCGATGTCGATCTCGACGTAGGTGATGCCCGCCTCGTCCAGCTGCTTCTTGAGCCTGCGGCAGTAGCCGCACCAGGTGGTCGAGTACATCGTCAGGGTGGGGTTCGCGTCAGTCACGGACACTGCAACGCCGGAGAGCCGTTCACTGTTCCAACTCGAACCTTTTCGGAGGGTCTTGCACGGCATTTACTATGCGCGCATACTAAATGCATGACGATCATCGCGACCGCGCACGCCACCTCCGATGCGCCGCCGAGCGCCTTCTTCGCTCGCTGGGCGGACATGGCCACCTGGCCGGAATGGAACACCGATACCGAGTGGGTGCGCCTGGACGGGCCGTTCGCCGAGGGCGCCACCGGGACGTTGCGGCCGAAGGGCGGTCCGAACATCCGGTTCGTCGTCACCCGTCTCACCGACCGCGAGTTCGTCGACGTCTCCCGTTTGCTCGGCGCGCGGCTCACCTTCGCTCACGAGGTCACCGTTGCCGAGGGCGGCACCACGATCACGGTGACCGTCTCGATCGACGGACCACTGCGATGGCTGTGGGCCAGGATCCTGGGCGCGGGCCTGGCCGGATCCGTGCAACCCGATCTCGACGCGCTCGTCGCCGTCGCCGAGGGGGTCGCGGCGTGAACGGCGGGCGAGGGAAGGACACCCCCGTCACCGGTGCGGGTTCCCGCGTCGGCGAGGCGCGGCGGAGCAGGGCCGGTCACCCCGAGGCGGGGGCTCGGGAGCGGAGAGGTCGTCCGGCCGCCGCCGGCGGTTGTTCCGGACCGAACACGAGATATTGGCTGGCGGTCGTGTCCAGGGAGCATGTCCGGCGCGGTGTCGAGTTGGGCATCGCGCAGGCCAACCATGGCAAGCGTGCGGCGGTGGAACGCATGCGGCCCGGCGACGGATTGGTCTATTACTCGCCACGGGAGGGCATGCGCGCGGGATCTCCGGTGCGCTCTTTCACCGCGATCGGCACCATCGATGACCGTCCGGCCTGGCAGGCCGCCCCGCAGGACGGCGGCTGCTTCCAGCCCTGGCGGCGTGCGGTGAGCTACCGAGCCGGGGCGCGTGAGACTCCGATCGAGGCGCTGCGCGAGGACCTGGAATTCACCAGCGCGCCGAACTGGGGGATGAGCCTGCGCCGTGGCCTGATAGAACTCAGCCCGCACGACTACGTGCTGATCGCGCGGGCGATGACGGACGAGTGAGGGAGGCCGATGCACGAGGCGGGGGACGGAAAGCTGCGCTCCAGGTTCCACACGGCCGAGGAAAGCCCCGGTCTGTTGATGTGGCAGGTGACCAATCGCTGGCAGGCCGCGCAGCGGGCGGCGCTCGCCCCTTTCGGCCTGACCCACGTGCAATTCGTACTGCTGGCTTCGCTCACCTATCTCGCGGCGGGCCGCGCGGATCCGGTGCGGCAACGTGACCTGGCCGACTACGCCGCCACCGACCCGATGATGACCTCTCAGGTGCTGCGCGCGCTGGCGCAGAAGGGTTTGGTCGAACGCCGCGACCATCCGAGCGATCGCCGGGCCAAGGCCCTGGTCGCCACCGAAACCGGCGTCGCGCTGGTCAACCGGGCCATCGTCGCGGTGGAGGCGTGCGACGCGGAGTTCTTCGCGCCGCTCGACGACCGGACGAGTGCCTTCGTGCGGTCCCTGCGGTTGCTGCGCGACCGCTGAATCGTCCGCGAAGTTTCGACCGTTCGTGCTCCCTCGCCCACGACCGACCTCGCATGCCGAGCAATGGCGCGGCGGGCGAGCGCGTGCTCGGCTCGGTGATAATTCCGGTGGAAGACGCCGTCCCTGCCCCCTTTCAAGGGCCTACGCCGCAGGTCGAGCAGGTAGAGGCGATACGGCGGCGAGCCGATCGCGAGATCGCGAAGGCGGCCTCGGCGCTGTCGGTGGGCGCTGTCATGATGGATCGCGTGCCCGCTCTCGACCTCGCAGACCTCGATCCCGAGCAGGCCGCCGCCGTGCGCGCCCCGCGTGGTCCGGTGTGCGTGCTCGCGGGCGCGGGTACCGGCAAGACCAGGACCATCACTTATCGCATCGCGCATCTGATCGCCCAGGGGCAGGTCAAGGCCGACCAGGTACTCGCGGTGACGTTCACCGCGCGGGCGGCGGGGGAGTTGCGCACCCGGCTGCGGGCCTTGGGCTTCGGCGGCGAAGCGGCCCAGGTGCAGGCACGGACCTTCCACGCGGCGGCGTTGCGGCAGCTCAAGTATTTCTGGCCGCAGATCGTCGGTGACGTGCCGTGGCGGCTGATCGATGCCAAGTTCCCGATCGTGGCGCAGGCGGCGCACCGGGCCGGGCTGTCCACGGCCACCGACAGCGTCCGCGACCTGCTGAGCGAGATCGAATGGGCGAAGGGCTCGCTCATCGCGCCGGAGGATTACGTGGCGGCGGTCGCGAAGCAGCGGCGCGAGACGCCCTATGAGGCGTTGCGTGTCGCCGATGTCTACGCGGGTTACGAGAAGCTCAAGGCGACGCCGGACGGGTTGCTGCTGGATTTCGACGACCTGCTGCTGCATACGGCGGCCGCCCTGGAGGACTACCCGGCCGTGGCCGACGAGTTCCGCGGCCGCTATCGCAGCTTCGTCGTCGACGAGTACCAGGACGTCACGCCGCTGCAACAGCGCGTGCTCGACGCGTGGCTCGGCGACCGCGACGACCTGACCGTCGTCGGCGACGCCAACCAGACCATCTATTCGTTCGCCGGCGCCACGCCGAGCTACCTGCTCGACTTCTCCCGTCGCTTCCCCGAGGCCACGGTGGTCCGCCTGGAACGCGACTATCGCTCGACCCCGCAGGTGGTATCGCTGGCCAACCGGGTGATCGGAGCGGCGCGCGGGCGCATCGCGGGTACCAGGCTGCAATTGATCGGCCGGCGAGCCGATGGACCGGAGCCGGTTTTCGCCGAGTACGACGACGTGCCCGCGGAGGCCGCGGCGGTGGCGGAGGCGATCGGCCGGCTCATCCAAGCGGGCACACCGGCCGCCGAGATCGCCGTGCTCTATCGGATCAACGCGCAGTCGGAGAGCTACGAGCAGGCGCTCACCGAACGCGGCATCCCCTACCAGGTGCGCGGCGGCGAGGGGTTCTTCGCGCGTGCCGAAGTGCGGCAGGCCGTGCAGGCGTTGCGGCAGGCCGCGTCCCGCGATGATCTGCCCGACCAGTCGCGCAGCGGCAGTGCCCTGGTCACCCTGGTCCGCGCGGTGCTCGCCCCGGTCGGTCTCACCGCCACCGAGCCCGCAGGCGCCCAGGCGCGCGAACGCTGGGCCTCGCTGGTGGCCCTGGTGCGGCTGACCGAAGAACTGGTCGGCCACGACGACCGGCTCGACCTGACCGGACTGCTGCGCGAGCTCGCTGCCCGCGCCGAGGCCAGGCACCCACCCACCGTGCAAGGGGTCACGCTGGCCTCGCTGCACGCCGCCAAGGGCCTGGAGTGGGACGCGGTATTCCTCGTCGGCCTCTCCGACGGCACCATGCCGATCGCGCACGTCCTCGCCGACGACGGCTCGGTCGCCGACGCGGCGGCGCTGGAGGAGGAACGGCGGCTGCTCTACGTAGGAGTCACCAGGGCGCGCGAACATCTGCGGCTGTCCTGGGCGCTGGCCAGGAACGAAGGCGGTAGGCGCACCCGGCGTCGCTCCCGGTTCCTCACCGGCCTCGTCCCGGACGATTCGCCCGCGTCGCGAATCGCGGCCCCCCCGAAGGCCGCGAACAGCGTCCGCCCGACCTGCCGCGTCTGCGCGAAACCGCTGATCGGCACGTACGCGACCATGCTCGGCCGCTGCCGTCGCTGCCCGGCCGAGCTGGACGCCGAACTGCTCTCGGCACTGCGTGATTGGCGTGCGGAGAAGGCGGAGGCGCTGCGGGTCCGCGAATTCGTGGTGTTCACCGACACCACGCTCACCGCGATCGCCGAACAACTGCCCGCCGACGACGCCGCCTTGGCCGCGATCGCGGGCATCGGCGCGAAGAAGATCGACCAGTTCGGCGCCGACGTACTGGCCATCGTCGCGTCCCGGCTTCGATCCACATCACAAAACCGCAGGTAGAAAATAGGTTGTCGCGCTCGACGATCTTGCCTATGGTGGATTCCACGCACCGGGAGGGCATCTCGGCGCGCACAGTTACCGACACACAACGAGTACAGGAGGGAGGCAGAGCAGTGGACAACATCATGAACTTCGGCGCCAGTGGCGTTGCGGTCTATGCGCCCATGGCGGCCTCCCGGGGGATCCTCGCCTTGCAGGGGATCGGTCTGTCCGGAATCGGTGCGTTCGGCACATGCGTCTCGCAAGTGAATTCCGCTGCGATGCACACCTCTGTCCGTACCCCCATTCAGGGCAAGCCCAGCGCGGGCTGGCACCCGACGGCTGCCGAGGCAGCAGTCGATGTCTTCGCGGATGAAGCCGGCTTCGAGCCGGCGGATCCGCGGGCAGCACGCCTCCGCACCGCACACCCAGCGACCGTGAACAGGACTCGACACAGATGTCGACCTAGGTAGGGAACTCCTCCCCGACCTCCTGGCCACGGATCGCACGACAGCGAAACCGTGGCCAGTATTCTCCGGCCCTTCAGCCGACCGGCACCGGTTTCGCCGCAAACAAACGAACCGCTGCAAACGAGCTGAAGGAGAACGACGTGTTCACCGCACAGGGTTGGCCCCAGGCCACTACTGACGTGACATGCCGAACCGTGGCGTCGACTACTCGGACCCAGGAGATTGCCAAGGTCCTGCCCTGCCGTGCTGGAGATCCGGACCTCTGGTTCGCCGAAAGCCCGGTCCAGTTGGAGCAGGCCAAGGCGCTGTGCGCGACCTGCCCGATCCGCAAGGGCTGCCTGAGCGCCGCCATGGATCGTCGTGAGCCATGGGGTGTTTGGGGTGGGGAGATCTTCGACCAGGGTGTCGTGATCGCCCGCAAGCGTCCCCGTGGTCGTCCGCGCAAGGTCGCGGTCCCGGCATGAGCCGGGGAGTGATTTCCCTCCCTCCGGTCGATGTGCTCGATTCGGTCGGTCCCGGCACGGGCCGAGCCAACGAACGAGAAAGCAGACCAGCCGCCCACCGTCGCCGGGTGGGCGGCTGCTCTGCGTGGTTCCGAGGAATCCGTCATGGCGGGGCCGCGGGCCGGGCGGCTATCTCGCAGCGTCGGCAGTAACAAGCAAAAGGGACCCTGCGCCGTGACTCGAGCAGCGATTTGCCCCGGGAATGACGGAACTCAGGAGGCCGTGCGCTCCTCGCGGAAGCCGGGCATCCAGGTGCGGACGAGTTGCATGAACGGCAGCTCGGCGTCGAGCTGCGCCAGGATGCCTACGGAGCCGCCGAGCACGCGGAAGATCATCACGTATTCGGCCGGAAGTTGCAGGGCCCGTGCGGTTTTCATTTCCGGGCTGGACAACTCCGAAGCCTTGCCCGCCACCCGCTGCATCCACCTGCGGGTGAAGTGGAACGAGTCGGTTCGGATCGGGTCGGTGAACGGACGCAGGTAGTCGGCGATCTCCTGGTGGGTGACCACCCGGCCGGGGATCACCCAACCGTGGTCGTACAGCAATTCGGTGAGTTCGGCGAAGCGCTCCTCGACCGCGAGGGCCAGCATCCGGCCCAGCACCGGGGGAAAGCCGTCGGGCATCGGCGCGCAGGCGCCGAAATCGATCACCGCCAGTTTGCCGTCGGGCAGCATCATGAAATTGCCCGGGTGTGGGTCGGCGTGCAGGAGTCCGACGACCTCGGGGGACGAGAAGTGGAACCGGCCCATCAGTCCCGCGACACGGTTGCGCAGCGCGCGGGTGCCCGCCGGATCCTCCGCGCCCTGCTTGATGATCGAGGAGACGGCGACACCGTCCAGCCATTCGGTGACGATCACCTTCGGCGCGCTGGCCACCACCTTCGGCACCACGATCTCGCCGTGCCCGTCGAAGCCCTTCGCAAAGGCGCGCTGATGGGCCGCTTCGTTGCGGTAGTCCAGCTCTTCCTCGGTGCGTTCGGTGATCTCGGCGAGGATCGGCTTGACGTCCGCCCCGGGGATCACGGACGCGACCAGACCGGACATCCGGGACAGGGTCTTGAGGTCCGCGCGCAGCGCCTCGTCGGCGCCGGGGTACTGCACCTTCACCGCGACGGTGCGCCCGTCCGACCACACCGCCCGGTGCACCTGCCCGATGCTGGCCGACGCGGCCGGGCTGTCGTCGAACTCGCGGAAACGGGTACGCCACTGGGTGCCGAGCTGCTGGTCGAGTACCCGGTGGACGGTGGCGGCCGGCATCGGCGGCGCGGCGGCCTGCAGTTTGGTGAGTGCCTCCCGGTAGTGCTCGCCGAACTCTTCCGGTACCGCGGCCTCCATCACGCTGAGTGCCTGCCCGAACTTCATCGCGCCGCCCTTCAGCTCACCCAGCACCGTGAACAACTGCTCGGCGGCCTTCTGATTGAGCTGCGCGTTGATCTCGGACTTGTCGCCTCCGGCGAGCTTCTTGCCGAACCCCACGGCCGCCCGCCCGGCGATGCCGAGCGGAATCTTGGCCAACTTGGCGTTGCGGGACGAGCGACGGCGCACGATCTCAGACACGTACCCATCATGGCGGACGGACCGGCCGATCGGCCATCGCAATCTTGATCACGGTCGGCTTCCGAGGCTGTGCCCTGCGGAAACGTGCACACACGCGCATGCGGGATGGCGGTCCCAACCGCGCCGATCGAGGACGTGGGAATCCAGATCCAGTTCCAGCGTGGCGTCCAGCGTGGCCGGAGCGCGTCGTGGCGAGCAGTCGATGATCGCCTCCAACTCGCTCAGAGCGACCGCCGTGGTGGCAGCGATCCCGGCGGGGGAGGCGTGTCCGACGCGGCCCAGCAGCTGTGCCGCCAGGTGCGGCCATTCGGCGTCGTTCTGCGCGCGGATCAGATCCGCGCAGCGCAGGCAGCTGGTGACGCCGGGGAGCACCAAAGGCCCGATGACGCCCTTGTTGTCTCGGATGCGCAATGGCAGGTGCGGGATCCGGTGCAGCACCAGATCGCTCACCAGCCGTGGGTCGGGCATCAGTGTGTCGGCGAGCACCACGAGGTCCGCTCCCCAGGACCGTACCGCCGCCGTGCCGGAGGGGTAGTCGCGAGAACGGCTCGGCCGCACGCCCAGTGCGCGCAACCCGGCCGACACCGCGTCCGACAGCGGACCCAGCCCGTGCACCCGCACCGCCCGCACGTGCGCGGTCCGATCCTCCGGATGATCCAGCAGGCCGGCTTCGTCGACCAGCGTGAGCAATGCCACAGCGCGTTCGGCCTCGATCCCGCATTCTCCGGCCCGCCAGATGATCTGCGGCTTGGTGCGCAGACCGTCGAGCAGGCGCAGGAACGTGACGACGGTCTCGGCGTCCATCCCTTCCGGATCGAGCACCACCGCGGTTTCCGGATCGCACCCGAGCTGCACGACACCGCTCGGGCGGACCAGCACGGTCACCCTCGGCCGCAATCGCGGACCGCGACACATCGTTGTCATGTCATCAGTATGCGGACCGCGTAGGGGCCAGCTCGTACCGAAACCCTTGGTTATCCACAGGGTTTCGCTTCATCCACAGTGATGGATCAGGACGACGCCTCGCCCTCTTCCCCCACGTCGGGCCCGCCGTCGTCGTCCTTGCGCTCGCGCGCGGCCCGCTCGCGCGCCTCGGTCTCGGCGAGTTGCGCGAGCGGATCGTCGAACACGGTCGCGCCGCCGCCGATCACCGAGTCGATGAAGCCCGCGGGCGAGTCCAGATCGTCGGAATCCGGCAACAGGTCGGGGTGCGCCCACACCCGGTCGCGCGCGGTCATGCCCGCGTCGCTGGTGAGCCTGCGCCACAACGCGGCGGCCTCGCGCAGCTTGCGTGGACGCAATTCCAGGCCGACCAGCGTCGCAAAGGTCTGCTCCGCGGGGCCGCCGGTGGCCCGCCGCCTGCGCAGCGTCTCGGCCAGCGCGCCCGCGCCGGGCAACCGGTCGCCGACGGCGTCGGCCACCACTACCTGCACCCAGCCCTCGATGAGCGCGAGCAGCGTTTCCAGGCGTTCCAGCGCCTGCTTCTGCTCGGGTGTGGTCTGCGGCTCGAAGGTGCCCTGCGCGAGGATCTCCTCGAGCTTCGCGGGATCGGTCAGCGACATCGGGTCGATGCCCTGCGCGGCCTGCTCCATCGCGGAGAAGTCCATCCGGATCCCGCGCGCGTAGTCCTCGACCGCGCCGAGCACCTGCTGGCGCAGCCACGGCACGTGGGCGAACAGGCGCTGGTGGGCGGCTTCCCGCGCGGCGAGGAACACCAGGATCTCGCTCTCCGGCTGTTCCAGCCCCGCACTGAATTCCGAGATCGCCGCGGGCAGCAGCGCCGCGGTGCCGGTGGGCCCGAGCGGGAGGCCGATGTCGGTGGAGGTCAGCACCTCTTTGGCGAGCTGACCGAGCGCCTGGCCGAGCTGTGAACCGAACGCCAGACCGCCCATCTGGCCCAGCATGCCGACCATCGGCGCGGCGAACTGCCTGGCCTCCTCCGGCAGCGCCGCGCTCCACATCCCCGAGATCTGCTCGGCGACCGGGTCGCACAGGCGCTGCCAGGTGGACAGCGTCTGCTCGATCCAGTCGTTCGCGGTCCACGCCACGGTCTTGCCCGCGCCCGCGGGGAGGGTGGTCGCACTGTCGAGCCAGAGTTCGGCGAGGTGCGCGGCGTCGGCCACGGCGCTCGCGGCGCCCGAAGTCACCGGGGCGACGGCCGAGCCGAGTTGCTGGCGGGCCAGCCGCTTGGCGACGTCGTAGTTCACCGGCCCGGCCTGCGCGGAGCCCGGCTGACCCATGCCGCTGAGCATCTGGCCGAGCGAGGTCAGCATCTGTCCGAGCTGCGCCGGGTCGAATCCGCCCGCGCCGGACCCACCGATACCGAACCCGAACGGATCGTTCGGGCCGGGACCGCTCGGCTCGTCACCGCGCTTGCGATCGTCGTCGTCGCGGTTCGAGAATCCGAAGGGGAGGTCGTTCATGCCCTTTACGTTACGCGCGTAGCACAGCGTCCCCGTGTTCGCGCGGCGCGAAACCGGCGGCGGCGCGCCCGGGTGAAATGACCGCCTCCGGCGCCTCGCGCCGCCGGTTGTCATTACTGTGGTCCGGGTGAATCGTCGGATCCTCACCCTGGTCGCCGCTCTGATCCCGGTGCTCGTGCTCGGTGTCGCCGGCAGTGTGCTGACTGTGCCGTTCGTCGCACTCGGTCCCGGGCCCACCTTCAACACCCTCGGCCAAGTGGACGGCAAGGAAGTCGTCGACGTCCGGGGCACCGAGGTCGATCCGACCACGGGCCATCTCAACATGACCACGGTGTCGGTGCGGGACGGCCTGAGCATCTTCGAAGCATTCGGCTTCTGGGCCAGCGGCAAGCACGGCTTGGTGCCGCGCTCGGAGGTCTACCCGCCGGGCGTGTCCCGCGAGGAGATCGACAAGTCCAACCAGGAGGACTTCAAGGATTCCGAAGGCAACGCCGAGGTCGCCGCCCTGCACTATCTGAACTTGCCCACGGTCGTGCTGCTGCGCAAGGTGGCCGACGACGGGCCCGCCCGTGAGGCGCTGCGTGCCGGTGACGAACTGGTCAGCATCAACGGCGCGCCGGTGGCGACGCCCAAGGACGTCGTCACCGCAGTCGGGGGCCAGGCGCCCGGTAGCACGGTGACCGTGGTGTACCGGCGCGACAACGCCGATCAGACCGCGACGATCGTCCTCGGCGCCCGTCCCGACGACCCGGCCAAGGGCTACCTCGGCGTGACACCGGGCGAGGGCGCCCGCCCGCCGCTGCGGGTGGCCTTCAACCTGGCCGACATCGGCGGCCCCTCGGCGGGCCTGATGTTCAGCCTGGCCGTGATCGACAAACTGACCCCCGGCGAGCTGGACAGCGGCAAATTCGTGGCGGGCACCGGGACCATCGATCAGGACGGCAAGGTCGGCCCGATCGGCGGCATCCAGTACAAGATGATGGCCGCGCGGGAGGCCGGCGCGGAGACCTTCCTGGTCCCCGCCGCCAACTGCAACGAAGCCAAGCAGCGGACCCCGGACGGCCTGCGGCTGGTGCGCGTCGAGAACCTCACCGGCGCGGTGCAGTCGCTCAACGAGATCAGCGCGGGCAAGGAGCCGGTCAGCTGCGGGTGATGCGGCGCAGCGAGCTCGGTGACCCGCGCCGGAAGGAACCGGGGAGCGCCTACTCGAGCGTATGGCGCAGCGCCTCCACCAGATTCGGCGCCAGGTTGGGGTAGGTGCGCAGGTCGAGATCGCCGAAATCGTCGGCGTCGTCCTCAGGGCGCAGTTGCAGCAGGCACAGCGACGCGCCGTCGCGCAGCACCGCGGCGAACAACCGGGCCTCCCGGCGCTCCGGATGCGCTTCGGCGGCGGCGCGCGCGGCCGCGTCGGCCGCGTCATGGTCGGCCAGCAGCGGGGCGAGCGCGTCGTCGAGTGTCGATTCGGCGTCCGGCGGCAGCACCACGATCTCCTGCACCAGCACGCAACCCCGGACCGCGGGCGGCCAGCTGGTGGTGGCCAGGAATTCGTCCAAGGCGATCGAGCCGCCGGTGATGTCGTCCGGGAAAGCCTCCTGGGCGACCGGCGTCAGCTCGTCGCCCTCGTCGAGCTGGTCCTCCAGTTCCGGCTGCGCCGCGACCAGATCCGCGGTCGGCACCAGGGCGAACATCTGCGGGGGACGGCCCCACCCCTCGGCGTCGACGAATTCCGCCACCTCCCGGACGGATCGGGCAAGGACGAGTTCGGCGTGCAGGTCTGGGGTCACGCGAACATCCAATCAAACCGCCGACCGGAGCTGCCGGAAACCCGGACGATCGGTTCCCCGGCGCGGCAAGCGCAACCCTGCCAGCTGCATGGTGTCCGATTTCCGTAGAGTGGGCCGGGACGGTCCGGAAGGACCACCCGCAACATCGGACTGCGGCGCATCGGCCGGGCGTATCGGTGCGAGCGTCGCCGGACCTTGGAGAGTGGCATCGTGGGCATGCGGCCCCCCACCGGCTTACCTTCGCTGTCCCGACGCAGCCGTGTGCTGCTGGTGGCGGCCATCGTCCTCGCGGCGTTGCTGCTGCTCGGGCCGCGGCTGACGGACGCCTACACGAATTGGCTATGGTTCGGCGAGGTCGGCTTCCGCAACGTGTACCTCACGGTGTTGCGCACCCGGGTGCTGTTGTTCCTGGTCGTGGCGGCCTTCGTCGGGCTGGTGGTCTGGCTGGCGTTGCTGCTGGCCTACCGCTCCAGGCCGGTGTTCGTACCGGTGGCGGGCCCGAACGATCCCATCGCGCGCTACCGCACCACGGTGATGAGCAGGCTGCGGCTGTTCGGCGTCGGCATCCCGGTGCTGCTCGGCCTGCTGTCGGGTCTGGTGGCGCAGTCGAACTGGGTGACGGTGCAGCTGTTCCTCAACGGCGGAACGTTCGGTGAGAAGGACCCGGAGTTCGGCCTCGACGTCGGGTTCTACGCCTTCGACCTGCCCTTCTACCGCATGGTGCTGAACTGGCTGTTCGTCGCGGTGGTCATCGCGTTCTTCGCCAGCCTGGTCACCCACTACGTCTTCGGCGGACTGCGCCTGACCGGCCGCGAGGGCACGCTCACCCGGGCCGCGCGGATCCAGCTGGCGCTGCTGGCCGGAACCTTCGTGCTGCTCAAGGCGATCGCGTACTGGTTCGACCGATACGAACTGCTCTCCAGCAGCCGCAAGGAACCCACCTTCACCGGCGGTTCGTTCACCGACATCAACGCGGTGCTGCCCGCCAAGCTCATCCTGCTGTCCATCGCGGTGATCTGCGCGCTGGCCTTCTTCGCCGGCATCGTGCTGCGCGATCTGCGCGTGCCCGCGATGGCCGCCGCGCTGCTGGTGCTGTCCTCGATCCTGGTCGGCGCGGTGTGGCCGCTGGTGGTCGAACAGTTCTCCGTGCGTCCCAACGCCGCGGACAAGGAGAGCGAGTACATCGAACGCAACATCGCCGCCACCAGGCAGGCGTTCGGCATCACCAACGACCGAATCGACTACAAGGACTACAAGGGCGAGAGCAGCAAGAGCCCGCTCGAGGTCCCGGTGGACGCCGCGACCATCGGCAACGCCAGGCTGCTCGACCCGAACATTCTCTCGCCCACCTTCACGCAGCTGCGCCAGCTGAAGAACTTCTACGGCTTCCCGGAGTCGCTGGACATCGACCGTTACAACCTCGACGGCGACGTGCAGGACTACATCGTCGCCGCCCGGGAGCTCTCGCCCGCTGCGCTGAGCGGCAACCAGACCGACTGGATCAACCGGCACACCGTGTACACCCACGGCAACGGCTTCGTCGCCGCCCCCGCCAACCGGGTGAACAAGCCGCCGTCGGACGATCCCAACGCCGCGGGCGGCAGCGGCGACGGCGGCTACCCGATCTTCATGGTGAGCGATCTGTTCACGCCCGCGGACAAGCAGCGGATCAAGGTGGACCAGCCGCGGGTGTACTTCGGGGAGCTGATCTCGCAGGCCAACCCGGACTACGCGATCGTCGGCGCGACGGACGGCCAGCGTCCGCGCGAGTACGACTCGGACGTCGCGCAGTACACCTACACCGGTGAGGGCGGCGTGCCGATCGGCAACTGGTTCAACCGCCTCGCCTTCGCGGCCAAGTACGCCGAGCGCAACATCCTGTTCTCCTCCGCCATCGGCGAGGACTCGAAGATCATCTTCAACCGCAGTCCGCGCGAACGGGTGCAGAAGGTCGCGCCCTGGCTGACCACCGACGGGAACGCCTATCCCGCGGTCGTCGGCGGACGGATCGTCTGGATCGTGGACGCCTACACCACGCTGGACAATTACCCGTACGCGCAGACCACCTCGCTGGAGGGGGCGCTGGAGGACAGCATCGACAAGAAGACCGGGCGGTTGCTGCCGCGCAAGGAGGTCAGCTACATCCGTAACTCGGTGAAAGCGACGGTCGACGCCTATGACGGCAGCGTCACGCTCTACGAGGTGGACTCGTCGGACCCGGTGCTGAAGGCCTGGCGCGGGGTGTTCCCGGGCGCGGTGAAGCCGGAGAGCGAGATCTCGCCGGAACTGCGGGCGCACTTCCGCTACCCCGAGGATCTGTTCAAGGTGCAGCGCGAGATGTTGTCGAAGTATCACGTGGACGATCCCCGGGAGTTCTTCACCAACAACGCCTTCTGGTCGGTGCCCGCGGATCCGACCACCGAGGGCGGCACCACCGCCAACCAGCCGCCGTATTACGTGCTGCTCGGCGACCCGAAAACGAACAAGCCGACGTTCAATCTGACCAGCGCGATGACCGGCTACAACCGGCCTTATCTCGCCGCCTATATCTCGGTGCGTTCCGACCCGGACGGATACGGCAAATTCACGATTCTCCGGTTGCCCACGGACACACAGACATTGGGTCCGCAGCAGACGCAGAACCGGATGACGACGTCGCCGGAGGTGTCCCGCGAGAAAACGTTGCTGTCGAATTCGAACAAGATCAAATATGGCAATTTGCTGACCTTGCCGGTCGCCGACGGTGGCATTCTCTATGTGGAACCGTTCTACAACGAGCGCAACACCGGGCCGAACACGGCGACTTTCCCGCAGCTGCTGCGGGTGCTGGTGAGCTATCGGGACGAGGCGGGGAATGTCAAGGTGGGCTACGCCTCGACCTTGACCGACGCGCTGAACCAGGTCATCCCGGGCGCGGGCACGTTGGCGACGCCGTTCGGCGGTGACTCGGGGACCAGGCCGAAGCCGGGGACCGCTCCGGCGCCCGCCGACGGCAACAACGGGACCGGCGCCGCAGCGACCCCGCCGACCGCGTCGGTGCCGCCGCCCGCGCCGGGATCGTCCTCGGCCAAGGACGCCGCGGCGGCCGAGCTCGATCGCAAGATCGAGAACGTGCGAAACGCCATGCGCAGCGGGAACTTCCAGGACTTCGGCCGGGCGCTGGACGAGCTGGAAGCCGCCGTCAAGGCGTATCAGGACGCGGGTCGCTGACCGGCGACGCCGGTCGGAGAGGCACTCGGACGAAGAACGCCGCCATCGTGACGATGGCGGCGTTCTTCGGGTTCGTGACGCGGGAGACGTCAGCGACCGAGCGAGTCGATCAGCGCGCTGTTGCGGCTGAGGATCTGCTGGAGCTGGTCCTGCACGCCGTACTGCTCGGCGAGCTCGGACGCGGCGGACTCGGCCTGCTCGATCACCGACTGCGCGGCGCTCACGGCGGGCTGGGCGGGTTCGGGCACGGCGGGGAGCTCCTCCGCCTCGACGAGCGGCTCGGGCGAGGAGGTGCCCGCGCGCAGGTACTTGCCGCAGGACGGCCAGGCGCCGGGGCCCTGGGTGGCGAGCACGTTCTCCGCCACGCGGATCTGCTCTTCCTTGCTCGCGGTGTGGGCCGAGCCCTTGCCGCCGTTGGCCGCCCAGGTGCTCTGCGAGAACTGCAGGCCGCCGTAGTAGCCGTTTCCGGTGTTGATCCCCCAGTTGCCACCGCTCTCGCACTGCGCGACGCCGTCCCAGTCGTGGGTCGCCGCGGAGGCGGAAGCGGTGGAGAATGCGAACGGGACGGCAACAAGTGCGCCGGTGATGGCGGCGAAGCCGAGGGCGCGGGTGCTGATCTTCCGGTTCTCAGTCATGGTCGTTTCCCTCCCTGCGCCCGCCGGCACGGCGACGAATCACTGCCGTGTCCCTGTCCCCAGGTCGTCGGGGATCCTCGAACCGCGGGACAGGGTCACCGGTGTTCGGCGGTTCGAGTTCGAGCCCGTCTCGGATGATCCGGGCCGTGGAGTGACGGTAACGAAGAAATCTCAGCAGATCACATCTGGATAACGCCGGAATTGCATGAAGCGAATAACCCGAATATCCCCGTTTTTCCAGGTGGGAAACGCCATCAACACGCTCGGGCACCAGTGCGTTATCGCATCGTTATGTGGGTGAGATCACTGCGATATAGTGAAGTAGATCACGTTTGAAGTGGTTGAACGGTGGCAAATCTTGCGGCCGCGGCGTAGGAATGCGCTTGTGGTGGTTGAGTGTTTCCGAGAAGTCGGCGCTGGCTCGTGTTCGGCGTTCGGTGGCCTGTTCACCTTCTCGAAACCGCGCCTGAGCAGGCGATTTGCAGTCTGCGCGAACGCGTGTGTAATGTTGTGTTCACCGACGCGGGGTGGAGCAGCTCGGTAGCTCGCTGGGCTCATAACCCAGAGGTCGCAGGTTCAAATCCTGTCCCCGCTACTAGCGAAGCGGCCCGGAACCACCAGGTTCCGGGCCGTTTCGTTCGGGTCGATGCTCCAGTTGTTTGCCTATCAAGGCGTCGGCCGACGCGCGGCTCCGACCGGCGGACGGTCCCGGGGGAAGCTATGGCCTGTGCAGGCGCTCCCGTACGGCGTCCATGCGGGCGCGGAGTTCCTCCGGCGTGATCACGCCCCGTTCCATCAGCGTGTGCGCGGTGACGACCACCGAGCGACTGCGTACCGGGAATTCGTGATAGATCGTCTCGCCCAGCGCGTCCTCGGCGTGACGACGTTCCAGGTTGTCCAAGGCCCCGCGCCAGGAGAGGCATTCGCAGGTGGCCTGCATGCTCGACTCCCACGGGTCGGGCGCGCGATCGAGCTCGGGCAGCGCACTCTCCCGGCGCGCCGCGGGATCCAAGGCGCTCAGCAGGACTTCGTACGGACCACTTGTCACCGGCGCCCCTCCTTCCTCGTTGCGGACTCGACTCGGTTCGGTGGCTGCTGCGCGGTCCAGTCGACCTGGGGCAGCGCCACGCCGATCATGGTGTCCCGGGTGACGATGGCGGCCAGCTGCTCCTCGGACCAGCCCTCGGTGCCCTCGGGACGCATCGGCAGCACCATGAACCGGGACTTCTGGTTCGAGTCGTGCACCCGGACCTCCACGTCGGGCGGGAAATGCAAGCCGAATTCGGCGAGTACCTCGCGGGGCCTGCGCACGAGGCGGCGACGGTAGTTGGGCGTGCGATACCAATCCGGGGACATACCCAGCACGGGGCGCGGATAGCACGAGCACAGCGTGCACACGATGACGTTGTGCACCTGCGGCGTGTTCTCCAGTACGTAGAAGTAGGTGTAGTCGCTCGGCGTCCCGGATCCGGTCGGATCGCGCCAGTCGATGCCGACCTCCTTGCACGTCTCGGTCCCGTCGGCGAGCAGGCGCGCCTTGAACTCGGGGTCGGTCCATGCCTTGGCCACGAGTTTCGATCCGCCGTGCGGCCCGACCGATTCGGCCCACTCGCTGAACCGGCGGTGGTCTTCCTGCGAGAAGAGACCCTTCTCGATGGCGAGTTCCCGGACCGCCGTCTCGAGCACTTCGAACTCGCTGATCTCCTCGCTCGTCCGGATCGGCGCGTGCGCGTCGTGATCGTGGGTCCGGCTCACTGGGCATCCTCCTCCGCGGGCTCGAGCCAGCGCTCGGAGACCTCCGTCTCCAGGGTGTCGACGTCGAAGCCGGTGTATGTAGGCCACAAATCCTTCTGGCGGAATCGCACGACATAGAACGGTTCGACGCGACCGTCCTCGCGTCCCCACGCCTCGTCCTCCGGGATGATCCACTCCGGGCGGTGCTCGACGACGACGCCGGTGTGTCCCCGGGTGTAGGCCTGGGTGCGGGTGTGGAACATCGACGTGGCGTCGCGGACCCGCACCCGATCGCCGATTCGGTACTTCCTGCTCATGCGCGCGCCTCCATCCGGGCGCGTACTTCGTCCAGCTTGGCCGACAGCTCATCGGGGGTGATCAGCCCCTTGGCGATCAAGGTCTTCGCCGCGACGGTCGCCCAGCGCGCGTAGTAGGGGAGACCGAAGTACAACGTCGCGCCCAGGTCGTTCTCCGCTCGCCTGCGTTCTTCGGAGTTCCACACGCCGCGCCAGCCGAGGCATTCGCAGGTGACGTAAGTGCGCATCTCCCAGGGCTCTTCCTCCTTCTCCCGGTAATCGACCGGGATGTCCGGCTGTCCGCCCACGTCGTGCAGCACGTGCCGGAGGGCGGCGAACAATTCGTTGGAGATCTCGTAGGGCGAGTCCAGCGGCTCGCGGAAGACCGGTGCGAGGTCCGCGACGCGATGCTGCAGCTCGTCGAATCGGTTCGGTGCGCTCATGATGTCTCCGAAGTGACGGATCCGGTGTCCCCGGCGCGGCGTTCACGGCGGGTATCTGCGCACGCGCCGCCACTCGTCGATGCGGGAGTGGGAGCGAGCGCCATGGGGACTCCAACGGGACGGCCGGCCCGGCCATCGGGCAGGCGAATGCAGTCAGGCAGGGGGTGTGACCCCAGTCACAATCGCATGGTTCGAGAGCCAAGAGTACACGTCAAGATCGATTTGCTGAAGGATGCCTGGAGCGTGGGGGTGACCGCGCGCGTCGTCTCGGATCAGGCTCTTGACTAGCCGGAAATGTGGAGGAGACTAGTCATTACACCGGAACACCGGTAGGTGAGCGCACTGTCAGCTGAGACGTCGGCAGGCAGTGAAGACAACCGACCCAGGATCCGGCTAGGCCCCCGGCAAGCCAGCCGAAACACCGGAGCACTCAGCGACGACTGAGACTCACGGTTTCGACGAGACTACCGGGGACTGATCTGTGTAGGGGGTTTTTCACCTGGGTTCCAGGCTTGTGAGCGCGACACGGCGCTCCGGCCGAATCGACTCACTCCAACGGAATGCTGATGGTTGACTAGCCGTGTGCCGGCTGTCTCGGCCCGCACATCGGCAACCCGTGTCAGGAGGCACCCGCAATGCCCACTCATGACGGAAGCTGGCCGCAGGGAACGCCGTGCTGGGTCGACTGCCAGGTCGACGACCCGGGGCGCGCCCGCGAATTCTACGGCGCTCTCTTCGGCTGGCAGATCGAGGACAGCCCGCCCGAGGCTGGGGGATATCTGATGGCGATGCGCAACGGCCGCGCGGCCGCGGGCATCGGACCCAAACCGGAAGGCATGCCGATGCCGTCGGTGTGGACCACCTACTTCGCCGCCGACAGCGCCGACGCCGTCGCGCAGAAGGTCGCCGCCGCGGGCGGCTCGCTGATGATGCAACCGTTCGACGTGCTCGACGTCGGCCGCATGGTCGTCGGCGCCGATCCCACCGGCGCGGTCTTCGGGATCTGGGAGGCCAAGGCCCACGCGGGCGCGGGCATCTACAACGAGCACGGCGCCTACTGCTGGAACGAGCTGCACACCAGCGACTACAAGCAGGCGCAGCAGTTCTACGCCGACGTGTTCGGCTGGCACTACACCGAGATCGGCGACGGCGAGCACTTCGTGTACTCCACGTTCAGCCTGACGCAGGACGGCGACGCCGTCGGCGGCGTGAACGACTCGACGAAGATGCCGGGCGACAACCCGTCGTATTGGCTGGCCTGGTTCCAGGTCGACAACACCGACGACGCGCTCGCCAGGGCGCGTGATCTCGGCGCCACCGTCATGTCGGGACCCGACGACAGCCCCTTCGGCCGCATGGGCATCGTCCAGGGACCGCAGGGTGAGGTCTTCGGCATCATCGATCCGACGACGACGGTCGGGGAACCGCCGACCGGCGGGTGAGCCGTGCGCGGCGACAACCGGGCCACCGCGCTCGGTTGTCGCCGCCACGTGAGCGGGATGGCGGGTCAGTCGGAGCGCGCCGATTCCGGCGAGACCAGGCCGTGCTGATGGGCGTAGACGACGGCGTGGATGCGATCGCGAACGCCGAGTTTGGCGAGGATGCGGGAGACGTGCGTCTTGACCGTCTCCTCGCCGACACCCAGCTGCGCGGCGATCTCGGCGTTGCTGCGCGCGTCGGCCAGCAGGAGCAGTACCTCCAGTTCGCGGGCGGTGAGCTGCTGGACTTCCGGCGGGGTGCGCGGGGGCGCGAGTGTGCTCGCGAAGCGGGAGACCAGGCGGCGGGTCATCGACGGGTCGATCAGCGCGTCGCCGCGGGCCGCGATCCGGATCGCCGTGACGAGTTCTTCGGGCGGCAGGCTCTTCAGCAGGAACCCGCTGGCGCCCGCCTGTAAGGCGCGATACAGGTTGGCGTCGCTGTCATAGGTCGTGAGCACCAGGACGTGCGTGCCGCCGGCGGCGACGATCGCGGCGGTGGCGGCCAAGCCGTCGAGTTTCGGCATGCGGACGTCGAGGATCGCGACATCCGGTCGCAGCCGGGCGGTCTCGGTGATCGCGGCCCGGCCGTCGCTCACCTCGGCGACGCAATCCAGGTCCGGCTGGCTGTCCACGACGGCGCGCAGGCCGGAGCGGAACATGCTGTGGTCGTCGGCGATCAGGACGCGGATGGGCGGGTTCACGATCCTCCGATCGGCACGGACACCGTGGTGTGCCAGTGCGTGGCGTCGCGGCCGTAGTCCAGTGCGCCGTCGAACAGCTCGGCGCGGCGACGAATTCCGTGCAGGCCGCGCTGGATCGAGGGGTCGGCGGTGACCGGTTCACGGGGGAGGGGGTTCGTTGCGCGCAGCACCACTCGCTTCGGCAGGTACTCCACGTCCAGGCGGGCGTGCGTGCCGTCGCCGTGGCGCAACGCGTTGGTCAGCATCTCCTGCACGATGCGGTACAGGGTGAGATTCAACGAGTCCGGCAGTGTGACGGCGTCGCCGCGCACGCTCGTCTCGACCCGCAGCCCGGCCGCGCGGACGTGCTCGATCAGCCCGTCGATGTCGGCCAGCCCCGGCTGACGCTGCCCCTCGTCCTCCCGCCCGTGCAACAAGTCGAGCTGGCGGCGCAGATCGACCATCGCGGCCCTGCTGCTGGATTCCACCGCCGACAGCGATCGGGCGGCGGCCGCGTTCGCCGTTCCGCCCAGAGCCAGCCGCGCCGCACCGGCGTGAATGCCGATCGCGCTGACGTGATGGGAGATCACGTCGTGCAGGTCGCGGGCGATGGCCGCCCGTTCCTCGGTGACCGCGCGCTCCAACGCGGTCCGGTGCTCCTGCTGCCGCAATCGGGCCCGCTGCTCCAGATCGGCGATGTAGGCGCCCCGCGCCGCGGTGTAGCGGCCGACGAGCCACGGGACGCAGCCCGCGGAGACGGTCGCGGCCAGCAACAGCCGCCAGTCCTGGGCCGCGGCGCTGTCGGTGACCAGGTGCGCCCCGGCGACTCCTGCGCACAGCGACAACATGGTCAGCACGGAACTCGGTCCGGCCAGCCACGCGCCCGCGCGATATCCGGCCACCAGGAACCCCACGTCGGCGAACCGCACCGGGAACCCGTGCCGATACAGCAGCAGCGCGGCCAGCAGTCGCACGAGCACTTGCACCACCGCGACCACCCCCGCCGTCCGGGGTGGGGCGGCCAGGGCGAGATCGGCGGCGACGATGGCCGTGACAGCGGCGACCGTCTGCCACGGCGCCACCGCGAAGACGCCGCACAGACCCAGCACCACCGCGTCGATGACGGCCGCCACCACCGCGACCACCACCGACTGGCGGGCCAGTGATCTGCTCACGTCCAACAGTTCGTCACCGCCTCCGTCCGGTTCCGGTGCCGGGCCCCGGGGCGATCCTAATCATCCGGCCGACCGGAGACGCCGCACGAACGGCAACTCTGCCCGCGCGCCTGCGCGCTCGCGTCCCCCGCGCGGGGGACCCGAAGTCCCTCGTCGGCGCGATGTTTCCCGAGGCCCGGGCACGTAGCGTCCAAGGTGGAGGCCAGAGGAAGAAGGAGAACCCATGGGTCGTGTGGAGTTCGAGTTGCTGACCTACGCCATTCCGGCGTTCGCGGTGCTCATGCTGGTGGAGTGGATCGCCTACCGGCGCGATCCCGACCGGTCCGGCAACGGCGGATCGGTCCGCGACACCGCTTCCAACGTGACGACGTTCACGGTGGGCAGGCTGGTCAAGCCGCTGATGCAGCATCTGGTGCCGTTCTCGGCCGTAGTCGTGGCCGCCGCGATCACGCCGCTGCACCTGTCGCCGCGATCCTGGTGGGTCTGGGTGCTCGGCTTGATCGTCACGGATCTGTGCTACTACTGGGCGCACCGCGCCGACCATCGGGTCCGCCTGATGTGGACTGCGCACAACGTGCACCACTCCAGTGAGCACTTCAACCTCTCCACCGCGCTTCGCCTCTCCTGGCTGCACCCGATCCCGAACATCCTGCGCGGGCTGGCGTGGGTGCCCGCGGCGCTGCTGGGTTTCCCCGCTTGGATGATCTTCTTGTTGCAGGGCATCGGGCTGCTGTATCAGTTCCCGATCCACACTCAGCGCGTCCAGACGCTTCCGCGTCCGATCGAGTTCCTGTTCAACACGCCCTCGCACCACCGTGTCCACCACGGGTCGAACCAGCCCTACATCGACAAGAACTACGGCGGCATCTTCATCATCTGGGACCGTCTGTTCGGCAGCTTCGCCGCCGAATCCGAACCGGTCCGCTACGGCCTCACCAAGAACATCGGCACCGACAACCCGCTGAAGATCAACTATCACGAGTTGGCGGCGCTGATCCGCGACGTGCGCGGCGCGAGCACCTGGCGGGGGCGGCTCGGATACATCTTCGGCCCGCCCGGCTGGACCGAGCATGCCGTGCCGGTGTCCGCGCCGGTCGAAGATCCGGTGTCCGACCGGGCCAGGGAACACGCCGGACAGCTCGCGTCGTGACCGGGTGCGGAGCCCGTTCACCGAGCTGAGCTTGCCTTCAGTTCCGGTAGCCGGGTGCTGCGGTGCATCCGGCTACCGGCGCGCGTACTCCGAGGCGCGCAACCGCGACGGTCCGAGTAGGCGATCACGAGGGCAGGCATCGGCCGCCCGCGGCGACCCCCGGGGGGGGCGATCCGCCCGGGTCAGTCGCCGTCGAGATAGAACGTCACGCGCGCGATGCCTTCCCCGCTGGTCGCGAACTCCACGACCGCGACTCCGCTTACCGCGCCGAGCCGGACACTCGCCGTGACGGTGTGGCCGGCGGCGATCACCTTGCTCCAGCGCATGTTGCGTACCCGATTGGTGAACTCCTCCACCGACACCGGCGTGCCCGCGGGCAATTCGATCTCGGCCCGAGATCCGAGCAGCTCGCGCACCCGGCTCAGATCGGTGCTCGCAGCGGCGGCGAAAAGCCCTGTCGTGGTGCGTTTTCCGCGACGTCCCACGCCACCGAGCGCCTGCATCATGCCCAGCGCCCCGCCGACGCCCTGGTTGACGAGCAGTTGCGGCCCCAGCTTCAGCGCCGCGGCGAGCCCGGGCAGACCGGTGCGCAGCAGTTGCCAGATCATGCCCGCCAGTTCCCAATGCGCGGCGAGTGAGGCGATCTTCCATACGCCGTCCTGCTCGACCAGCCGATAGCGCAGGTGCATGGGGACGAGAACGGTGGCGCCGGTCGACATCGTGGTGACGACGGTCAGATCGCGCAGCACCGTCGGCGGATGGACCAGATCGCGATCGACCCGGAACGCGATGGTGTTCGGCCCGATGAAGGTGTCGTAGAACCGCGCTATGGCGGTGCGCCCCACGTGCGGGCGGGACCCCACCGGGTCGTTGACCTCCGCCCCCGGGGCGAACAGGCCCACCCACGCGGACTTGTCGTGCGCCGCGACCGCGCGCGGTGACGCCTCGACGGCCGTCAGCAGCGCTGCGGCCGAGGGATCCAGCGGCATGATGACACAACCTCCGTAGACGCGAGCCGGACTGGACACATGGTAGAACAAGTTCTAATTTGGGCGTCGCGTTCCGGTGTCCCGCCGGTCGCATCCGTAGGACGAAGGGAACTCGATGGACCGCGGCTGGTTCTTCCCGCTGTCCATCCGGGATCCCCGTCGATTGCCCATCGATCGAGTCATCGGTTTGCATCGGACGTGCTAGTAGTCGGCGGATACCTGGATTTTCGAAAACCGCGTGCCATGTAACGATGCAGGAACGCTGCATGGGGTCGGTTTCGGGCTAGAGTCGGGTCATGGGTATCGAGTACGCGAGCGTTATCGATCTACCCCGGTCCGAGGTGTTCGCCTGGCACGGTCGCCCCGGCGCGCTGACCCGCCTGGCGCCGCCATGGCAGCCCGTGTCGCCGCGCGCCGAATCGGACTCGCTCTGCGACGGGCAGGCCGTGCTCGGACTGCCCGGTGGCCTGCGCTGGGTGGCGCGACACGACCCGGGTGAGTACGACCCGCCGCGCCGGTTCGTGGACGCGGTCACCGTCGACGGAATCGGCTCGCTGCCGGCCGGACTGCTGCCCTGGCGGCACACCCACGATTTCGAGGTCGTCGACGAGACGCGTACGCGGGTGGTGGACCGGGTGGACGCGCCGGTTCCCGCCACCGTGCTGCGCCCCATGTTCGCCTACCGTCACCGACAGCTCGCCGACGATCTCGCGGCGCATGCGCGGGCGGTCGAGGAGGGCTTCGTGTCCAGGACCATCGCGATGACGGGAGCGTCCGGCCTGGTCGGTTCGGCGCTGACCGCGTTCCTGTCCACCGGCGGGCACCGCGTCGTTCGGCTGGTCCGGCACACGCCGCGCGCCGCCGACGAAAGGTTGTGGGACACCGCCGACCCCGCGCCGGACCTGCTGGACGGTGTGGACGCCGTGGTGCATCTGGCGGGGGCCTCCATCGCGGGCCGGTTCACCGAGGGGCACAAGCGTGCGATCGCGGGCAGCCGGATCGGTCCGACTCGGAAACTCGCCGAGGTCGCGGCCCGCGCGGCGGTGCCGGTCTTCGTGAGTGCCTCCGCGATCGGTTACTACGGCGCCGATCGCGGCGACGAGGCGCTGACCGAGCGATCGGTGCGCGGGGCGGGTTTCCTTGCCGACGTGGTCGAGGAGTGGGAGGACGCGACGGCTCCCGCCGCCGAAGCCGGTGTGCGGGTGGTGCGCGTGCGTACCGGCATCGTGCAGTCCCCGCGCGGCGGCACCCTGCAGCTGTTGCGTCCGCTGTTCACCGCCGGGCTCGGCGGGCGCATCGGCAACGGCAGGCAATGGCTGTCGTGGATCGGGATCGATGACCTGATCGACATCTATCACCGGGCGCTCTGGGACGCGGAACTGTCCGGTGCGGTCAATGCTGTTGCCCCGCAACCCGTGCGGAACGCGGAGTACACCAAAATCCTCGCGCGTGTGCTGCACCGGCCCGCCCTGTTCCCGGTGCCCGGGTTCGGTCCCGCTCTGCTACTGGGCCGCGAAGGCAATCGTGAAGTGGCGTCCGCGAGCCAGCGCGTCATCCCCGCGCGGCTGGCAGAGGCCGGGCACCACTTCCGGGCCCCGGCCCTGGAACCGGCGCTGCGACATCTGCTCGGCAGGCTCGCGGACTGAGGTCGGGGATGGCGCCGGGCTCCTGACGGAATGGATGTTCTCGATCTGGCGGGTGTACTAGATCGATCGACGCCATCCGGCAGTTCGTGCCCGCGTCGCAGCAATCCGACTGCGCTGTCCACCTTGCGGCTGGGTCTCGGAAGAGTCTCCCGACATGAGCAGTGGCTGTTGAATCGGGTGTGAGCAACAGACGGCTTGCGCCGGATGAGTGGAGCGCAACCGAGTCGGGCGACTGATCGGTGCGTCGTACGACCGCTGAGGGTGCGGGCGAGGTGTGTGGAGCGCTCACCCGGGTGCCCAGTGGGGCGCGTCGGCACGCTGGTCCGATCGCCACTGTGGTTGCCGGCGGTGCGGGCGAGGTGTGTGTGGAGCGCTCCGCCGGTGACCGGTGTGGGGTGCCTCCGCGCGAGGTCCCTCTCCTCTGTGGTTGCTGACGCGCCGATGTCGGATTCCAGGTCGCATCGATGCTGCATCGATGATCGTTGGGCAGGGGCCTTGGCGGCCGAGTGCTGCGCGCGCGGGCAGCGCGTGCGGGAGAGGGGTTTCGCCAGGTACCTCCGCTGGGTTCGGGGAATGATCCGAGCCGGCGGTCGCCGGGAGAAGCCAGGGCCGATGCAGGATTGCGTGGTGTCCGTCGATGAATCGGTTCGGCGGGAGCACGCGGATCAGGCGAGCCGGTCGGCGGCGTCGACCAGGCTCTCGACGCGTTCCACGCCCTCGGGGAGGAAGACCGCCTCCCATCCCGGGCCGCCGACCAGCACGCGAGCGCCCGCGCCGAGGCACGCGCGCACCGCGGAGGTCAACGCCGTGGACTCCTGCTGCGACCACAGCAGGACGGCGGCGGGGCGGTCGAACCGGGCTAGGGTGTCGGCGAGCGCTGCGGCGGGCACGTCGGCGCCCAGCATCCGGGCTCCGGCGCCGCGTTCGGCGAGTGCCGCGCGCAGCACCTCCAGCGGCAGTGAATGCGTCTCCCCGCTGGTGCAGGCGAGCACCACCGGCGCCGCGCCGTCCGGGACCGACGGCGGGTTCGTCCGGTGCAGCACCGAGATGACGCACCAGGAAAGCAAGTGCTCCACATCGATGCATCCCTCGCCGCCGAGCTGCCGATCGACGATGTCGGCGAAAGCGGGGCGGCACAGCAGATTCCAGGTGTCCACCACGCCGAACGCGCGGACGTGCGCTTCGATCTGGTTCGACACCGCGGTGGTGTCCAGCGCGAAGGCCGCGGCCAGCAGCGCTTCCCGGCGGCCGAGCGTGGGCGCGGGCCCGCGCACCGCCGCCGCCGCGCCCGCCGGGCTCGCGCCCGCGCGGATCAGCGCCAGCATTCGTTCGAGCATGGCGATGTCGGCCTGGGTGTACAGGCGGTGCTGACCTGGGCGGTGCTGCGGGGGGCCGATGTCGTAGCGGCGGTTCCAGCTGCGCAGCGTCGCGGTCGGGATACCGAGACGCTCGGCGACCGCGCGCACCGTGTATCCGGCCGCGTCGGACACGGGGACGGGACCGGCGGGCATCGCCCCATTCTGCCCGCCGCCGCCGACGGGATCCGCTCCACCCGGCTGATCGGTGGGTCCGTGCGGTGGCAGCACGTCACCGTCGGCTTCGCGCCGGGGTCGTTCGGGCGGGTCGACCGGGCGGTATGAGCCCGGACGCGTGCACGTCGGCCGCCGCCGTCCGGGAGGGGTGACCAGCGGCGGCGGTCCGCCCCGCTGCCCTGGCAGTGAGCGATCAGCCGGCCGGGCGGCATCTCGCGGTGCGGCGGTCAGGACCTGCACCCACCGCCACGGCTTCTCGCGGCTGTGGGCTCATCGGTGCGGGTTTCGAAGAGCGTGATGGTGTGGCCGTGCCGCGATTCGTGCGCCCGGACGCGCGGACAGGTTCCCCGAGTGGCTGCGAACCCGTGTCCAGCAGGCGCCCCGGCCCTCGATGCTCGGCGCCGTCCTCCGCGGCATCGTTCCTCCGGAAAGAGTAGAGTTGCATCAATTGTGCATCGTTCTATGCTAGTGTGGTCAGCATCGCCGATTTCCGAGGAGTTAGCGTGCACCGTCGCAATCTGCTGCGTACGTCCACCCGCCTGCTCGCCGGGGTGGTGTCGGCGCTGTCGGCGACCGCTCTGGCGGCGGGTGGCGCCTCCGCGGTTCCGAACCCGCTCGCGGGGCCCGCGCCGGTGCCGCGCCTGGAGCTGGAGCGGTACCTGGGGACGTGGCGTCAGCTCGCCGCCGTCCCGCAGTACTTCAACCTCGCCTGCGCGCGAGATACCCAGGCGAACTACGCCCTCGATGCGGCGGGCAACATCGCGGTGCGCAACACCTGCACCACATGGACCGGCACGCAGAACGAGATCAACGGGACCGCGACGGTCAACGACCGGGAGACCGGTGCGCAGTTGCACGTGAGCTTCCCCGGCGTGCCGACCCAGGATCGTCTGGAGGGGCCGACCAACTACATCGTCACGGCGCTCGGCCCGGACTATTCGTGGGCGGTCGTCACCGACCCGAGCCGGATATCCGGATTCGTCCTGGCACGCGCCGCGTCACTGGACGCGGAAGCCTGGCAGCAGGTGCGCGCGGCGATCGTCTCCGCGGGCCAGAACCCGTGCCTGTACCTGACCTCGCCGACGACCGGCGGTGACTCGCGCATCGTCCCGCTGTGCGCGGCGTGATCCGGCATGTTCGGAGCTCGTGAGGGCCGCGTCGGCGGCGGTGGGGCTGAGCCGCCCGACGCCGCGCCGGCGCGACCCTCACGGGCGCCGAGCACGACCGCGCTCGTCCGACAAGGAGCCTCGCGATGACCGTCACGATCGCGCTGTTCACCCGCGACCTGCGGGTGCGGGACAACCCCGTGCTGACCGCCGCACACCGGGAAGGCGCCGCGGTGGTGCCGTTGTTCGTGCTCGACGACGCTGTCCTCGCCGGCCGCTTCGCCGCGCCGAACCGTGCGCGGTTCCTCGTCGCCGCCCTCGCCGAACTCGACGACGAACTGCGCGCCCTCGGCGGTGGCCTGGTCCTGCGCCGCGGTGACGTGGCCGCGGAGGTCGACCGCGTGGCCGCTGCGGTGCACGCCGAAAGCATCCATGTCGCCGCCGATGTCAGCGGCTACAGCCGCAGGCGCGAACGGGCGCTGCGGGAGCTTCTCGCGCGGCGCGACTGCCTGCTGTACACCCATCCCGCCACCGTCACCGCCGCCGATCCGGCCACGCTGCTGCCCGCGACGGGGCGTGACCATTTCGCGGTCTTCAGCCCGTATTTCCGGCGCTGGTCCGACGCGCCGCTGCGCAAGCCGCTGGGCAAACCGAGCAGCCTCACGGTGCCGCGGGTGCCGAGCCTGCCGCTGCCGGACGCGGACGAGCTGTGCCCGGGACCGACGTCGCCGCAGCTTGCCGTCGGCGGTGAGACGACCGGGCGAAAGATCGTGCGTGATTGGCTGTCCGGGCCGGTCGAGCACTACGCGCGCGACAACGACGACCTCGCCGCCGACGACACCTCGCGGCTGTCGCCGTATCTGCACTTCGGCTGCGTGTCGCCGGTGGAGCTGGTGCACCGGGTCGACATGTCCACCGCCGGCGGGCACGCGTTCGCCCGTCAGCTGGCCTGGCGCGACTTCCACCACCAGTTGCTGGCCGCCCGCCCGTCGGCGGCCTGGTCGGACTACCGCCCCCGCTCGGTTCGCCGACGCGACGACGAGCAGGCCGTCGACGCCTGGCGCGAAGGTCGCACGGGGCATCCGATCGTGGACGCCGGGATGCGGCAACTGCGCGCGGAGGGGTGGATGCACAACCGGGCGCGGCTGATCACGGCAAGCTTCCTGACCAAGTCGCTGCGCGTCGACTGGCGGGTGGGGGCGGAACACTTCTTGCGCTGGCTGGTGGACGGCGACCTGGCGAACAACCAGCTGAACTGGCAGTGGGTGGCGGGTACGGGGACCGACACCAGGCCGAATCGGGTGCTCAACCCGCTGCGTCAAGCGCAGCGTTACGACCCGGACGGCGAGTACGTCCGGCGTTGGGTTCCCGAGCTGGCGCACCTGCCCGGTGGACGTATCCACCGGCCGTGGCGTGAACACGTCGATCCGGCGGACTATCCGGCGCCGATCATCGACTTCGCCGGGATGTAGCGGGGCGGCTCACCCGAGTCGCCGGTCCCTGACGAGCACTGCGTCGGCGACCGACTCGAAGGCCTGCACCACGTTCTCCAATTCGTCGCCGAGATCACGCATCCCGGCGACCGCCATGAAGTCCTCGGTGTCGAAGTACCACCGCGCGAACAGGCGGCGGAAAGCGTCGTCGGCGTCCTCCGCCAATCGCTGGATCTCGGCTCGATACCGCTGCGCTTCGCGGAAATTCAGCGGGGCGGTCAGCGACCGGGCCGTATGCTGCCCGCATTCTTCGACGATGGCGATCACCTCGGTGAGTTCGTCCACGAGCGCCGTCGTGTGGTGCAGGCTCGCGCGCTCGGCCGCCGTCCGCAGGTGGGCGACGACGCTGTGCAACGCCGGGCCGAGCGCGCACCGGCCCGCCGCCTCCGGCGCGCCGTGCAGTTCGCACCCGAATTCGTCGCTGCGCTCGGCGAGCGCAGCGAGCCGCGCGTGCACCGCCGCCGGGTCGGCGGAATCCCGGGGCAGCATGCCGAATATCGCCGCGGCTTGCCCGACCGTGCCCGCCGCAGACCGGAAACAGTCGTGCGAGTCCTCCCCGATCAACGGTTGCGACGACGCCACAAGTACTCCTGTCGGTGGGTGATTCCACAGCCGCGGCCGGCGCCGCGACACAGATGATTCGAAGAGCGCGGCGCCGCGGATGAAACCTCGTGGATCCACCCGAGCGCGAGCTTCCGAATCCCCCTCGGGCGCGCTTGAATTGATATGTCGAGGATCTGCCACGCCCGAGGAAAGGGGCCTGTCATGGGCACCGTCGAAATCGCGATCACCATCGGCCGCATCGTGGACACGCTGCAGAAGGCGCTGATTCTGCTCATTCTCTGATCGACTCGTGAATCCGGGCGTCCCGGCCAAGGGCGCCCGGAGATCACCGAATACGGCGAATCGTTCCTCGGTCGATCAGTCGCCGGACACCGACCGGTGGAATTCCCATGCGTCGGAGACGATGTCGGCCAAGTCCGGGCGCTGCGGCTTCCAGCCGAGTCTGCTGCCCGCCTTGCCGCTCGCGGCCACGCAGACGGCCGGATCGCCTGGCCTGCGCGGGCCGTAGTGCACCGGGAAGTCACGTCCGGTGACTTCCCGCACGGTATCGAGCACCTGCCGGTTGGAGTAACCGCTGCCGTTGCCGAGGTTGTACACCTCGTATTCGCCGGGGCGGATGGCTTCCAGCGCCAGCAGGTGCGCGGCGGCGAGGTCGGCCACATGCACGTAGTCCCGGATGCAGGTGCCGTCCGGAGTCTGATAGTCGGTGCCGTAGAGGGTGAACGAAGCGCGCTGCCCGGCAGCGGCTTGCAGCAGGATCGGAATCAGGTGCGACTCCGGGTCGTGACGTTCGCCCAGCCGCGCGCCGTGCGCTACGACGGCGCCGGAGGCGTTGAAGTAACGCAGCGACGCGGCGCCGAGATCGCTCGCGCCGCACTCGCCCGCGATCATCATGTCCACGGTAGCCTTGCTCGCCGCGTACGGGTTGGCCGGACGCACTTCGGCGTTCTCGTCGAAGGGTGTGCTTCCGTCGCCGGTGTACATCGATCCGGTGCTGGAGAAGATCAGTCGCGGGGTGCCAGCGGCGCGAATGGCGCGCAGCAGTGCGAGGGAGCCTTCGATGTTGTCGCACCAGTACTTCTCCGGGTTCGCGACCGATTCGGCGACTTCGATCTTGGCGGCGAAGTGCAGCACGCCGTCGAAGCCGGAGCCGGGCGTGAGCACGTCGGCGACCCGATGGATCGAGAGTTGGTGGAACACCGCGCGCGGCGGGAGGTTCGCCGGGAAACCGGTGGACAGGTCGTCGAGAATCTCTACCTCATGGCCCGCGTCGACGAGTTGGTGCGCGACGACGCTGCCGATGTAGCCGGCGCCGCCGGTGACGAGAAGCTTCACGGATGTCCTTCCCTGGTGGTGGGTCGCGGAGGACCTCTGGCCGGTCCGCCGCGAGCGCGCCGACGGCCGAGGTCTTGTCTCGACCACTCTCGCATCCGGACCTTGCCCGCGCCTTCATCGGCGCTGTGCCTCCGCTGCGCACACCGATTCGGTCGCCAGGAGTTTCCCAGCGGGATATCGGCCTGGCTCGAGATCTCGCGTCGAGGATCGTTTCCCGCGGTCGAGGTTCGGCCGAGGGCCCGAGGGGACCGGCCAGTGGATTCCGCTGCCCTGAGTCTCTCCCGCCCGGTTTCCCGGGCCCACCGCTGTCAGGTCGATTACCTCGCAGGTAATCGACCTGAGCGGCGTTGTGGGCGAGGCTCGGGGCATGGCGACGAACAATATGCGGCACACCCGCTCCCCCCTGGCCGGTGCGCTGCGCGGCCTGGCGCTCGGACGGGTCGCGCTGGGGTCGGCCGCCGTCCTGGCCCCGCGAACGTTGAGCAAAAGGTTGGGTGTGCGCCCCACACCCGAACTCGAGTACATGACCCGGATCTTCGGCGCGCGGGCGATCGCGCTCGGCCTCGGATACCTGACCGCGCCGGCCGAGGAGCTGCCGCGCTGGCAGCGCCTGGCGTTGCTGGTGGACATCCTGGACACCGCACACGGCGGGGTGCGGATCCTGCGCAGTGACGTTCCGCGGCCGACCGCCATCGCGCTGGTCGCTCTGACCGGCAGCTACATGCTCGTCGGCGCGACTCGCCTGGCCGCGGACCTGTGGTGAAAGTCTTTGGCACACTGGTGCGATGGCGACCGTTGTGGCATTCCACGCCCACCCCGACGACGAGACGCTGCTGACCGGCGGGACGCTGGCCGAGCTGTCGGCCGCCGGGCATCGGACCGTGATCGCGGTGGCCACCGACGGCCATATGGCCGACCTGGACGGCCGCAAACCGTTGCGGCTCAGCGAGCTGGAGGCGAGCGCCGCCGCGCTCGGCGTGCACCGGGTGGTGCACCTCGGTTACGCCGACAGCGGGCACGGCGCGGTGCTGTACGCCGACCCGCCGGACCGGATGCGGTTCGCCCGTGCGGACCCGGAGGAGGCGGCGCGGAGATTGGCCGCGATCCTGCGTACGGAGCGCGCCGAGATTCTGCTCAGCTACGACCGCAACGGCGGGTACGGGCACCGCGACCACGTCCGCGTGCACGAAGTGGGCAAGCGCGCGGCCGAACTCGCCGGCGTGTCACGCGTTCTGGCTGCGACCCTGCCGCGCGAGGGCTATACGCGCCTGATCGATCTGTCGCGGCGGTTGCGGGTCCCCCTGAACTACGACCCGTCGGTCCTCGACTCGCTGTACAGCCCACGCTCGGCGATCACGCACCGCATCGACGTCGGCGCACAGGCCGCGCGACGGAAGACCGCACTGGCGGCACACCGCTCGATCATCGAGGGCTCCAGCCGCTTCGCCACTATCGCGAAGCTGCTCCTGCGCATGCCCACCCCGCTTCTCGCCCGGGTGATGCGCTGGGAATGGTATGCCGAAGAAGGCGCCACTTCCGGACCGGCGGTCCCGCTCGACGACATCTTCCGGCCCGCGTCCCGTTGAGCGGTTCCGCCGCTGGGTCGGCGATGGTCGTGTCGCGACCCGTTCTCCTCGCATGGAGAGTTCACTCGGCACAGACGCTCCGCGCCGTGTCGCCGCCGAGGCCCAGCGACGAAGTGCCACACGGGCGGCTCCAGCCGGGTGGTGCCGCACGCCGGTATGGCCGGGCCGACGGTCTCCGTACCGGTTCGCGCGGAACAGCCGACCGGGCGCGACGTTGTCGTCCGTAATCGGAGGTCCGCGTTGCGGGTCTCCTCGAAACGCCTTCTCCGCCGATGTGGGCTCGCCGTGGGATGCCCGCCCCTGAGCATCATGACGCGATCGCGGTTGCCGTAGAACGCCGACAGCACGACCGGGTCTGCCGGGCGTACTCGGCGCGATCGCGATGCCGTAAGGCCCGGCGGCGGAAGGCGGCCCGGATATACCGGCTACCCGGATGGCGTTCGGTCGACCCGGGTCTGCGGATCGGCGGGCTCGCGCGGCAACACCACGGTGAAGGTCGCCCCACCGCCGGGTTCGCTGTCCACCGACACCCGTCCGCCGTGGGCGGTGACCAGCGCTTGGACGATGGACAGGCCGAGGCCGGTACCGCCGCTGGTCCGGGTGCGGGAGGCATCCGCGCGATAGAAGCGTTCGAACACCCGGGCGGCGGCCTCGGGTGACAGGCCCGGTCCCGCGTCGATCACATCGATGCGGACGCGATCGGGCGCGGGTGTGAGTCGCACGCTGATCGCCGCTTCGCGCGGGGTGTGGGTGAGGGCGTTGCCGAGCAGATTGCCCAGCACCTGGCGCAGGCGGGCCTCGTCGCCGACGACGTCCATGGTGCCCGAGCCGTCGCCCATTACCAGCGTGATCGGCCGGTCCGGCGCGTCGGGTGCGGGTTTCTGGCGGGCGGCGATGGCCCGGGCGTTGTGCACGGCGTCACCGGCGAGCGCGAGCAGGTCGACGGGTCTGCGCTCCAGCGGACGCTTCTCGTCAAGTCGCGCCAGCAGCAGTAGGTCTTCGACCAGCAGGCCCATCCGCTCGGCCTCGGCCTCGATCCGGCCCACCACCATGCCCGCGTCGGTGCTGGCGCCCTGCCGGTACAGCTCGGCGAACCCGCGGATGGTGGTCAACGGCGTGCGCAGCTCGTGGCTGGCATCGGCGACGAAGCGGCGCATCCGCGCCTCCGAGCGGCGAGCCGCCTCCTCCGAGGCCTCGGTCGCCGCGACGCCGTGCTGGATCTGCGCGAGCATCTCGTTCAGCGACCGCGCCAGATGGTCGACCTCGGTGTCGACGCCGCGCACCGGAACCCGGCGGTGCAGGTCGCCGCCCGCGATCGCCGCGGCGGTCTGCTCCACCTCGCGCAGCGGTCGCAGACTGCGCCGGATCACCAGGTAGCCGACGGCGCCAAGGGCCAGCAGCGCCGCTGCTCCGGTGCCGATCTCGAAGAAGATCAGCCGCGAGACCGTCTCCTGGTTGTCGGTCAGCGGCAGGCCGACGGTGGTGGAACCGTACTGGTTGGTCGTCGTCAGAACGCGCCAGCGCACCGAGGAACCGTCCGAGGAATCCACCGTGCGCGGGGTGTGCGCGTTCGCGCCGTCGAGCTCCGGGGTTCCGGCCGCGCTGTTGGCGCCGGGTAGGTCTTGATACACCTGCCCGTCGGCTCCTGTGCGCAGTTCGAAGAACCGGCGCGGCTGCTCGCCCGGCGACCGCGGTATGGGCGCGGCCGGAAAATCGGCCGGAATCCATTGCGTGCGGCCGTCCCCGGTCGTCACCTGACGCATCGGCCGCGGCTGTGCCCAGGACCGGGCCGCGTCGTAGAGCTGCTCGTCGGTGCGTTGGGTCAGCGACCGGCTCAGCGCCGAGGTCACCGCCGCGCCCGACGCGAACAGCGCCGCGGTCGTCAGCAGCAGCAGTACGATCACCAGCCCCACCCGCAGTGGGACCGCCGAGATCCGGCGCGCGAGTTTCTCCCGTACGCTCACGCCCGGCTCGCCTGGGGTTCACGCAGCACGTACCCCACGCCGCGCAGCGTGTGCAGCAGTTTCGGTTCGGTGGTGTCGACCTTGCGCCGCAGATACGACACGTACGATTCGACGACGCCCGCGTCGCCGCCGAAGTCGTAGCGCCACACGTGGTCGAGGATCTTCGGCTTGCTCAGCACCTTGCCCGCGTTGACCATGAAGTACCGCAGCAGGGTGAACTCGGTCGGCGACAGCGACACCGGCACACCCGCCTTCCACACCTCGTGGCTGTCGTCGTCGAGCATCAGATCACCGACCGTCATCCGGTTGACGCCCACCTCGGCGGACTGTCTTCCGCTGCGACGCAAGATGACTCGCAGGCGCGCGATGACCTCCGGGCATCATCACGTCCACGATCAGCGCGTCCGGCCGGAAGCCCCGCACCCGGTCCAGCGCCTCGCTTCCGCTGAGCGCGGTAGCCACCTCGAAGCCCTGGAACCGCAGGCTGACGGCGAGCAGCTCGATGATCATGGGTTCGTCGTCCACGATGAGGACGCGGGCTTCAGGTGCGGTACCGGTCATGCACCCATGGTGTCGCTGCGAGCCCTGAGCAATCTGCGAGCAAGCTGGACGTTTCCTGTGAACGTGGCGACCATCGCGTGTGCTGCGGCCCGTGCAGTGCGGCTTGCTGCTGCCGCTTCCACCCATGATGCGCAACCGGCTACGCAGGCCGAGCGGAGTGGTCCGTCTGAACGGCTCGGTCACAGACCGAACGGCAATCCCCCGGCGGACGTCGGTGCTCGACGTCAGGGCGGGCCACAGCGGAGCGTCGATCGGTATCGGCATCGCAGGCGATGCCCGGACAGTGGCCGTGTGCCGACGTTTCTGCAACCGGCCTTGCCGAGCGGTCGTGGTCGGTGACGCCGTGCGGTCCTCGAACCCGCGGACGCGATATCGCCGCGTCGCGGGACGCGGCGATATCGCGGACTGGATCGGTCAGCTGATCGGGCCAGTCGCGGCGAGCAGCGCGAGCAATGCCGGGCGCGCCCACCGCGGTTGGGACGACGGCCCGAAGAACACGCGATCCGCCTGGGATCGCCGGGAGGCCGGGGCGCGATGGGCGCCGACGGATCTCGCGACGGCCTCCACGCCCGGCGGGACGGTCGTAATCGACGCCATGGATGTTCGCCTTCCTTTTCGTGTGAACCTTTTCTCGAAGGCTAGGAAGGCCGGCTGCCCGCAACCTGGGGCAAAGCTGGGAGTGCGCTGTGCGGGGGTCGGCTCAGTCGTGGACGACGCGCCGCGAGCGGGTCAGCAACGCGCCGTCGGCGCGGACGAGCACGTCGTGCACGACGCAGCTCGGCGCGATCTCCGGCTTGCTGTTCGGGCGGATCTTCACCACCAGGCAGTAGGCGGTGGACACGATGGTCCCGTCGTCCTGCGGTTGCAAGTTGATCATGTTGAACCAGTGCCTGCGCTGCATCGGGTCGGTCTCGAAACGCTTGTGGAACTCGACCAGGTCGGCGATGATTCCAGCCCTGGTGCGGGCGGGCGGGATGCCGGGGGTGTGCTCGAACTCCGCGTCTTCGGTGAAAGTCGCGGCGTAACCGGGAATGTCGCGGCTGTCCAAGCGCTGCATCTGCTCGGCGTAGAACTGCTGGACCTCGGCGTACAACTCGGTGCGGCTGGCGACGGTGGTCATGGTTGCTCCTGTGGTCGCGGCGGGGCTCGATCGCACGCCAGGTTGACCGACGCCACTAGAGCCTCGGTCGAGCCGATGCCCGCGACCGGCGGTTGACCGGATCTATAGGACGCGGGTCGACCCTGGTGGTCGAGAAGGCCGGCGAGTTCGGAAGTTCGACCGATGGAGGAGTCATGGCGGAGAATCGGCGCGTCGCGCTGGTCACCGGAGCGACCAGTGGAATGGGCCTGGAGATCACCAAAAGCCTTGCGGCTCAGGGCATCACGGTGTTCCTGTGCGCTCGTGATCAGCAGCGGGTGACCGACACGGTGAAAAGCCTGCAGGACGACGGTCACGAGGTGGACGGCACGGTCTGCGACGTCGCCGACGCCGCGCAGGTGCGCGATTACGTCGACGCGGGTGTACGGCGCTACGGCCCGATCGACATCCTGATCAACAACGCGGGCCGCAGCGGCGGCGGCGTCACCGCGCAGGTGCCCGACGACCTGTGGTTCGACGTGATCAACACCAACCTCAACAGCGTGTTCCTGATGACGAAGGCGGTGCTGAACGCGGGCGGCATGCTGGAACGCGGCAGTGGCCGCATCGTCAACATCGCCTCCACCGGCGGCAAACAGGGCGTGGTGCACGGCGCTCCGTACTCCGCGTCCAAGCACGGCGTGGTGGGTTTCACCAAGGCGCTCGGCCTCGAACTGGCCAAGACGGGGATCACCGTGAACGCCGTCTGCCCCGGATTCGTGGAGACGCCGATGGCCGAGCGGGTCCGTGAGGTGTATTCGGGGCTCTGGGGCGTGGACACCGACGAGGTGCACGCCAGGGTCAGCGCGCGGGTGCCCATCGGCCGTTACGTGCAGCCGTTCGAGGTGGCGGCGATGGTCGACTACCTGATCGGCCCCGGGGCCGGGGCGGTCACCGCACAGGCGCTGAATGTCTGTGGCGGACTGGGCAATTACTGACGAGGAGATACGGCGATGACCGCAGTAGAGGAGAATGCCCCCGCCACCGGGCACGAGGACTATCTCCGGGTGCTGGAGGCGATCCAGACCGGTGCGCTGCAATTGCTCGCGGGGTTCCCGCAGCAGCCGAGCGCGTTGCGCTTCCAGGTGGGGGAGGTGACCGTCGAGGCCGAGTGGCAGGCAGCCGCTCCGGTCACGGTCGCGACCGCTCCGGTGGAGGCCGTTGCGGGGGAAGCCGGTGCCGCGGCGGAGGCTCCGCCGCTCGGCGCCGTCGTGCGCGCGCCCAGCGTCGGCGTGTTCTATCGGTGCCCCGAGCCGGGCGCGGACCCGTTCGTGGAGGTAGGTGACCGGGTGAGCGCCGGGCAGCAGGTCGGCATCGTCGAGGCGATGAAGCTGATGATCCCGGTGACCGCCCAGGCGGGCGTGATCACCGGGATTCTCAAAGAGGACGGTGAGCCGGTTCAGTTCGATGAACCGCTGTTCTCGTATTCCCCGGAATGACCGTTGGGTTCGGGCGGGCGGCTGCGGCGCCAGGTGAGTACCCGGCGTTGCGTCCGCCCGCCGACCTGTGCGGCGCCGATCAGCGTCAGCACGTCTCCGTCCAGCGACATCCGCCGCACCTGCTCGGTCTGCGCCCACGCCGGGTTGGAGCACACGCTGATCGCGTGCACCACCTGCGCGCCGGCCAACCGCCAGGTGCCCGCGTAACCCATGAACGGGTTGGCTCCCGCGGCGCCATCCGTGCGCATCATGCTCACCGACATGTAGCCGTGCGCGCCGTAGATCAGCAGGCCGCGCGGGGCGTCGCCGAGCGGGCCCTGGCTGGTGCCGTTGCGCTCGTCGAGGTCGTAGTAGGACACCAGTTCCCAGGTACCCACGAGATCGCTTGCGTTCATGGCGGCCGCCGCTCTGATCATGCTGTAGCCGGTTGCCGGGCGAACCGGTGACTGACCCGCACCAGTCGCCAGACGACGTCCAGCTCCGCGTGATCGCGCGGCCCGTAGATCATTACCAGCGTCCCGGGCAGATATCCCTGCCGAGCCATCGGATGCGGTTCCGCCCAGCCCTGCCGGACCGCCTCGGCGACAACGTCTTTCGGCAGGCACATGTGCAGACTGCCGTCGCCGCGCCCGTGCAGGTGGGCGAATTCGGTGCCGACGAGGTACGCCTCGGCGGGCCCATGGGCGATCGTCGGCCGTAGGTGCAGGGCGCGGGTGTCGGGCACAGACACCCCGCTGCGACCGGGCAGGACGCCGTCGAGCGTGGTCATCCGCGACCACAGTTCCTCTTGCAGCTCGGGTGGCGCGGTCTGGCTGAGCTGCTGGTGCGGATTGTGTTCCCGGGTGCGCGGCCGGTCGCCGGAGCGAGGCGGCAGGTCCAGGCGCCCGTCCGGTGTTGTCGTCGTCATGACTGTGCTCCCTTCGGATTTCGCGTTCTAGCGACCCCTGGAGACACATTACTTTCCAAAGTATAGTAGTAACCAAGGGGAAAGTGACTCACCGGGAGGACCTATGACCACCGTGCCGGAGACGCCCGTAGATCCCTGTCCGATCACACCGGTCATCGACCTGGTGTTCGGCCGCTGGTCCACCCAGGTGCTCTGGGTGCTCACCCACGACGGCCGGCTTCGCTTCACCGAACTGCAACAGCGCATCCCCGGCCTGACGCCCAAGGTTCTCACCCAGCGCCTGCGCCAGCTCGAACGCGATGGCTTGGTCGCGCGCACCTACCACCCCGAGGTGCCGCCCCGGGTCGAATACGAGGCGACCGCGCTGGCCAGGACGCTGACGCCGGTGTTCGGCAGCATCGTGGACTGGTCCGCCGAACACCTCGGCGAGGTTCTCGCGGCCCGCGCCGCCTACGACGCGGGGGAGCGCGCGAGCTGATCCAGGGCGACGGGACCCGAGGTCATCGGGCGGATGCCGGATGCGACGCCGACGTGAGCAGGCATCCGGCCAGTTCGCGCGGCATCGTGATCATGCAGTCGTGCCCGGTGGGGAGCACATGGAGGCGGTCGGCGGGCAGGTCCGCGGGCGGCAGGGTGCGCGGCATGGCCGCGCGCATCGCCTTGAAGGCCTCGCCGCCTTCGCTGCAGTGCACGTGCGTCACCGGGATCGCGTTCAGAGCTTCCGGATTCCTCAATCGCAGGGGCTGCTGGAAGGTCTGCAGCGATTGCGGCGTCTGCATGGACGCCAGCCAGCTGAGATCGGGTTCCTCGGTGACGCCGTACAGTCCGCCGTCGCCGGTCGGTTCGGTTTGCGGCGGCACCCGCCAGCCGTCGCCGGTGGCGGCCGCCGCGGCGGCGAACGCCTCGACCATGCCCGGCATGATGTCGGCCACCGCCTCACCGTCGCGCGGCACGAAGGTGTCGAGATAGACGAGCCCGGCGACGCGCTGCGGCACGGCGTCGGCCACAGCGGTGACGACGATGCTCGCGTAGCTGTGGCCCACCAGGACGATGTCGGTCAGGTCTTCGGCGGTGACCAGGTCGATCAAGTCCTGGACGTGGGTGTCGAGGCCCACGTCGGCGGTCAGCAGATGCGCGCGGTCGCCGAGGCCGACCAGCGAAGGAGCCAGGACGCGGTGGCCCGCGTCTTCCAGCAGCGGGGTCACCCGCTGCCAGACCCAGCCGCCGTGGAAGGCGCCGTGGATGAGCAGGTAGGTCGACACGATCAGTTCTCCCTGAGTTTCGTCAGTGCCGTGCCGGTTTCGCTCGGCGCGGCGGGCGGCACGGTTTCGGGGCGGATGCCGAGGCCGATCACCCGGGCGACCAGGCGCGGCAGGCGCGGGAAACGGCGGAGCAGCTGGACCAGCAGCGGTTTGTCGGTTCCGGGGCGTCCCGCGCTGGGGTAGAGGTCGGCCAGCAGGCGCAACTGCGCGAATTGCACCACGCGCATGGGGAATTCGCGGCGACGTTGGATGGTGCGCAGCTGGGCCGTGGTCGGCGTCGCGCCGGCGGTGAGGATCGGCGCGAGCAGCCGGGCCGTCGCTATCGCGTCCTGTACCGCCAGATTGATCCCCACCCCGCCCGCCGGGGACATCGCGTGCGCCGCGTCCCCGATCGCCACCAGCCCCGGCCGGTACCAGCGGCGCAGCCGGTCCACCCGGACGTCGAGCGGCTTCACGTCGTCCCAGTCCAGGATCTCCCTCTCCAGATACGGCGCGAGCACGGGATAGATGGCGGCCAGATCCGCGCGGAACCGTGCGGGCCCCGCAGCCCGGATCGTCGCGAAGCCGCCCTTCGGGATCATGTACGCGACCTGGAGGTAGTCGCCGCGGTCGATGCAGACGATGAAGAACCCCTTCCCACTGCGCACGGTGGGCAGCCGTTCGCCCTCCGGCTTGCCGACCCGGAACCAGAGCACGTCCATCGGCGCCGCGCCGGCGGCGACCTCGAGCAGCCCCGACCGGCGCACGATCGAATGCCGCCCGTCGGCCGCGATCACCAGGTCGGCGGTGACCTCCAGCGGTCCGCCCGCCGTCGTGGCGCGGACGCCGGTCACCGTGCCGTCGCGCTGGACCAGCTCGGTGACCTCGGCTTCCTGCACCAGCCGGAAGCCTGGGTAGCGGCGACCCGCCTCGGCCAGGAAGTTCAGCACATCCCATTGCGGCATGAACGCCACGAACGGGAAGGGTCCCGGCAGGGCACTGAAATCGGCGAACACCACCGGACCGGTCGCGGTCGCCATCGGCAGTTGCGGCAGTTCGACGTGCGGCAGCGCGAGGAACTCCTCGGCCAGACCGAGTTCTTTCATCGCCAGCAGCGTCGAGGTGTGCACGGTGTCGCCGCGGAAATCCCGCAGAAAGTCGGGGTGCTTCTCCAGCACGAGCACCTCCACGCCGGAGCGGGCCAGCAGCAGACCCGTCATCAGCCCGGCGGGGCCGCCGCCGATCACGCAGACCCGCACCGATTCGGTCCTCACGCCAGGCATGTCGGCACCTGCCCGCCGTTGTAGACCACCATCTCGTCGAAGATCGCCAGCACATTCAACGGCTCCCCGAGCGGGCCGCCGGACAGTTCCGCGTCCGCGCGATAGAGATTGCCCACCAGCCGCTCCTGGTCGACGAGCTCGGCGAATTCGCCGTGGTCGGCCTCCAGCGCGATCGCCAGCGGTGTCAGCCCGAGCGTGCGTCCCTCCGCGGCCAGCTCCTGCACCCAGCGCAGGTACCGCAGCGTCTGGTCGAAGATCTCCGGCCCGGTGACCGGGCCGTGCCCGGCGACCACCGTCTCCGCGCCCAGCGCGGCCAGCCGCCGGACCGCGGTGATCGAACCGCTGACCGAACCCATCAGGCAGAACGGCGCCGCGCCCGCCATCACCAGGTCACCGGCGAACAGCACGCGTTCCTCGGGCAGCCACGCCACCACGTCGTTGGTGGTGTGCGCTGCGGTCCCGAAGTGGATGAGCTCCACTCGGCGCTCGCCCCGGTGCAGGGTCAGGTGGTAGCTGAACGTGATGTTCGGCAGCGTGACCCGCGCGTCGCCCCATTCCACGTTCGGCCACAGCTTGGTCAGCGCCAGGCCGGTCTCGATCATCTCGGGCCGGATCCGGTCGTGGCCGACGACGACGGCGGCCGGTCCGAACAGGTGATTGCCGAAATTGTGGTCGCCGTGATGATGGGTGTTCACGATGGTGCGGGCCGGTCCGGTACCGAGTCCGTCGACGAACTCGACGAGGGCGCGGGTGCGTCCCTCGGTCGCCAGCGTGTCGATGACCACCGCGCCGCCCGGCGTGGTCAGCACCCCGGCGTTGCTGACGCACCAGCCGCCGCGGCTGTGCGTGTAGGCGTAGACGCCGTCGGCGATCTCCTGAATGCGTGGCGCCGCGGCCGTCTCGGTGGCGGTCATGTCGGCGACTTCGTCGTGGCGGCGTAGCGCTCGGCGCACCGCAGCGTGTTGCGGCTGTTGCTGGACAGCGCGTCGGTCAAGTAGGCGCGGGCGTCGGCGAGATCGGTGTTCTGGCCGAGGATCTCGCGCGCGGCGGCGGGATTGATCGCGACCGTGTGCCGTGCGGTCACCGCCGCGCCGTCGGGTCCGTCCGCGAACTCCCACCCACCGCTGTGGCCGAATAGTATCGCGGGCGGCACCAGTTGCTTGTAATCGATCCGCTCGCCCGGAAAGCACACCCGGATCGACTTGGTGGTGTGCGGAATCCCGCCCGCGGTCACCGTGTCCATCTCCATCAGCTGCACGCCCTCGGCGTCCTCGGTGAGTTCGATGCGGCCGACGTGCGGTACCTGCTCGGGCCAGCGTTCGCTGTGGTAGACGAAGTCGTACGCCTCGGCGGCCGAGCAGTTCAGCGTCACCGTGTCCGCGAAGGTGTGGATCACCTCGTCCACCGCGTGGCCGAGTTCTGCGATGCGGGCCAGCGCGGCGAGCTCGGTTTCGCTGTTGCGGTCCACCGCTGCCGCGACCTGCTCGGGATCGACCCCGTCCACCACCGTGAAGTGGTGATCGAGGGTGACTTCGGTGCCGGCCGGGCCGATCGCACGGAACGACCAGGCGCCGCCCATCGACGCGATCGGCGCCTGGCTGCGCTCCTGCTCGAAGACGATGCGGCGCTGCCCGGCGTCCAGCACCCGCCGCGACGTCCAGTTCTTCACCGCGCCACCGACGGTCGCCCACAGCCGGAAGCGCTCCTCGTCCGGCCCGCGGTGCAGGTGGCGCACCAGCACGCTCGGCTCGAAGATCACCGGCCATCTGGTCACGTCGGCGACCAGGTCGTAGACGACCTCGGGCGCGGCTTGCACCACTTTCGTATGGGTCATCACTTCGCCGCTCATGCTCTGTCCTTTCCGGCATGAGCGGGGCCCTGCGTGGTTACGCTGCGCTGCCGCCTGCGGCCCTGACCGCTCATGCTGTATCCGATTCCGGCATGAGCGGGGCCCTGCGTGGTCACGCTGCGCTGCCGCCTCCGGCCCTGACCGCTCATGCTGTATCCGATTCCGGCATGAGCGGGGCCCTGCGTGGTCACGCTGCGCTGCCGCCTCCGGCCCTGACCGCTCATGCCGCACCTTGCAGTTGGGTGTTGACGATGTCGACCAGCTCTTGCGGCGTCTTCACTTCGACGAGCTGTTCCTCCGGGATGGTGACGCCGAAGTCGCGCTGGATGCGCGCGGCGGTTTCGATGAGCGCGAGCGAGTCATAGCCCAGCTCCTCGAATTCCACGGCGGAGATGTCGCCGTCGAGTTCGGCGAGGTCCTCGCCGCCCGCGCAGTCCACGAGAATCCGGCGTAGTTCGGTGATGGTCATGGTCATGATTCGCTCCTCGGCAGATCTCGGTCGGATACGGCGCGCACGACGACCGCGGAGTTGAAACCCCAGCGCCCGCGTGCCAGGACGAGCGCGCCGCCCACGGTGGCGGTGCGCGGGGCGCCGAGGACCAGGTCGATCCGGTAGTCCTCGGCGAGCGCGGTGGTGCCTGCGGTCGGCGGGAGCACCGAGTCGCGCATCGCCAGCAGCGCGGTGACGACGTCGAGCGGGCCCGCGCCGGAGAACAGCCGTCCGGTCAGCGGTTTCGACGCGGTGACCGGAACCCCGCCGGGCCCGAACAGCGCCTCGATGGCGGCGGCCTCGTCGCGGTCGCGGTCGGGGATGCCGGAGGCGTCGGCGAACACCACATCGATGTCAGCCGGTGTCATCCCGGCGTCGGCCAGCGCCAGTTCGGCGGCGCGGCGCAGGCCCGAGGGCCGGCCGGAACTCGGCGGCGGGTCGAAAGTGGAGGCGTAGCCGGCGATCTCGCCGTGCACCTTGGGCACACCGCGGGCCCGCGCGGCGGCGGCGTCCTCGACGACCAGCATCGCACCGCCCTCACCCGGCACGTATCCCGCCGCGGCGGCGTCGAACGGCAGATAGGCGCGGTCGGGGTCGGTCGCGGTGCTCACCCCGCCGCTGGACAGATGCGAGGCCCAACCCCACGGGTCCAGCGCCGAGTCGACGCCTCCGGTCACCACCAGCGGTGTCCCGCGCCGCACGGTGCGCCGCGCGTGGCCGATCGCGTCCAATCCGCCCGCCTGCTCGGCGACCAAGGCGCTGCTCGGACCGCGCATGCCGTGCCGGATGGAGATCTGGCCGGTGTTGACCGCGTAGAACCACGCGAAGGACTCGTACACACTGACGTGCTCGGAGCCGAGCGACCACAGCTTGTTGAACTCCCGATGGGTGAATTCGAAACCGCCGGAGGCGTTTCCGGTCACCACGCCCATGTCGTAGTCGGTCAGCGTGGTGGTGTCGACCTTGGCGTCGTCCAGCGCCCACTGCGCGGCGACCAGCGCCATCCGCGTGGAGATGTCCGTCTGCGGCAGCAGCCGGCTCGGCAGGTGTTCACCGGCGTCGAAATCGGTCACCTGGCCGGCCAGGCGGGCCGCCGAGCGGGCGGCGTCGAACCGGGTGAGCGGCGCGATCCCGCCGCGTCCGGCCAGCACGGCATCCCAGAAACGCTCCACGCCCAGACCGTTCGGCGCGAGCACTCCCATTCCGGTCACGAGGATCATGCCGCCACCGCCTCCGCCTTGCGCAGCACCATCGCGCTCTGGAAGCCGCCGAACCCGCTGCCCACGGTGAGCACGGTGTCCATCCGGTGGTCGCGGGCGACCAGCGGCACGTAGTCCAGATCGCATTCGGGGTCGGGTTCGTGCAGGTTCGCCGTCGGCGGCACCACCTGGTATTCCAGTGCCAGCAGCGAGGCGGCGATCTCGACCGAGCCGATCGCGCCGAGCGAGTGACCCACCATCGACTTGATCGAACTCATCGGCGTGGCGTAGGCGTGCGCGCCGAGACTGCGCTTCACCGCGGCGGTTTCGTGCCGGTCGTTCTGCCTCGTCCCGGAGCCGTGCGCGTTGATGTAGTCCACGCCCGTCGGGTCGATCCTGGATTCGTCGAGCGCCACCCGGATCGCCTCGGCCATCTCACGGCCGTCCGCTTTGAGCCCCGTCATGTGATAGGCGTTGCACCGGGTCGCGTATCCGGTGATCTCGGCGTAGATGTGCGCACCGCGCTTGCGCGCGCTCGCGTACTCCTCCAGCACGAACATCGCGGCGCCCTCGGCGAGCACGAACCCGTTGCGCGAGTTGTCGAACGGCCGCGAGGCGACCTCCGCCTCGTCGTTGCGCGGCGTCGTCGCCTTGATCGCGTCGAAGCAGGCCACCACGATCGGTGTGATGGGCGTGTCCGACGCCCCCGCCACCATGACGTCGGCGGAACCCTCGCGGATCAGCTGCACCGCGTGGCCCACCGAGTCCAGACCCGACGTGCAGCCGTTGGAGACCATCGCCACGGGTCCCTCGGCGCCCACGCTCCACGCCACTTCCGCGGGCATCACGCTGGGGATCATGTAGTCGAACATGTGCGGGGAGAGATAGGTCTCGTCGACCAGCCAGTTCTTCCCGGAGTCCGACAGCACCAAGTACTCGCGCTCCAGGCTGGTGGCCGCCGCGACCGCACTGCCGAGGCTCACGCCGAGCCGGTGCGGATCGACCGCCGCGAGGTCGATTCCGCTGTCGGCCACCGCCTCGCGCGCGCAGACCACGGCGAACTGCACCGCCCGGTCCATGCGTCGAATCTCCCTCGGGGACAGCCCCTCGCGCGCTGGATCGAAGTCCGCCTCGCCGGCCACCTGGGATCGGTAGGGCGAGGCGTCGAAGAACGAGATCCGCCGCGTCGCGGTGCGGCCCTCGGACAGCAGCTTCCAGAACTCGTCTTTGCCCGACCCGCCCGGCGCGCGGACGCCGAGCCCGGTGACGACAACGCGGCGGCTCATCGCGGACCACCGGATGCATTGGTGTTCATGGCGTTCTCCCTTCGATGGTGCGATCGAGCATCGGGGACGGCCCTCGAACCTCGCTCGAGCGAGCGGGTCGAGCTGTTCTCGAGCGGCGCGGCGCAGGCTGACGCTGTGATCGCCCGGCCGGCGCCGTCCGGATCGATCACCCGTTCCCGAGCACAGGAGACACGCGTGATGAAGTCAGCACACGGCCAGGACGGCGCCGCCGACTGGGTGCTCTGCCCGGCCTGCCTGATCCCGCTGTACGGCAAGCGGTTCGCCCGCGATCTCGGTGTCTGTGGCGAGTGCGGCAGGCACACCCCGATCACCGCGCGGCAGCGCATCGAGCAGCTCGCCGACGACGGACGCTTCGAGCCGCTGCCGATCGCCGCCACCGACGACGACCCGCTGACCTTCACCGACACCAAGTCCTATCCGGACCGGCTGGCGGCCGCCCGCGCCCGCACCGGCATGCACGACGCGGTGCTGTGCGCGCAGGCCGCGATCGAGGGCAGGCCGGTGCTGATCGCCGCCATGGACTTCCGTTTCCTGGGCGGCAGCCTCGGCACCGCGGTGGGCGAGATGATCACCACCGCCGCCGAGACCGCCCTGTCGCGGCGTCTCCCGCTGATCGTCGTCACCGCGTCGGGCGGCGCGCGGATGCAGGAGGGCCCGCTGTCGCTGATGCAGATGGCCAAGACCAGCGCGGCCCTGGAGCAACTGGACCGGGCGGGCATTCTCACCGTCAGCCTGATCACCGATCCCACCTACGGCGGGGTGGCGGCCTCTTTCGCCACCCTCGCCGACGTGCTGATCGCCGAGCCGGGCGCGCGCCTCGGCTTCGCCGGGCGCAGGGTGATCGAGCAGACCATTCGCCAGCAATTGCCGCCGAAGTTCCAGACCGCCGAATTCTTGCTGGAACGCGGGCTCATCGACATGATCGTGCCCCGCGCGGGCCTGCGCCAGGCACTCGGCGCGCTGCTGCGGGCCGCGGGCCCGATCGATCCCGCGGCGACGTTCGTCCCCGCGGACGCCGGCGCGATCACCGATCCGGCCCGCATCCCCGCGACCGATCCCTGGACGCAGGTGCGCCGTGCCCGCTCTCCGCAGCGGCCGACCGCGCTCGACTACTTCGCCCTCGCCTTCGACGAGTTCCGCGAACTGCGCGGCGACCGTGTCTCGGGCGACTGCGCCGCGGTGGTGGGCGGGACGGCGTGGCTGGGCGGGCGCCCGGTGATGGTGATCGGCCATCAGAAGGGCCACGAGCCGAAGGAACTGATGGAACGCAACTTCGGCATGCCGACCCCGGCCGGCTATCGCAAGGCGGCACGGCTCATGCGGCTGGCCGAGAAGCTCGGGTTGCCGATCGTCACCTTGATCGACACGCCCGGCGCGTACCCGGGCGCGACCGCCGAAGAGCAAGGGCAGGCGATCGTCATCGCGGAGAACATCCGGTTGATGTCCGCGCTGCGGGTGCCGGTGATCAGCGTGGTGATCGGCGAGGGCGGCAGCGGCGGGGCTCTGGCACTCGGCGTAGCCAACCGGGTGCTCATGTTCGCCAACGGCACCTACTCGGTGATCAGCCCGGAGGGCTGCGCGGCGATCGTCTGGAACGACCCGGCCGCCGCGCCCGAGGCCGCCGCCGCGCTGGCGCTGACCGCGCGGGACCTGCTGCGTCTCGGAGTGGTCGACGCGGTGCTGCCCGAGCCGGGCGACGACGTGGGCGCCGCACCGATGGCCGCGGCCGAGCAGCTGCGCCGCGCCCTGGCCGCGACGCTCGCCGAGCTCGCCGAGCGCGGCGGCGTGGAGCTGGCCGAGGAGCGCCGCGCCCGTTTCCGGCGCTTCGGCGCGCGGCAGCAGGTCCTGGTCCGGTCGGTCGCGTGAGGGGGGCCGGAATGTTCGAAAAGATCCTGATCGCCAACCGTGGCGAAATCGCGCTGCGCGTCGCACGCACCTGTCGCGAGCTCGACGTGCGCACCGTCGCGGTGCACTCGGTCGCCGACGCGGAGTCGGCGGTGGTCCGCTTCGCCGACGAGGCGGTGCAGATCGGCCCGTCCGCGGCCAAGCGCAGTTACCTCAACGCCGCGGCGATCCTGGCCGCCGCCGAGCTCACCGGCGCGGACGCGATCCATCCGGGATACGGATTTCTCTCGGAGTCACCGGATTTCGCCGACGCGTGCCGAGCGGCGGGCATAACGTTGATCGGACCGCCCGCCGACGTGATGGCCCAGCTTGGCGACAAACAGTCGGCGCGCACGCTGATGGCGAAGGCGGGACTGCCGCTACTGCCGGGCAGCCTCGATCCGCTCGAACTCGACGAGGCGCACGCACTCGCGGATTCGATCGGCTTCCCGGTGATCATCAAGGCCGCCGCGGGCGGCGGCGGGCGCGGCATGCAGGTGGTGCACGAGAGCGCGGCCTTCCCGCGCGCCTATCAGGAGACCAGGGCGACGGCGCGGATGCTGTTCGGCGACAGCCGGGTGTACCTGGAGAAGTATCTCGCCGCGGCCAGGCATGTCGAGATCCAGGTGCTGTGCGACGGACACGGTACGGGCGTGCACCTGGGTGAACGCGACTGCTCCGTGCAGCGCAGGCATCAGAAATTGATCGAGGAATCACCGGCTCCGCTGCTGCCCGAAGGGCTCGCCGAGCGAATGGGCGCATCCGCCGTGCACGGTGTGCTGGAGGCCGGCTATGTCGGCGCCGGAACCGTGGAATTCCTGGTCGACCGGGACGGTAACTACTATTTCATGGAGGTGAACTGCCGGATTCAAGTAGAACATCCGGTCACGGAAATGGTGACCGGCATGGATTTGATCGCCGAACAGATCCGTATTGCGGCGGGGCAACCTCTCGGCATTACGCAAGACGACATTGTTCCGCACGGTGCTGCGATCGAATGCCGCATCAATGCCGAAGACCCGGCCGCCGAATTCGCGCCTGCCCCGGGAATACTGGCGGAGTTCATCCCGCCCGGCGGGCCGTTCGTGCGCGTCGACACCCACGCGCACGCCGGTTATTCGATACCTCCGCACTATGATTCGCTGTTGGCCAAACTCGTGGTGTGGGCGCCGGACCGGGACCGGGCGCTCGCGCGGATGCGGCGGGCGCTGGAGGAATTCCGGATCTCCGGCACCCGCGTCGCGACCACCCGGGATTTCCTGTGCGAGGTGCTCGACCACCCGGCCATGCGCGCCGCGACGCACACCACCGGCTTGGTCGACGAACTCCTCGGACGGAGGTGAGCACGCCGCACGTGCGCCCGGCCGTCCCGCGCGGTGGGAGGCCGGGCGACGTCACGGCCGCGTCAGGCGGGCTCGGCGGTCGCCGCGCTGAATTCGGGGGAGTGCCACCCGATCAGGTAACCGGCGTGGCGGCTGTTGAGCATCGCGCTCACCGAGACGTCGGAGGCGGCCAAGATGTCCCGGTGCAGTTTCTGCAGCTTCTGGCACGGGTCGAGTCCCAATTCGGCCTGCATGGACTTGCTGAACCGCTGGTAGGAGGTCAAGGCGCGGGCGCGCTGGCCCGACCGGCACAAGGCGAACATGTAGTACGCCTGCAGCCGCTCGTGCAGCGGGTGCTGCATGGTCAGCCGCGCGAGATCGGGACACACCTCGCGGTGCCTGCCCAGCCGCAACTCCGCCTCGACGCGCAGTTCGATGTTGGTCAGCCGCAGGTGGTCCAGATGCGAGATCTCGGCGGCGAGCGGAATGCCGCCCTCCACGTCGACCAGAGCCGGACCGCTCCACAGCGCCTCCGCGGCGCTGAACAGATCCACCGCCCGCTGGTCGTCGCCGGTCTTGGCGGCGCACCGGGCGGCCTCGGACATGGATCGGTAGTCGCGGAGATCGAACACGCAGTCCTTGACGTCGAAGGAATAGCCTTTGCTGCGCGTGCGCAGAAAGCGTTCGGCCACCTCGGCCTGCCCCACCCCCAGTCGCTCCGCTATCTTCTTGCGAATTCCGAGTACATAGGTTTGCACGACGGTCACCGCGCTGCGCGGCGGATCGTCGTTCCACAGTTCTTCGATGAGGGTCGTTACCGGAACAACGGTGTCGTGCCGGACCAACAGTAATGCCAGCAACTGCCGCTGCTTCTGTGCAGTCGGCGTAGCGTTGTGATTGTTCAGAGCAAGCGTCAACGGACCTAATACGCGAGCGCAAACTGGATACTTCACTGGGAGCTCTCCTACGGGCGACTATCCCCCCGACCGACGTGAGATTCTCGGTTCCCACCGCGTTGTAGGCACCGTCCACAGTAGCGAGAAATCGGTATCGCCACCATGAATCCTGAGTAATATCGGAGTTAATTCCATGCGGTGGTTATCCGAATTCCCCTCCAGTGCAAGGAGATTCGCCCGTTATTTGCGCCCGATCAGTCCCGACGAATTCGTAGGATGTTGTCTTTTCGCGTGCTCGGTTGTCCTTCGGGGCTCGGGTGCTCGCGCTCGACGACCTCCTCGACTTCCACCCGCCATTCGGCCGGGTCGAGCGCGAGGTCGGCACGTACCTGTGCGGTGGTCGGAAAGTGCACGTCGGCGGGCGGTTCCGCGACCCAGGCCGGCCATTCCGCATGCCCGACGATCAGCAACAGCCCGCCGGGCGCCACCGCCTCGGCGGCCCGGCGCAGGATTCGCGTCCGTTCACCGTTCTGGGCGAGCGGCGAGTGCAGATACTGCGCCGAGACGAGGTCGAACCGTCCGGCCGGGAAGGTGTGATCGAGATCGTGCCGCTGCCAATCGATTGCGCCGGGAAATTCCTGTCGTGCGGCGTGCGCCCTGGCGCGAGCCAGGGCCGTCTCCGAGACGTCCACCGCGGTGACCTGCCAGCCGCGCTCGGCCAGCCAGATCGCGTCGGCGCCCTCGGCGCAGCCCAGGTCCAGCGCCCGGCCCGGGGCGACCGCGTCGATCTCGCGCACCAGCAGGAAGTTCGGCCGCCCCGACCAGACCTGCTCGCGCTCCTGGTAGAAGGACTCCCAGTATTCGACCGTCGTTGGCGTCGTCCGGTCGGCGTGATGGTGTGTGGCGCTCATGTGTCCCACCCTCCATCGGATCGGCCGAATCGGCAAATATCGTTGCCGATCCGGCAACCGGAGTCGGTGCTCGTCACGCGCGGCCCTTACCCGGCCGCGCGCGGGTCAGCAGTCGTCGAGCGGGTCGCGCAGGATCATGCCCTCGGCGGCGCGCAGGCGCGTGGTCATGGTCGTCAGCAGATCGACGGAATCCTCGGAGAGGCCGATGGCCGTGTGTAGCAGCCTGCGCAGCCGCGGGCTGGTGAGCCGGTCGGCCACGGTGCTGTCGTGCTCGGTCGGTTCGGCGTCGAGCTGTCGGTCGAGATTCACGGGAAGGTACTCACAATCGGTCATCGGGCCCCCAGAAACCATTGTCGATGCGCCGTCCGCACCCGGAACGACGCGTGGGCACGGGCAGGATCGTTCCGGGGCGCAGCGTACATCGCGCACAATTGGTCGCTGGACCGGGTCGGAATGGTTACAGGTGGCCTCCGTGCCGCAGTCGGGTCGGTTCGTCCGTGCCGTGTCCGTGCCCGATCCGCCGCCGAGACCGCACTCATTGTTCCACTGTCCCTGTGGAATTCGGCAAAACGCCCCGTCGGCGCCGGTCGACTCTGCGCCCCGCGGCCCGCCGCTGTGCGCGCCGGGAAGCATCACCGCTGGTCCGTCCCCAGCTCTGGGAAATCGCCCCGACGGCCCGGTCCGGCAGAAAATCGCGAGCTCAGCTCGGCCGCGCATGACACGATGGGTGGCGGCCGGAGCAGCGACCGAGGAGAGGCCAGTCATGGGAAACCTCGACGACCGGGTAGCCGTGATCACCGGGGGCGCCCGCGGACAGGGGCGCGCGCATGCCGTGGCGCTGGCGAACGCGGGTGCGGACATCGTGGTGTGCGATATCGCCGCACCCCTGCCCGGCCTTCCCTACGAGCTGAGCACTCCCGACGACCTGGCCGAGACCGCCGACTTGGTCGAGCGGACCGGCCGCCGCTGCGTCGCCGTCCAGGCCGACGTGCGCAGCCTGGAACAGATGCGGGCGGTCGCCGAGCGCGCGCTCGAGGAGTTCGACCGCATCGACATCCTCGTCGCCAACGCGGGCATCGCGTCCAACTCGCCCGTCGCCGAGATGGACGAGCAGCTGTGGCGGGACATGATCGACACCAACCTTACCGGCGTCTTCCACAGTTTCCGCGCGGTCGTGCCGCACATGATCGAACGGCGCTGGGGTCGTGTGGTGGCCACCTCGTCCATCGTGGCGAAGATGGGCGTGCGCAACGCGGCGCATTACGCCGCGAGCAAATGGGGCGTGCTCGGCTTGGTGAAGTCGCTGTCGCTGGAGGTGGCCGAGTACGGCATCACCGTGAACGCCCTGCTGCCGTCCGGCGTGGACACGGACATGATCCAGAATCCGGCGACTTGGCGGCTCATGGTGCCGGACAAGGAGAATCCGACCAAGGAGGACTGGATGGCGATCATCGAATCCGGCCCGCCGAACGGCGACCTGATCCAGCCCGCCGAGGTGGCCGAGGCGGTGTTGTTGCTGGTCTCCGAGCACGGCCGCCATTTCAACGGGGAGGCTGTCACCATCTCCTGCGGCGGGAGCGCCAGTACGTCCTAGAGCCGGGCGTCCGGCCGGAAAGCGCGGTGCCCGAACGCGGTCGGTGCCTGTACAGACCTGCGGCACCGTGCTTCACTGGAAACACCACGTCTGTGCACTGCCAGCTGCCGGCCAGGAGTCAGCGCATGTCACGTCACGCCGAATGGGCTGTCCCGCTGCAATTTTCGGTGTGCCGCCCGCGGCGCGACGTCACCATGCTGATGGTCGCGGGCGATATCGATGTCGCGACCGCGCCCCGCTTCCGTGCCGAACTCTCGTGCGCCCACCTGCGCCGCGCGGCCACGCTCGTGCTCGACCTGTCCCCGGTCACCTTCCTCGCCGCGGCGGGGCTGAGCGTACTGGTCGAGGCGCAGACCGAAGCCACGCGCGCACGCCGCCGGATGATGTTGATCACCACCAAGCGCCCGGTGGACCGCGCCATCGACGTCACCGGCCTCGCCGACCGGTTCCAACGGGTGGCCTCGCTCGACGCCGCCCTCGTGGTCCTAGGACACGGCTACGACGAGACCGCCTGACCGGCGGGCGTGCCGCCAAGAGCGGCGATGCGCTACGGCGGCCGGACTGACCGCCGTAGCGCCCGGGTTCGCCGCCGGACTGGAGCGAGGCGGCGTCCGGAGGGTCAGTGCCGACGCGACTCGATCGCCTCGCGGGCCGCGTGCGCCGTTTGTGCTCCACGTTCGCGGGCTACCTGCGCGGTGTGCGCGCCGCGTTCCCGCGCGGCGTCGGCGATCTCCGGTCCGCGCTCTTTGGCGATCTCCGCCCACTCTGTCCCGCGCTGCTTGGCCAGATCCGCGAGATGGACACCTCGTTCTTTGGCGAGCTCCGCCCATTCGGTGCCGCGCTCTTTGGCGATCTCGGCCCACTCCGCGCCGCGTTCCTTCGCGATCTCCGCCCAGTCGGTGCCGCGCTCTTTGGCGATCTCGGCCCAGTCGCTGCCGCGTTCCTTGGCGATCTCGGCCCACTCCGACCCGTGTGCCTTGGCGGTCTCGGCGAGGTCGCCGCCGTGTTCCTTGGCTGCCTCGGCCCACCCCGGGCCGTGACGCTGGGCCGATTCGGCGAGTTCGGAGCCTTTGCTCGCGGCCACCGCTCCGAGCGCCCGCGCTCGCTCGGCGGCCTCGTGCGCGTGCTTGCGCAACGCCGCGCCGGTATTGGTGTCCGAGGCGGCGCCGAACGGAAGCGCGGCGGTGACCGCGGCGGCGGCGTCGCGTGCGGCCCGGCGGCCGCGCCAGCCCAGCGACGGCTTGCCCTCGGTGTCGGCCGCGGCGATCATCAGGCCGCCGAGCAGCCCGAGATCCTTGAGGAACGCGTTCCGCTTCGCCGACTTGCGGGCGGGGTCCTGCTCGTTCCAGAAGTCCTGCTCGGTGACGGCCGCGGGCACGACGGTCGCCGCGAGCACCAGGGCGGCCAGGCGCGGCGCCTTACCCAGGGCCAGCAGGACGCCGCCGCTCACCTGGGCGAGGGCATTGACCTGCACGACGGTCGTGGGATTCGATGGCAACTTCGTGGCGATTTCTTCGGGGAGCTGCCGATGCCCCCGTTCCAGCAGCGCGTTCGCGGCCTTGACCCGCTCATCCGGGCGCCGCAGCGTATCGACCCCGTCTACCACGAACGCGGTGGCCAGTAGTGGCCGGGCGAGTCGGCGCAACAACATGACAGAACCCCTTCCCTTGATGTCGTCATGTTTCGGATTCCCGCGCGATTCGTGACCAAACAAGCCCGTCCGCCGCCGTGTGAAGGCCACCTCATCCGGGTAACAGCTAATCGAGAAAGATCGATCCAGGGGGAAGGCACCGCGGCCCGCAACGGGCCTGCGCTCTCGCCTGCCACCCTGCCCCGCCGGAAGGTATCTGCTGTGAACACCCGTACGGCCACAACGGCTTTCGATGCCGTCGTCGCCGAGTTGCCCGCCGCGCCCACCTGCACGTTCCGCTTCGATTCCGTGCCCTGCCGTCATCGTGCGGAATGGTTCATCCGGAAACGATCCTGCTGCTACCCGGCGGGCGTGGATTTCCTGTGCGAAACCTGCCATACCCGCATCCACTGGATGCTCGATATCGGCGTGGTGTTCGAATGCGCAGGCTGCGGCGTGCGCTCGGCGAGTTTCGCCGAGCTCTGCCCGACCGCGGCTCCGCTGTGAGCGCGGTTCAGTGGCCGCCGGACTGCTTCGGTACGAGCACGTCCGCGGCGGCGAGAAAGTCGATGATGATCGACGTGACCTGCTCCGGGGCCTCCACCATCGGAAGATGACCGCAGTCCGGGAGTTCCACCGCGGTGTGCGGGCGCAGCCTGCGGTTGAGCCGGCGGCTCGCCTTCGCCGACAGGATGCGATTGCGCCGCCCCCAGATGGTGCAGATCGGCGGGAATCCTTCGGGCGGATCGAACGTGTCCAGCGTGCGGTAGGACGGGAAATCCTGCACCAGGCCGTGCAAGGCCAGCAGCCTGCCCCGATCGGTCCAGTGCGCCCGCACGCGCGGCTCGTGCTGGTTGTTGCGGGCACGTCCGCGGGGGCCGAGCTGATTGCCGACGATCAGCGAGACGATCGCGCTCGGCAGCGTGATCCGGCTGGCCAGTGGCGCCAGTGGCAGCCGCGCGTCCAGCCAGGCCAGCCCCGCGGACTGTCCGGAGCTCACGGTGTCCGAGGTGAGCGGATTGAGCAGCACGAGCGCGCGCACCCGCTGTGCGTTGCCCATGGCGTAGCTCAGCGAGGTGGCGCTGCCGAGGCAGTTGCCGATCAGCACCACGTCGGTGAGGCGGTGGGCGTCCAGGAACGCGGTGAGCATGTCGACGTAATCGGTGAGGCGGTAGCCCGTCGCGGGCCGGTCGGATTGCCCGTAGCCGGGGAGATCGAGCGCGAAGACCTCGTGGTCGTTCCGTAACGCGGCGACCTGGTCGTCCCAGATGCGGCGTTGCGTGCCGGCATTGTGCAGGAACACGACCGGGGAACCGCTGCCGGTCCGGTCGAAGACCACGGCCCTGCCCTGATGTTCGAAAACGTCCACGCCGACTCCTACGCGCCGTCGGCGAGCGAGCCGACGACATTCCGCGATTCTACGTGGCCGTTTCGTCCGGGCAGGGCCGATCGGATCAGCGGACCGCGGTCGCCGCGCGCAGGAACCGGCCGGTCCGGCGGGCGCCGAGCGCTGGGGCGGGAGCGCCGTCGCCGAAGACCGGCACCCCGCCGACGAACACCGCGGTGACCGCCTCGTCGTTGCGATTCACCATGCGCGGTAGGTTGTCGAACGGGGCGAGCGGGGATTCGTGATACGCGTCGAGCGAGTCGTCCAGGCCAGCCGGATCCAGGACCACGGCATCGGCTCGGTCGCCCACCCGCAGGTGCCCGGCGTCCAGGCCGTACCAGTCCGCGAGTTCGCCGGTGAGCCGGTGTACCGCCTGTTCCACCGAGAGGAACGGACGACCGGCATCCGCGGCGTCGCGCACCCGGCGCAAGAAGCGGAGCCCGAAGTTGTAGAACGCCATGTTGCGCAGGTGCGCCCCCGCGTCGGAGAAGCCCAGCTGCACGCCGGGGTCGGCGGCGAGCCGATCGAGGACCGCGGGTCGATGATTGGAAATCGTTGTCCGCCATCGGACCTTGGTGCCGTGCTCCACCACGAGATCGAGGAAGGCATCCACGGGATGCGCGCCGCCGCGGTCCAGGCCCACTCGGCCGAAGGTCTTGCCGATGACCGACGGGTCGGGGCATTCGACGATCTGCGCGTCGAAGAAGTCGCGGTGCCAGACCCGTGGACCGAATTTCTTGTCGTAGTCCGCGCGGAAGCGGCGGCGATAGCGTTCGTCGCGCAGCAGTTCCCGGCGTCGGTCCACCTGATCGGCCAGGTGCAGCGCCTCGGCGCCGGACCCGAACTCCTCGAAGACCACGAGATCGATGCCGTCGGCGTAGACCTCGAAGGGCACCGGAAGGTGCTGCCAGCGGAAATCGGCGCCCAGCGCGTTCAGCACCCGCGCGATCAGCGGGAACACATGCACCACACCGGGAATCGCTTTGATGTCGGCGGCCGAGAGCAGGCTGACCTTCAGCGGTCTGCGGAACAGGCCGAGGCTGCTTGCCGCCATCGTGATCAGGCTGTGCGGCCGGGATACGTCGGGTCCGCCCTGCAACGCTCCGCCGCGCCGGCGCAGCACCGAATTGAGCAGGTGCCGTTCCCGGGTAGTCGCGTAGGTCGACGGCAGCGTGCGGGAGCGGCACACTTCGCCGTCCAGTTTGTCGAACAGCAGCTGCTGGGAGGACATGCCGACGAACCCCGCGTCCAGCGCCTCAGTGAGTTTTGCTTCCATCCCGGCCAGTTCGGCGGCATCGGGGCGGACATCCTTGCGCGTCGCGCGGTCCAAGCCCATTTCGGCGGCGCGGATATCGGAGTGCCCGATGAACGCGGCGACGTTCGGGCCCAACGGCAGTCGCTCCAGCGCGTCCGCGTACTCCTGCGCCGAGCGCCAGGTCTTGTGCTCGCCGACCGCCGCGACGACGTGCTTGCGCGGGATCGCCTCGACCCGCGCGAACAGGTCGGCCGCGTCGGAGGCGTCGACGTGCACGGTGGACAACGAGCACGAGCCGAGCAGCACCGTGGTGATGCCGTGGCGAACCGATTCGGTCAGCGCCGGATGCTGAAGCACCTCGACGTCGTAATGGGTGTGGATGTCGAGCATGCCCGGGATCACCCACTTCCCGGTGGCCTCCACGACATTCGGACAGGCGGGGTCGTCGATGGGCTCCGCCGAGATGGTCTTGATCCGCCCGTCGTGGATGCCGAGGTGGCGGATCGCGGACGGCGCGCCGGTGCCGTCGAACCAGCGGCCGTTCGCGATGATCGTGTCGTACATGGGTCTACACCTCGAGGTCGGCCCGCACGACCTTGCCGGTCGCGTTGCGCGGAAGCGCGGTGGTGGTGAGCCGCCAGCGGGCGGGCACCTTGTAGTAGGCGAGCCGCTCGGCGGTGAACGCGCGCAGCTGCTCTTCGCTGGTGGTGGTGCCGCTTTCGACCACCACCAGGGCGGCGACCTGCTGGCCGAGGTCGGCGTCGGGCACGCCGAGGACCGCGCATTCGCGCACCGCGGGATGCTCCTCGAGGCACTGCTCGATCTCCGTGGGGTAGACGTTCTCCCCGCCGCGCAGGATGAGATCCGAACGGCGCCCGGACAAACGCAGCCTCCCGTTCTCCAGCACCCCGATGTCGCCGGTACGCAGCCAGCGGTCCGGAGTGATCGCCGCGGCGGTGGCGGCCTCGTCCTGCCAGTACCCGAGCATCACATAGGGACTGCGCAACCAGATCTCGCCTTCTGCGCCGTCGGGGACCGCGTTGCCCGCGCTGTCGCGGATCTCCAGCGCGACCCCGACGACCGGTCGCCCCACGGTGTCCGGGAACGCCGCCAGCTCGGCCGGGCTCGCCAGTGTCGCGGCGGTGCTGCATTCGGTGAGGCCGTAGCTGGTGACCAGCGCGTTGCGCGCGACGGGCAGCTGATCGCGCAACTGCTGTTGCAGCGCGGCCGAGGACGGCGCCGAGTTCAGCGAGAACGCGGCCAGCGAGGACAGGTCGTAGGCGGACAGGTCGAGTTCGAGCATCCTGCTCGCCATGGTCGGCATCGCGCCCCAGTTGGTGACGCGTTCGGCCTCGATCAAACGCAGCACCCGGTCGGCGTCGAACGACCCCTGGTGGATCACCGCCGCGTCGCCGGTGACCAACCGGGGGACCACGAGGTTGTGCAGGCTGGCGATATGGAACAACGGTGAGGTGAGCAGGAAGCGTCGGCCGCTGGGCAGTTCCGTCGCCCCGGTGAGCGCGGCGGCCAGCGCGTCGTTGAAGACGTGATAGTCGCTGACCGCCACCACATTCCGATGGGAGTGCACCGCCCCCTTGGGTCGTCCGCTGGTGCCGCTGGTGTAGAGGATCACCGCGGGGTCGTCTTCGTCGATCTCGGCGTAGGGCAGTTCGTCGGTCCGGTAGTCGGTGATGAGCGCGAGGACGTCGTGCTCCATCGTGAGCACCGGGATCCGGATGTCCAGCTCCGCCACCAGCGCGGCGCGCTTGGCGTCGACCACGAGCACGGCGGGTGCGGTGTGCTCGACGCCGTAGGCGATCTCGCGCGGCGCCCACCACGCGTTGTAGCCCACCGCGATCGCGCCGAGCGCTTGGGCCGCCCAGAACGTGAGCACCCATTCGGGTGTGTTCGCGGCGAGAATGCCGACCCGGTCGCCCTTGCGGACGCCGCATCGGTCACGCAGGGCCGTGGCCAGTGCCGCGACCGCGGCGGCGTGCTCGGCGAAGGACATCGTGCGCTCGGCGGTGACCAGGTAGTCCCGGTCGCCGTGCTCGGCTGCGGCGACGAGCACTTCCCGCAGCGAGGACTTGCGATGGCGCACCACCGGCATGGGCGCGCCGAGCACGTCCTCGACCGCCATCTCGAATCGGCCACCGGGTCCGGTGAGCCGGGCCGCGGCTTCCGCCACGTACGCCTGCGGGTCGAAGGGTTTCGTCATATCAGGTACTTCCTCGTCTCTGCGCGGGTCGATTCGTCACGGTTCGGGGACCAGGACCGCGCGGCCGGTGATCAGGCCGCGTTCCAGCCGGTCGAGCGCGGCGCGGCCCTCGGCCAGCGGATAACGCTCCACCTCGACGCGGAGCTTTCCCGCCGCGGCCAGCGCCACGGAGTCGATCAGGTCGGACTTGGTGCCGCCATAGGACTTGCGCACCGACGCACCCCACGGCCAGCCCGGGCCGCCGGCCGGCGCCGCCGTGATCTCCGGCGCGCCGCCGCCCAGACCGATCATGCGATACGCCCCGTTGGGCGCCACCGACTCCACCGCGAGCCGTGCGGTCGCGTCGACGCCGACGAAGTCGAACACCGCGTCCGCGCCGCGGCCCTGGGTCCGGTCGAGGATCTCGCGGGCGGTGTCGTCGCTCGCCAGGAGACCTTCCGTCGCACCGCAGCGGGCGGCCAGCTCCAGCTTGTCGGCGCTGACGTCCACCGCCAGCACCCGGGCCGCCGTGGTCGCGACCAGAATCTGCACCGCGACGTGACCGAGCCCGCCGATGCCGATTACCACCGCCACCGATCCCGGCCCGAGCTGCTCGCGCGCGCCGCGGATGGCGTGATAGCTCGACAGCGCGGCGTCGGCCAGCGGCGCGGCCTCGCCGAAATCCAGGTCGCCGATCGGCACGAACGAACTCGCGGGCACCCGGATGTAGTCGGCCATTCCGCCGTCCGGCCCGAGGCCGGGGCACGGCGGCATGGCGGTGCGGCCCGCGGCGCGGCAGACGTTCTCGTTGCCGCCGGCGCACTCCCGGCAGACCCCGCACGACCAGCACAGATACACGATGCCGCGCTCACCGGCCCTGCGGCCGTCCACCCCATCGCCGACGGCCTCGATGGTGCCCGCGATCTCGTGGCCGAGGGTCAGCGGCTCCTCGCGTATCCGGAAGGGGATGTGCAGCACGTGCAGGTCGGAATGGCAGATGCCCGCCGCGCCCACGCGCAGCAAGAGGTCGGTGGGACCGATCCGTGGGATCGGCACCTCGCGCAGTTCCAGCACACCGGGCTCGGTGAGCTGCAGGGCCCGCATCATCCGCGCACCGCCGCGAACGTCGCGCGCAGGTAGGCGTCGGCGCGGTCGGAGCCGATGAGGCCGGGGGCCATCCGGTTCATGGTGTAGGCGAACGTGGTGCGGTGCTCGAGGTCGTTGACCACCATCGCGCCTCCGTACCCGGCCCACCAGCACACCCGGCCGTCGGGCACTTGCGGGGCGGTCTGCCGCTGCGGCAGACCGTAACCGATGCCGAACCGCAGCGGCACCGCAAGTGCGAGATCCACGCCGTCGGCCTGCTGCTGAAAGATCAGGTCGATCGTCTTCTCCGACAGCAGCCGCCGCCCGTCGAGCTCACCGCCGCAGGACACCAGTGATTGCACCCGCGCCACCGAGCGGGCGTTGCCGTGACCGTTCACCGCGCCGATCTCGGCCTGCCGCCAGCCCGCGCTCGCGGTCGCGGCGATGTCGAGCAGCGGGCTGGTGAGCGTCTTGACCAGCACGCTGTCCTGGTCGAGCGCGGCCAGGTCGAATTCCGGCACGGCGGGCGGGATCAAGGTGGCGATCCGCCCGTGGTGCTCGGGCGCGGTGCCGATGTGGAAGTCCGCGCCCAGTGGCCCGGCGAGTTCCGCCGCGAAGAACTCGCCCAGTGAGCGTCCGGTGACCCGTCGGATCACCGCGCCGATCAGATGGCCGTAGGCCAGCGCGTGATACCCCGACGCGGTGCCCGGCTCCCACCACGGCGGTTGGCTCGCGAGGCGGGCGGCGGAGGCTTCCGCGTCGTAGATGTCGGCCAGCTCGATCGGCGGCTGCCAGCCCGAGACGCCGGAGGTGTGCGCGAGCAGATGACGAATCTCGATGTCGCCCTTGCCGTTCGCCGCGAACTCCGGCCAGTACCTGGACACCTTCGCGTGCACGTCCAGCTCGCCGCGCTCGACCAGCAGCAGGGCGCTCAGCGCGGTCATGGTCTTGGTGAGGGAGAAGACGTTGACCAAGGTGTTCTCGGTCCACGGCGCGGTGCGTTCCGGGTCGCGGTAGCCGCCCCAGAGGTCGACGACCGGTTCGCCGTCGACCGTGACGCAGATCGACGCGCCCAGTTCGTCCCCGGAGACGAGCCGGGTCTCCAGTTCGGTTCGGACCCGCTCGAATCGCTCCGCGCAGAATCCCGATGTGGCGGTTCCCGTGGTAGTGGTCATCGCCGCCTCACACGTGTTCGAGCGTGCGGGCCGGAACCGGTAGCGCGTTCCCCGCCGCGGCCGCGCGTTTCGCGCCGCGCGCCAGTTCCCGCCGCAGTTCTCGCACATACGGTTCGAATTCGATCTGGATGGTGTGCCTGGGAGAGTCGTAGTAGCGGCCCGTCCGGGCCGACTCCGCGGACCGGATGGCTGCCCGCATCTCCTCCGCCGACGGCAGGTGGTAGCGCCCGGTCAGGTAGGCGGCGACCAGCTTGCTCTGCTGCTCGGCGAAGTTCACCAGCGTGGGCAGCGGCTGGGCCAGGCCGAGGAAGAACAGATTGTCGACGCCGGGCTTGATCATCTGCTTGAACAGCGGGAAGCGGTTGTCGGCGTCGGGCAGCAGGTCGGGATCGGCGAAGAACGGGAAGGAGATGCGGTAACCGGTGGCGCAGACGATCACGTCCACCTCTTCGACACTGCCGTCGGAGAAGCGCACCCGCGGCCCCTCCAGCGCGGCGATCGCGGGTTTGAACGTGACGTCGCCGCAGCCGGCGCGATGCAGGAACTCCTCGCTCGCCGAGGGATGCGCCTCGAAGGGCAGATGGTCGGGCTTGGGCAGGCCGTAGTCCTCCATGTTGCCGCGGAACTTCCGGACGAAGCGCTGCTTGAGCTTCAGCCCCAGCTTCGGCGGCATCCACCGCGGCATCGAACGTTTGTCGCCCACCTTTCCGTTGACGTACTTCGGCAGCACCCATACCCCGCGACGGGCGGAGACGAAGAGTTTCGCGGCGATGAATCGCTGTGCCAACTCGGAGGCGATGTCCAGGCCCGAGTTGCCCATGCCGACCACCACCACGCGCTTGCCGCGCATGTCGACGGGATCGAACGGGTCGTTGTAGGCGTGGCTGTGCAGCAGCGTGCCGTCGAACTCTCCCGGATAGTCCGGAAGGCGGGGGTCCCAGTGATGCCCGTTGCAGACCACGAGCGCGTCGTAGTCCTTGGTGCGCCCGTCGCTGGTGGTGATCAGCCAGCGGCCGTCGGACGCGCGTTCCGCGGCGGTCACCACGGTGCCGAACACGATCCGGTCGCGGATGCCGAAATGGTCGACGTAGTCGCGGAAATACTGGAACAGCTGGGAATGGTGGGGGAAATCCGGCCACTCGTCGGGGGCGGGATAGTCCTCGAAGGCCAAGCGGAACTTGGACGTGTCGATGTGCAGGCTCTGGTAGCAGGCCGACATGCCGTTCGGGTTCTTGTAGTACCAGTTGCCCCCTACTTCGTCGGACGCTTCGTAGCAGTCGAAGGGGATGCCGTGGTCGTTCAGGCGTTTGGCGGCGGTGATCCCGGAAGGGCCCGCCCCGATCACGCAGACGCGGGGGAGTGCGGTTGACGTCATTCACTGTCCTCGTGCTGGAGGGCCGTCCTCGACGACGGCCGAACCGTCCGGCGCGGATCCCGCACCGGAGTGACGTAGGCAACAAACTAACACTCACTAGACATGCTGTCTAGTGAGTGACGCACTGTCCATCCAAGCCTTCGATGCGTAGACTCCCTTTGCGGAAGCAGCACGTCAGGACGGCTTTGACGAATTCGAGGTACGTGTCCACCATGCGGACGAACGCGAACACCAACCTGCGGGACGAGCAGAAGCAGCAGACCCGGGCCCGGCTGATGGATGCCGCCAAGGAGCTGTTCGCCGCCCGCGGCTACGCGGCCGTGCGCGTGGACGACATCGCCGCCGCGGTCGGTTGCAGCCGGGCCACGTTCTACCTGCACTTCGCGGGGAAGCAGGAGATCTTGCGCGCGATCGCCGAACAGGGCACCGTGCCCACCGCGCTGCACTTCTATCAGGACCTCGACCGGGTGCTGGAGACCGGTTCGCGCGCCGAGTTCGCCGACTGGGTAGCCCGCGCGATCGAGTGGTTCCACGAGTACAAGGACCTACTGCCGGCCTGGGACGAGGCGACCGCGCTGGAACCGGAGTTCCGCGAGATCGCCCGCACCGGCATCCTCGCCTTGCCCAACGCGATGACCGCCTACCTCGCCGGGTGGCCCGCCGACCGGCGCGACGAGGCACGGTTGCGCGTGGAATTGCTTGTCGCCCAACTCGAAAGGTTCTTCACCCGCTGGGCGATGCAGGGCACCATCGACGTCTCGGTGGACCAAGCCGTCGAGGTGCTCACCGACATCTGGTTTCCCGCGCTGCGCGCGCCGACGGCGAGCTGATCGCGCCTGGTCGTCCGTACCACATCGCTGCGCCGATACCGCGTGGACCGGCATCGGCGCAGCCGTGCGTCGTCGAAAGGCGATCGCCTCGCACGGGTTCCGGCGATCATTCCGTTCGCGAGCGCACCGGAGCCCGGCATGGCGACGACGAGTGCGCCGAAGCGGGGGAGTCCTGGCTTTGCCAGGTATTCGCTGAATGCTCGAACCGAGGTGTCCGCAGGCCGGATTCGACAGCGGCCCGCAAATCTGTCGGCGTCGTGGGGCATCATCTGTGCACGCAGCCAACCACGAATCGCTCGGAGTTACCATGCCGTCCCCACGAACCAAGCCGCAACCTCTGTCGGACAGCGAGATTCAGCAGATCGCCACGGACATAGCCGGTGGCCGTCCGCCCATGGTGTGGTTCACCGCCGCCGCGGTCGGCGTTCCGGAGGGGCGCTCGGGCAAGGTGATCGCGCTCGGCGATCCGGCCGACGGTGACTTCCTACAGGTCCGGCCGACCGGATCGAAGGATGTACTGTCCTTCTCTCCCGTCGAGGTGACCTTGACCAAGCCGCCGCGAGGGACGGCGGGCGCTACCGCCCAGCCGAAGTCGACCAGGAAGGAATCTTCTGTGACCCAGTCGTCGACCACGACGAACACCACCGCGCAAGCCGAGCCGGCGAGCGCACCCGCGCCTTCGGCCGCCCCGAAGCCGGCCGAGGCGTCCGGGGAAGCGGGCCGCGCGAGCAAGCAAGCCCCGGCGGCGACGGCGCCGAAACCCGCCAAGACCGCCGCCGCCCGCAAGGCCAAGGCGCCCGAGGTCACCGTGACGCTCACCGGCACCGCCGACGGCGAGTGGTCGATCGATGTGGTCAGCGGAAAGAAGCGCACGCTGCGCGGCATCCCGGTGGCGGGCTCCGCCGTGGCGCAGGCGGCGAAGATCCTGCATCCCGAGGTCGCCGAAGTGGTCTCCGGGGTCCTGGAGGCGTTGCGCGGGGTGCAAGAGGCCAAGGTTCAGCAGTTACAGGCCGAGCTCGAGGAGGCCAGGCGCTTGCTGGACGAGCTGAGCGACTGAGTCACACCGCCGGACTGGCGGATCGGGCGGCAGCGCGCCAGATCCGGCGTACGTTCTCGGGCGGCGCGCGGTGCACGTCGCCATGGAACGCGTAGCCGAGCGAGTGCTGCTTCGCGTGATACATCGCCGCGTCAGCGTCGCGTAACAGGGTGTGCATGTCGGTGTCCGAGCTGCGCGGACCGGCGCACGCCACGCCGACGCTCGCGGTGATCGGGATCTCGCCCGCGCTCAGCCCGAACGGCCGGACGAACGCGCCGAGCAGCCGTTCGGCCAGCACGGCGGCGTCCGGCCGGGCGAGCGGGGCGAGCACGACGAATTCGTCGCCGCCGTAGCGGGTCACCACGTCCTCGCGTCGCACGACCCGCCGGATCCGGCTCGCCGCCGTCGCGATCAGCTCGTCGCCGACGGCGTGGCCGTAGCTGTCGTTGACCCGCTTGAAGCCGTCGAGGTCGATGAACAGCAGGCAGATCGGCTGCTCGGCCCACTGTTCACCACGCTGGCGCAGGGCGCGCAGCAGCGCGGCTCGGTTCAGCAGGCCGGTGAGCATGTCGTGGTCGGCCTGATACTGCGCGCGCCGCTCGCTGCGCGCGCTGCGCACGATCGCCCGCTCGCTGCGCACCAGCATGCCGATCAGCAGCAGCGCGAACAGCGACGACACCACCGCGCGGTCGAGCGGCCGCAGGCTGGATCCGACCACCGGGACCAGTGAGGCCACGATCAGCGCGATCGCGATGAGGCTGGCGCGCTGCCTGGAGTGGTGCGGGTGGATACGCCGCGGCGTGCCGAGCGTGGCCATGGTCGGGTGCAGCGCCGCGACGCCCACGGTGGCATAGGCCGTGAGCAGGGGAGCCAGCAGCACCTCGCGTCCGAGCGCGGTCGCGCCCGCGGTTTCCAGGGTGTAGCCCAGGTCGCCGAGCAGCACGGCGATCAATCCGGCGTGCAACAGCCACAGCGAAGTCTCCGCGCGCGTGGAGGTGGCCATCGAGTGCGCCACCACGGTGAGCAGCAGCGCGTCGAGCACCGGGTAGGCCGCAGCCACCAGCGCGTCCAGCCCGGTCGCGGTGGACTGCAGGATCGGTGAGATGAGGAAGGTCCAGGAGGCGAGCAGCGCGCCGAGTCCGATGAGGGCCGAGTCCAGCATCAGATCGTAGTTGCCGTGCACTTGGCGCGGCCACAGCCAGATCAGCGCGGCGAACCCGACGCCGAGATAACCGAGCAGGGTGAACGCGTCGTCGAGCGGATGCACCGCGTGGTCGCCGACGTCACGCAGCGTGGTGCCGGTGGCGAACAGCACCGCCGAGCCGGACAACAGATACCACGGCAGCGGATGCGCGGGCCGGTACGAACGCATCCCGACAGCGACCATGGCTACGGTCTCGCCGACGATGACCACCATCGTCACGAACGCCACCAGTCGCGAGTCGAGCGCCAAGCGGACCGCGATCGCCGCCCCGCTTCCCCCCAGAAGTACCGCGTACCAGCCCGCTCCGATACTGCGCCGACAGTTGGTCTGTGGCTGTTCACTGGGTGTCATCAGCCCCCCTTGGTCGCTCCGTCCCCGGTGCACCGGGCCGCGTAACAGATCTGGGAATCCTCCACCGCGACTTCGACGTTCGCCTGTTCGTCGAGCACCGCCCGGATGCTGTCGGCGAACGGGAACCGAGTGTTGTTGTACGAGCAGATGTCCCGACCGACCGCTGCGCGCTCGGCAACCAAAACCTGGACAACTGATTTGATCATGGCATGGAACGCCGCTGCTTCGCGGGCAGTTGGCGCAACAAGAAGAAATGCGTCGACGTGCGCCATGACGTCGGCACGCGGGGTCGGCCATCTGCGCCCGGAACTCCGCGGATGCGATACCTGCCGCGCGACGGCCTTCGTTCCAGGCCCGAATGCCTTTGCGCAGGTGGGGGCACGGGCGCGGCCGAAGATATCGCAGGCCGGTCTTCCGTCGCGATCGATGGTGCGTCCCCGAACGCCGATCACGCAGCCGAGCGCGTGGAACAGAATGCTCGCGCGCGTGTCTCGTACCCTTGCACCGACCGAGACAGCGAGGAGCGAGTGTGCGGACATGGGTGGCGCCGGGCCGGGTCAACATCATCGGCGAGCACACCGACTACAACGACGGCTACGTCCTGCCCATCGCGTTGCCGCAGGTGATGCGATGCACGGCGGCGGCTCGCGCCGACGGATCCGTGCGGGTCGGCTCACGGCAGCAGCCCGGCGAGCCGGTGCTCGTCGCGGTGTCCGACCTCGCCGCCGAGCGGGCCCGGATGCCCGGGTGGGCGCGTTATCCGCTCGGGGTGGTCGCCGAGTTCACTCGGCGGGGCCACCGGATTCCCGGTGTGGATCTCGACCTCGACGGCGAGGTTCCGATCGGCGCGGGCCTGTCCTCCTCGGCGGCGCTGTCCTGCGCGGTGGCGATCGCACTGCGTGATCTGTTCGCCCCCGGCCTGACCGACCGCTCGTTGATCGACGTGGCGCGCGCTGCCGAGAACGACTACGTCGGCGCGCCGACCGGTGTGCTGGACCAGTCGGCCGCGCTGCTGTGCACGGCCGGGCACGCGCTGCTGCTGGACGTGCGGGCCTTCGCCGCCGACACCACCGCGCCGCGCGGGACCGAGCAGATCCCCTTCGACCTCGCCGCCTTCGGACTCGAATTACTGGTGATCGACACCGGGCAGCCGCACGAACTGGTCGACGGCCGCTACGCCGAGCGGCGCGACCAATGCGCCGCGGCGGCCGCGGCGCTCGGCGCGGGCACCTTGCGGGACGTGGCGGCGACCGATGTCGGCCGGATCGCCGACGACGTGCTGCGCCGCCGCGCCAGGCACGTGGTGACGGAGAACGCCAGGGTGCTCGCGGTTGCCGAGAAATTGCGAGAAGGCGCCGACCCGCGGGGTATCGGCCCGATCCTGACGGCGGGGCACACCTCGCTGCGGGATGACTTCGAGGTGTCCACCGCAGCCCTGGACACAGCCGTCGACGCCGCGCTGGCCGCGGGGGCGCACGGCGCGCGGATGGTCGGCGGCGGATTCGGCGGGAGCGTCGTCGCGCTGGTCGACCGCGACCGCACCGCGACGGTGGTCGAGGCGGTGCGGCGGCGCTTCGGCGACGCGGGCCTTCCCGGTCCGCGCACGTTCGTGGTGGTCCCCGCCGCCGGAGCGCATCGAATCGGCTGAGCGCCCGGCCGGATTTGTGCGCGAATGTGCCCCGCCGGTAGGCATGATCACGCAGAGTGGTGTCTGCCGACACCATTCGGCGGGCGACGAAGAGGTCGCGCGCGCCGGGCAGCACCAGCACGACGCACGCTCTCGCACGACGAGCGATCTCGCTCGCCGCCCCGGTTGTACCCGCCAGGAGGAACGCTGTGCCGCTCGCCGATCCGTTCGTTCTCGCCGCCGTGCCCGGACCGCACCCGGCCGCCCCGCCGCCGCACCTGGTAGCCGCCGAGACCCTCCGGCTGGACGCTCAGCCGGTGGATTACGCCCTGGTCGCGCTGTATTTCGTGTTCGTGCTCGGCATCGGCCTGCTGGCCAGGCAGCGGGTGTCCTCCAGCATCGACTTCTTCCTGTCGGGGCGGTCGCTGCCCGCCTGGGTGACCGGCCTGGCGTTCATCTCCGCCAACCTGGGCGCGGTGGAGATCATGGGCATGTCCGCCAACGGCGCGGAGTACGGGTTCCCGACCTTCCACTACTTCTGGATCGGCGCGGTGCCCGCCATGCTGTTCCTCGGCGTGGTGATGATGCCGTTCTACTACGGCTCCAAGGTGCGCAGCGTGCCGGAGTTCATGCGCCGCCGCTTCGGCACCGGAGCCCATCTGGTGAACGCGCTGAGCTTCGCGATCGCGCAGATCCTCATCGCGGGGGTCAACCTGTACCTGCTCGGCTCGATCGTGAACGTGCTGCTGGGCTGGCCGCTGTGGGTCTCGGTGATCGTGGCCGCGGTGATCGTGCTGTCCTACATCACCCTCGGCGGTCTGTCGGCCGCGATCTACAACGAGGTGCTCCAATTCTTCGTCATCGTGGCCGCGCTGCTGCCGCTCACCCTGGTCGGGTTGCACCGGGTCGGTGGATGGGACGGGCTGCGCGACCGAGTCACCGCCGCACCTGGCGGCGCGGAGCAGCTGGAGTCGTGGCCCGGTAACGCGCTCAGCGGATTCTCCAACGATTTCCTGTCCATCCTCGGCATCGTGTTCGGTCTCGGATTCGTGCTGTCGTTCGGGTACTGGACCACGAACTTCGTCGAAGTCCAGCGCGCGATGGCGACGCACTCCATCTCGGCGGCGCGGCGCACCCCGATCATCGGCGCCTACCCGAAGATGTTCATCCCGCTGATCGTGGTGATCCCCGGCATGATCAGCGCCGTGCTGGTGCCGCAGATGGCGGAGTACAAGGCGGCGGTGACCGCGAATCCGGACTTCGAGAGCGACACCACCTACAACCAGGCGCTGCTGTACCTCATGAAGGACGTGCTGCCCAACGGCCTGCTAGGAGTGGGCCTGGCCGGCCTGCTCGCGGCGTTCATGGCGGGCATGGCGGCCAACATCTCGGCGTTCAACACCGTCTTCAGCTACGACCTGTGGCAGCAGTACGTGCGGCGGGAGCGCCCGGACGGCTACTACCTCGGCGTGGGCAGGCTGGCCACCGTCGGCGCGACCGTGGCCGCGATCTTCACCGCGTTCATCGCCTCCGGGTTCAGCAACATGATGGACTATCTGCAAACCCTGTTCAGCTTCTTCAACGCGCCGCTGTTCGCCACGTTCATTCTCGGCATGTTCTGGAAACGGATGACACCGACCGCGGGCTGGATGGGGCTGGTCTGCGGAACCGCCTCGGCCATCGTCGTTTTCCTGCTGCACGAGACGAAGGTCTTCGAATTATCCGGCCAGGGGGCCAGTTTCGTCGCCGCCGGGGCCGCGTTCATGGTCGACATCGTCGTCAGCGTCGCCGTCACCCAGGTCACTCAGCCGAAACCGGCGGCGGAACTGATCGGGCTGGTGTACTCGGAGACACCGAAGGAAGTGCGCACCGACCCGCAGGCGGGCACGCTGCCCTGGTACCAGCGCCCGGTCCTGCTTGCTGGCATCGCGCTCGTCCTCGTCATCCTGCTCAACATCCTCGTCGGATAAGGAACCGCCGCCATGCTTTTCGATATCCGCACCATCGTCGGCGGCTTGCTCGGCTGCTACGCGATCGTCCTCGTCATCACCGGCCTGGTGCACAACACCGCGGCCGAGCAGGCCAAGACCGGCGGGGTGAACGTCAACCTCTGGGCCGGGCTCGGCATGGGCGTGGTGGCGCTGGCCTTCGTGGTCTGGGCGCTGTGGCGGCCGGTCCAGGTGCCGCCGGAGTCGCACCCGGCGGAGCACGCCGACGAGGAGTCCGGCTCCGCCTGACACCCGAACGGCGCCCCCTGGGAAAGTCCCAGGGGGCGCCGGTTCACGCGGGTCAGACGCCGGGGGTGCCGGTTCCGCCGGGCCAAGTGCCCGTTCCACCGGCGCCGGTTCCGCCGACACCTGGGGTGCCGGTTCCGCCGGCACCCGGCATGCCGGTTCCACCCGCGCCGGGCGTGCCGGTCGGGCCTGCACCCGGGGTGCCGGTCGTGCCGCGCTCCGTGGCGGCGCTGCCTGCGTCGGGGCGCGGAATGTCACCGCGCCAAGCGCCGGTCTCGCGGCCCTGGTGCTCGATGAAGTGCTTGAAGCGCTCCAGGTCACCGTTCACCCGGTGCTTCAGCACGCCCAGCTTGTCGGCGACGTTCTCCACGAACCCTTCGGGGTCGACGTCCATCTGCGCGGTCACCCTGGTGTGGGTGTCATCGAGCCGATGGAACGTGACGACGCCCGCGTGCTTGGGCCCGCTGTCGGACTTCCAGGCGACGCGTTCGTCGGGATGCTGCTCGGTGATGGTGGCGTCGAACTCCCGCGTCGACGGGCCGACATGGACACGCCAGTGCATATGCCGGTCATCGATCTGCTGTACCGCTTCGACACCCTCCATGAACTGCGGAAACGACTCGAACTGCGTCCACTGGTTGTAGGCGGTGCGAACCGGGACCTCGACGTCCACCGTGGCGGCCATTGTGCTCACTTGCTACCCCTTTCCTCGCCTGCCCGTACCATTCACGGGCCTGCGTCTCTCGGTTGACAAGCGCTCCCTTGTGGGGCGACTCGGGACATTCATCGCTTACCCGGGTCGCTCGGGGGCAAACAGGCGACGGCCCCGCTGCCGCGTTCCGCAGCGCCGATCGATCCGCCGGGCCTCCGAGGTTCGGGCATCCGGCATCGGATACGAGGACCACCCGAAACGTGCGAGGACATCCGCTGACGCGCCGCGACATTCTTGCTGCTGCGGCAATCACACTTTCCTCATGGTGACCGCACCTGACCATCGAGTGAAGGAGGGTACGAAATGAAGAAGGTCGGAATTTTCGAGACGCCCACCCGAAGCGAGATGCGCGATCCCGAGGCACTGCACAAGCGCATAGCGGCCTCCAACGGCGGCCGGGACGACGCGTACGGCGCGTATCAGCTCGCCTGCCTGATGGCCGCCACCGAGGCGGAAGAGGACGGAAGCGACGACGAATCCTGCCTCAGCCGATTCGAAGCCGCGCTACCCGGCTGGTTGAGCCGACTCGGCCTGAAGCTGGACGTCCACGCGTACGGCGTCTGCCACATGTCGGATGTCGACAGCACCGATCGAGGTGACGCGTCGTCGATCTATTGGACGTTGTCCGGGTTCCGGGACCGCTCCCGCATCTACGAGGCCATCGCCTTCCCGTCCGGCACACCGGCGCCGTCCGGTTCGATGATGGAGCAATACGACGATTGGTCGCAGAACGCCGCCGCGGTGGCGGAAGAGGAATCCACCGACTCGGCGCGATTCGCCACGTTCGTGGACTCGATGTCGCGATACCTGAACTCTTCGGGCAAGAATTTCCCCGGGACCTCCTTCGGCTACTTCAACAGCGCCGGCAGCGAGATCTACACCCCCAGCATGGAAGAAACCGGAATGCTCTGGAGCGTGGCGCCCGTCGGCTCCTTCGACGGCCACATGTACGAATGCGTCACCGCCGTCCCGAAGTGAGTTTCCAGATCAACGGCACCTGACTGCGGCATCGTGCGGGGTACGTCCCCGACTCTGCCCTTGGGCGTCGGCAGCGCCCTCGTCGACAAGCCGACCTCTGACACCGCAGCGAATCCGTTGGTCGAGCCCGCCCCATTCGACGGCCCGGCATCGAGTGTCGATCTCGATGCCGGGGCCGGGAGATGCCGACAGTCGCTGTGACGAGTCGGTGGGAACCCCAGCGGCACCGGAAGTGCTGTCACGTCTCACCACTGTCGGGCACGAGCCCTATTTGGCGTCCCCATAGCATTCCACCACCGCCGTTGTGCAGGGAAACCGAACCGGTGTCGGTCCGAAGGCCAGCCGACCTGCGGTATCGGCTGCGTTCGCGATCATTTCGGCGACCGCCGTCGCCTCCTCCGCCGGGCAGTGCACCATCACCTCGTCATGCTGGAAGAAGACCAACTCGGCGCGGAGCCCGGCCCGGGACATCGCCTGACGCAGGGCCGCCAGGACCAGCAGGGCCCAATCGGCGGCGCTACCCTGCACCACGAAGTTACGAGTGAAGCGGCCACGGGCACGCGCCGCCGAGGTGCTGCCGTACTCGCCGAGTTTCTCCCGGGACAGGTCCTGCTGGTCGGGCGACGCGGCCGATACCGGCGGGCACGTCCGCCCCAGCCACGTACGCACCAGCCGTCCCTCCTCACCGGCACGCGCCGCGTCATCGACATAGGCCACCGCTGCCGGATATCGGCGCCGCAGACCGGCCAAATGGGTAAGGGCATCGCCGGAGGTCTGACCGTAGATGGCCCCCAAGAGGGCGAGTTTCGCTTGCGCGCGATCGCCGCCGAAGCCACGGGCCGCCAGATCCGCGTACAGATCCTCACCGCGACCGGCCACCTCCATCAGCCCTGGATCGCGCGAGACCGCGGCTAGTATCCGTGGCTCCATTTGGTCGGCGTCGGCGACCACGAGGCGCCAGCCCGGATCAGCACGTATCGCCCGGCGGATCACTTTCGGGATTTGCAGGGCTCCACCACCATTGGTGGTCCAGCGGCCTGACACCGTGCCGCCGGGCAGGTATTCGGGACGAAAGCGGCCGCCGTGCACCCACTGTTCGAGCCAGGACCAGCCGTGGGCGGTATACAAGCGGTACAGCGACTTGTAGGCCAGCAGTGGCGCTACCGCCGGGTGATCGACGCGTTGGAGCTCCCATTTCCGCGTGGAAGACAACTCGATTCCGGCACGGGCGAAGGCCTTGACGATGTCGTTGGGCAAGTCCGGACGGACCCGCACTCCGTTGCCGAAAGCCCGCGATACTTCTTCGGCCAACTCCGCCATCCGGCGCGGTTGCGACCCGCCCGGATAGCGCTCACCCAGCAGCGTGTCCAGCAACTCGCGGTGGACGTCCGCGCGCCATGGGATCCCCGATCGCGACATCTCCGCGGCGACCAGCATGCCCGCCGATTCGGCGGCGAGCAGCAGTCGCATCCGCTCCGGATGCTCGGTGGCCGCCGTCCGGGCGATCTGACCCGCGTAGACCTCCAACAGGGCGGTGAGTTCATTCGTCCCGGCCGGCAGCGGCACCGGGCCCGACTCGAACAGCGACGGCTGGCTCTCGGCGGCCCGTGCCGGGGCATCCGGCGGAACGGGCAGATTGCGCAGGCGAGCCCAAGCGGCCGCCAGCGAACGAGGCTGACCCGACTGCCCCTCCTCATACCCGATCAGCAATGCCTCCGCGGCCTCCACGTCGTAGCAGCGCTCGACTCGCACGCCCGCTGCCAGCAGGGGTCGGTAGATCGCGGCGGTGGACCGCCACACCCACCGCTCGACCTCGGGGCGGGAACGCACTGCCTCGGCGATCGACGGCTCGTAGACCACCGGCCCGGCGGGCCGACCGCCCGGATCGAGTGGACACAGATACGCGCCCCCCTCGCCCGATTCCGCCACCGCCCACCGCACGTCCCCGAGTCTGGCACCGGCGTCCGACACCATCGGCAGCGCTCGGCGCGGTCTCGCTCCAGCGCGCTGTCAGTCGAGCGTGCGGGTGAGGAAGTCGCTGATCAGTGCGGCGATCTCGGTGCCGTGCGTTTCCAGGGCGAAGTGGCCGGTGTTCAGCAGGTGCAGCTCGGCATCCGGCAGATCACGCAGGTAGGCGCGCGCGCCGTCGGCCCCGAAGATCTCGTCGTGCTCGCCCCAGGTGATCAGAACGGGAGGCCGGTGCTCGGCGAAGTACTTCTGGAATTCGGGGTAGCGATCGAGGTTCAGTTTGTAGTCGGCGAAGAGCTGGAGTTGAATCTCCTTGTTGCCCGGACGATCCAGGTAGTGCTGATCCAAGGTCCAGGTGTCGGGACTGATCCGCGTCAGCCGGTCGGCCGGGACGCCGTGGGTGTACTGCCATTTCGTGGCGTCGATTTCGAGCAGCTTACGCACCTCGGGCTCGTGTGCCGCCCGGTCGTTGGCATGTGCGAACAGCACCTCCCAGAACGGGGTGAAGCCCTCCAGGTAGGCGTTGCCGCTCTGGGTGATGATCGCGGTGACACGGTCCGGATTGCGGGAGGCGATGCGCAACCCGATCGGTGCACCGTAATCCTGGATGTAGAGGGCGAACCGCTGCACGCCCAAGACGTCCAGCAGTTCCGAGGTGATCTCGGTGAGCTTCTCGAAGCTGTAGTCGAAGGCGAGCACGGACGGCATGGCCGACTGCCCGAACCCGATGTGGTCCGGCGCGATCAGATGGTAATCCGCGGCCAGCTCCGGCAGCAGATTGCGGAACATCACCGAACTCGTCGGAAAGCCGTGCAAGAGGACAAGCGTCGGCTTACTCGGATCTCCCGCCTCGCGGTAGAAGACCGGCAGGCCCTGGACCTCGACGGTGTTGTGACGCACTGCGTTCATCGCGTTTCTCCTGGTCGTGTTCATCGAACGGACACTCGGGGTCGGTCGTGGCAGCGGAGGTGCCGCCATCGCGCCTCTACCACTTCTAACCATTTAAACCTATTTCGATAGTTAATAGTGACCGCATGAAGCTAACCTGTCAATGTGACATAGACGGTTATCGCCAGAGGAATATCCTCAGCGCCGCTGTGCCCAGTTCGATAAGGGCATCGCGACGATGGGCAGCTGCTTGCCCACACCTTCGACCAACAGCCCCAGCAGCGGTGTGTCCGAGATCCCTGCGGCCCATTTGGCCACCGAGTTGCAGGTGATCGGAGCGACGATCATCGCGTCTGGAGGTGGCAGCACGTCCGGCGCGTCGGGGTCTTTGTACTCGCTGCGAGCTGTGTGGCCGGTCAGTGCGGCCAGCCCATCTGGCTAGGCAGGCGGATTCTGGCGTCGATTCCAGACGAATTCGAGCGTCCCGGGGTGCCTTGAAGGGCACTCGATGCAGACGAAAAATAGCGTCACTCGGGGTGGCCGGGAACGCGTCGTTCTGCCATAGAGATCTGCTGGATGGTCAGGACGTGACTTCCGGCCGCTCAGGTCGTTTCGTCGGCCAGTCGCTGCAGGTAGGTGGCGAACTGGTGGCGATCTTGTTCGTCCCATGTTGCGGTGAGCTGATGGAAGCAGCGTCGCTGCCATTCGTGAGATCCCGTGAGTAAGCGCCGACCACTGTCGCTGAGCTGCAGAACCACTCGGCGCCGATCGCGGACGGAGTCGACTCGGACGAGATAGCCGGCTGCGGCGGCGTCGCGGACCATGCGGCTGGCGCCGGAGTGGTCGAGCCCGAGCTGGGTGGCCACGGTGGTGACGGTGGCTTCCTCGCAGGTGTGCAGAACGGACGCGACGGCTTCGACGACTTGGATGTGCTGGACCTGACGTGCCTCGCCGTCCGGTTCCATCGCCGTCTGGGAAAGTGCCTGATTGATCCAGCGGCGAGACCAGAAGCGAACCAGCCGAAACAGCGCGGGCCCACCGTCGGGCGGCAGATCGGGACCAGCGGGCTGGTTCACGGCCTCCGAACCACTGGGACTGTTGACCTCCACCTGGACATCGTATGCGATACGCACGTATATTTGCGTGCGTATCGCATACAAACTTGTCTTGACAGGTTGTCTACCAGGAGGCTTCCGTGTCCATCGTGCTCAATCACACGATCGTGCCGACGAGCGATAACCGCGCGGCGGCAACGTTTTTCGCCGAGTTGATGGGGCTGCGGGTGTCGGCTCCGAACGGACCTTTCGTGCCGGTCGCAGTAAACGACGATCTGACCTTCGACTTCGACCAGCGCGGACGTGTCGAACCCGGGCACTACGCCTTCCTCGTCGATGACGCCACCTTCGACGCCGTGTTGGCGCGGTTGTCGGCATGGCCGGCCGTCGATTACGGCTCCGGACCGGAATACGGCTGGGACCGGCAGATCAACCACCTCAGCGGAGGCCGGGGCGTCTACGTCCGTGACCCCGACGGCCACAGCTACGAACTCTTCACCACCGTGCCCTGAACCACCCCGGGATCACGAATCCAAACGACTTCCGGAGCTGCGGTGTTGCCGGTCAGGGCCGGGTTCAGAAGTCGGCCAGCGGCAGTTCGTCGCCGGGGACGCCGCCGAGCCGGATCTGGAACCGCTCGAGGTGGCAGCACAACTCGTCGACGGTGAAGCCGGGAGCGCCGACGAACTCGGTGAATGCAGCAGTGACTTCGGGGTCTGCGCGCTGGAAGAAGTCTTGGAGGAAGCCGAGCATCTCGGCCAACTCTGCGGCGTCGGGGGCGTTGAGGTGAAACTGCGGGACGGCGCGGCGGATCGACGCGGGCAGGGATTCAGCCGGGACAACGGGATCGGCAGCGGTGGAGCACGCACTCGACAACGGGTTGCTGCCACACTAGCGGGCTCATCTGTCGGCTCACACGCCGAGCAAGCCCGGCATCGGGTAGCCGCTCCCGATGCCGGGCCTGGAATCACTTCTGCGGAGTGGGCATGGGCGAGTTGATCGTGGAGAAGTACATGATCGCCGCGCCGATGGCGACCGGGGCCGTCACCAGGATCTGACCCGCTACCGTGCCCAGGGCGCCGACAGCGACGATGCCGCCGAGGCAGCCGACGGCCGCGGCGGGGATGAACGGGCCGAACATGCCGACGATGGTGGCGGCGGCGATGGTCGCTCCGGCGATGCCGCCGAGCACGCAGCCGACGGCCGCGCCGCCGATGCCGCCGACGAGGGTGCCGATGGTGGCGCCCATGGAGAGGGTGCTGGTCATCCGGGACCAAGCGGCCTGTTCCCGGTCGTACTCCGTCTTCCACGGCGCCTTGTCCTCGAAGGGCAGGGCGACCGGCTTGTAGGTCGCGTGCGCCAAGTCGAACTGCGGGGTCAGCGTCGCGGTGCGATCGGAGATTTCCGCGGCGATGGGGAATTCGAATTCGTCGACCAGGAAGGTCAGCGGCGTGCCCGCGACGACGGTGCCGTCGGCGGCCTTGATCTTCAGCACCTGGTCCTCGACTACCAGCGAACCGGAATCGATCGTGATGATGCTGGCGGTCTCGGTGGCGTGGGCGGTGAAACCGACGGCCTCGGCGGCCTCCGTGGACGTTGCTTCGACGGAAGTGCTGTCCGCGGCAGGGACTTCGGGAGCGGCGGAACTCGTGCCCGCGGCGATGCTCACGGCGGCGGTGGTGAACGCGGCGGCCAGGGCTAGTTTCGTGATCTGCATGGAGAATCCTTGGTTTTCGAGGCATGGCGAAGCGACGGCCATACCAATGACGTTCGGTAGGTCGTGGAAGTAACGGGCCTTCGCCCGTGGATGTGTGGTTAAGCGGCCGCGCGGAACCGTCCGGCGAGCCCGAGCAGCACGTCGATCGCGAGGAAGACGAGCAGACTCACCCCGACCAGCGGCACGAACCAGCCCACCACCAGCGCGGCGGCCACTAGCGGCACGACGAGCCACAGCGAGGTCCTGCGCAATGCGCCGCGCCGTGGAGCCCGGCCGAGAACGAACCGGCCCGCGTCCCGGGTGGGCCGCCTGCGCCACCACATGAGGTAGCCGCGCACGACCACGGTGATCAGGCCGATCATCGCCGCGAGCAGCAGCAACTGGTTGAGCAGCCCGAACATCAGGCCCATGTGGAACTGAATGCCCCAGTTGGTGAGCTTGGCCATCAGCGGCCAGTCGGCGTAGGCGAGCCGAGCGGTGATCGCGCCGGTGGCGCCGTCGACGGCGACGGAGTCGACGGTGTAGGTGCCGGGCATCCGGCGTTCCTTCACCGCGAACGCTTTGCCCGGCGCGGCCGGGACGGCGATCTCCGCCGCCTGCGTGATGCCTTCGGCACGGGCCGCCGCGTACACCCGATCCAGCTGGGCGATCCGGTCGGCCGGGTCCGCGGGTGCGTGCTCCGTGTGGCCGCCGCCATGGTGATCCGAACTCGAATCGTGGCTCGGGGCAGCGGTTCCGGGCAGCGCTGTGCTGACCGCCGGTGTGGTCCAGCTCAGTTGCTCACGCAATGCGGTGATGTTTTCGCCCGCGTAGGTCGACCAGGTCATGCCGGTGGCCGACAGCAGCAGCACCAGCGGAAGTACCCACATACCGACCGCGCCGTGCCAGTTCAGGGTGCGGCCCCGTGCGCGCTGCGACCGATCGGCCGCCCACAGCCGGCCCCAGCCGTTGCGGGCCCGGCGGCTGCGCACCCGGCGCACCCAGATCACGAGTCCGGCCAGTGCGACGATCCACAGCCAGGACGCGGCGAGCTCGCTGTAGAGCCGGCCGGGCTCGCCCAGGTGCAGATCCCGGTGCAACCGATCGATCCAGGTGCGCATCGGCAGCGCCCCCGAACTGCCGTACACGACGGCATCGCCCACCGGCTGCGCGGTGTACGGGTTCACGAACACCGCCAGCCGCTCGGATTCGCCCAGCGACGGATCGCTGAACAGCACCCGGGTGGTGTCTTCGGCCCCTGCGGCCGGGGCGACGGCGACGAGCGGCAGGTCCGGCCGGGTGGCCACGGCCGCGCCGACCTGCTCCGACAGCGGCTTCGGCGTCTCGCTTTGCGAGACCGTCAACAGGTCACGCGACACGATCGATTCCAACGTCGGCGAGATCGCGTAGAGCGCGCCGGTGACGGCCGCTATGAGGACGAACGGCCCCACGAACACTCCCGCGTAGAAGTGCAGTCGCATGGCCAGCGCGTGCAGGCTGTTACGCGCGGTGGTCCGGCGTGGGCCGGGGGAGTCCGACGGCTCCGATAACTCGGCGTCGGAAATGGTTTCTGTTGTACTCACGGTCGTTTCGTTTCTGACGGCGGAGACCCGGTTGGGGCACAAATCACTTCCCGATGGCACGGGCGACCGCACGTACCTCGCGGACGCTCGCCGCGGAGCTGCGCGGAGCGTCGACAGTTCCGTCATGGACGCGATGGCATCGCCGGATGCGGAAGGGGGGTTTGCGACCCGGACGACGGCGTCGCGTCGGCACGCTCAGGCGTGGGCACGAGGGTGCGCGGCGACACCGCGCTGCACGGAAACCGCGACGGTGAGCGACAACTCACGCCACGGCGCGGGGCACCGGGTGTAGGAAGAATTCAGAGAACGATCGCGAGGGGCGGGGCCCGGGTGCGCAGCGCCTCGGCGGCGAACACACGGAGGACGACCCGGTCGCGGTGGAGCGTCCGCAGGGGAACGCGGTCCGCCACTACGGGTGGGGTGTGCCGCAGCGGGAGCACTCGGTGCAGCACCGCGGTGCCGATCCGGTACGCGGCTTCCGCACCGCGGATCACGACGGCCGCGGCGAACGCGGCACACACATGCGCGACGAGCATGGCCGGAGTCAGCCGGGCGTCACCGTGATGCAGATGTCCCGAGCCGATCCCCATGGTGAAGTGGCCGAGCAACTGCCCGGCGATCAGCGCCGCGACCAGCCCGGCCGACGTCTTGCGCAGTGGGGCCAGACCCGCGACCGACGCGCCGACCACGGCGGACGCCGCAGCCAGCAGCGCCAGCGCGGTGGTGTCCGGCAGCATGCCGCCGGAAGCCCAGCCGTGCGCCGCGACGGAGATGGCCCCCGAGATCGCACCGGCCGAGCCACCGCGCACCCGCGCGACGGCGCCGCGACGTCCCGCGGCGGACCGGTCGAACTCGTAACTCACCCGCTGATGATAGCGGACCGATTGCACGCGTCCGACCGCATCGGATCGCCCCGAAACCCGCTTCCGACGGGAACTACTCCGGTCTTCCGGGCGAGCGGCCGGCGCACCGCCAGGAAGACCCGGGACACGAACCGATCAGCCCGCCTCGACCTCCATCTCGATCAGCGGCTTGCGCAGCAGCTTGCCGGTCGCGTTGCGCGGCAGCTCGTCCAGGAAGATCACCTCGCGCGGGACCTTGTAGCGGGCGAGGTTCGCCCTGACGTAGTCCTTGATCTCCTGTGGGTCGCGCTTGCACTCGGGGCCGGGCACGACGAACGCGCGCAGCCGCTTGCCGAACTCACGGTCGTCCACGCCGACGACAGCGGCTTCGAAGATGTCGTCGCGGCCTGCGATGAGGTTCTCCACCTCGAGCGGGAAGACGTTCTCGCCGCCGGAGACGATCATGTCGTCGTCGCGGCCGTCGATGTAGAGCAGGCCGTCGGCGTCGAAATGGCCTACGTCACCGCTGGACATCATGCCGTCGACCATTTCCTTGGTGCGGCCGTCGGTGTAGCCGGTGAAGGCGAAACCGTTGTCCACGAAGATGGTTCCGGTGACGTTCGGCTCGGTGATCGGCTTGCGGTTCTCGTCCAGCAGCACGATCCGGATGCCGACCGGAGCCTTGCCCGCGGTGGTCGGGGCCTTGCGCAGATCTTCGGGGGTCGCCACGGTCATCACCGCGCACTCGGTGGAGCCGTAGAGGTTGTAGAGGCTGTCGTTGAAGTGGTCCAGCGTGCGGGTCACCACGTCGGGTGCGATGGCCGAGCCCGCCGCGAAGATCACCTTGATGCTGCTGACGTCGTATTTCGCCAGCACATCCGCGTCCAGGTCGAGGATGCGCTGCAGCATGGTCGGGACGACGACCAGCGAATCCGCCCGGTATTTCTGGATATTCGCCAGCGTCTGCTCGGGGTCGAATCGGCGCTGCTGGAAGACCACCCGGTTGCCCAGCGCGAGACCGAGGGTGAACTGCGACAGGCCGGTGCCGTGGAAGATCGGCGCGGCCATGATCATGGTGCCGTTGTCGGGCAGCGGCACCCGGTCGATGAACTGGGCCGAGGCGAAGGGGCTGACGCGGTCGCGCGGGGCGCCTTTGGGGGTGCCGGTGGTGCCGCTGGTCAGGATGACGATGCCGCCCGGCTTGGCCGGGGCGGGCAGCGCGGCGCCGGACTGCCCGCTGATCAGCGCGTCGACGGTCGGGATCGCGGGATCGGCGCCGTCCTTTTCGTCCACCCAGGTGAGAATGCGCGGGATCGCGGCGGGGATGGCGCTCATCAGGTCGATGAACTCGCTGTCGTGCAGCACCGCTTTGACGTTCTCCCGCTCGGCCACGTCGGCGAACTGCGGCTTGGCGAACCCGGTGTTCATCAGCACCCCGCGCACGCCGAGCTTGCCGGTGGCCAGCAGGCTCAGCACCATGCCGCGATGGTCGCGGGCCAGGATCGCCACCACGTCACCCGGACCGACGCCGCTGCTCTGCAAGCCCCGCGCCAGAGCGTTGGACTGCTCGTTGAGCTGGCCGAAGGTCAACTCCCCGCGTTCGTCGACGATCGCCACGGCGTGCGGCCTGGTCTGCGCGGCGTGCATGACGACACCCGCGAACGGGCCGAACTTCAAGATGTTGAAGGCCGACCGTGCCGCCTGGTCGGGCCGCAGCGGATTGAACAGCCGCCGCTTGACCATCACGTTCACGCCAAGGGCCAGATCGCCTGCCTTGCGGGCGGTACCGCTCAGCGCGGGGAGGGAAAGAGACATCGACGACAACCTTCCGGCGGTGTCACCCGGTGATCCTCCGGGTGGTGCGGACCGCAATTCGATATACCCAGTGCTGGTGCTAACAGTAGCAAGCGTGTGTAACTGGTTGTGTCACGTATCTCATCGGGTCCATACCAGCTGGTAACGGGCCGGGCACAAGGGCCCGGCCCGCCGTCGATCAGGCGTTGACCTCGTACTCCACCAGCACGCGGCGCAGCAGCTTGCCCGTCGCGTTGCGCGGCAGGTCGTCGAGGAAGACCACCTCGCGCGGCACCTTGTAGCGCGCCAGGTTGTTCTTCACGTATGCCTTGAGCTCCTCGCCGTCGGGCGAATGACCCGGCTCCGGAACGACGAAGGCGCGCAGGCGCTTACCGAATTCCGCGTCGTCCACGCCGACCACCGCCACGTCGAAGACGTCGGGCCGCTCCAGCAGCAGGTTCTCCACTTCCTGCGGGAAGACGTTCTCGCCGCCGGAGACGATCATGTCGTCATCGCGGCCGTCCACCATGAGCAGGCCGTTCTCGTCGAAGTGGCCGACGTCGCCGCTGGACATGTAACCGTCGATGATCTGCTTGTTCCTGCCGTCGGTGTAGCCCTCGAACGGTGCGCCGCTGCGGATGAAGATGCGCCCGGTGGTGTTGATCGCGGTGACGCGCTGGTCGTTGTCGTCGTAGAGCCGCACTTCGCAGGTGATCGGCGCGCGCCCGACGGTGCCGGGCGCGAGCGCGAGATCCTCCGGGTTCGCCACGGTCGCGACGGCGCATTCGGTGGAGCCGTAGAGGTTGTAGAGCACCGGGCCGAACGCCTCGGTGGCCTTGATCGTCAGCTCCGGTGACAGCGCCGAACCGGCCAGCACGATCGCCTTCAGGGAGGATGTGTCGTACTTCGCCCGGATTGCCGGATCCAGTTCGACCATCCGGTGCAGCATCGTGGGTACCGCCACCAGCATGTCGGCCTTGTGCTCGGCCACCAGCGCGAGCGTCGCCTCGGCGTCGAACCGGCGGCGCACCACCGCCTTGTTGGCCAGGGCCGCGCCGACCAGCCAGGTGGCCAGACCGGTGCTGTGGAAGATCGGCGAAACGATCACCTGGGTGCCGCGCTGCGGGAACGGGATCCGGTCGACGAGCTGCGCCGTCGACAGCGGAGTGACCTTGGTGCGCGGGGCGCCCTTGGGCAGGCCGGTGGTGCCGCTGGTCAGAATGATGAAGCCACCCGGCTTGCTCGGCGCGGGCAGCGGCTCGGTGGAGTTCGCGGCGACCAGGTCGTCGAGTGTCTGCGCGCCCTCCGGCAGCACGGCGCCCTCATCGACCCAGGTGAGGTAGCGCGGCAAGTCGGTGGGCAAGGCGTCGAGCAGGCCCAGGAACTCGCTGTCGTGCAGCACGGCCTTGACCTTCTCGCGCTGACACACCTCGGCGAACTGCGGCTTGGCGAACCCGGTGTTCATCAGCGCTACTCGCACGCCGAGCTTGCCCGCGGCTGCCATCGAGATGATGAGCCCGCGGTGGTCGCGCGCGAGCAAGCCGATCACCTGGCCTTCGGTGATGCCGGCCGCCTGCAGGCCGCGCGCGACGGCCGTCGACCGGTCGTCCAGCTCGCGGTAGGTCAGTTCGCCCGCGTCGTCCACGATGCCAGGAGCGTCGGGCGCCACGCGCGCGGAATGCCGGATCAGCGTCGCCTGGGGGCCGAGGATGCGCGACTCCTTCATCGTCCGCAGCGTCTCCAGCGGCTTCTTGGGGTCGGTGACACCCCGGCTGCGCAGCACCCCTAGCGCCTTGACGGCCTCCAGCGTGTGGGCCAAGTTCATGTCGAATTACCTCCACAAAACCTTCGCGTCGGTCCTCGACCTAGCGAACCGGTACGGCGTGTTGACTTGCCACCGTAGCAGTGCGGAGTGTGACAGGTCACAGTTGAAACGGACAAATCAGTCTCGGTTCGGTTGCGTTCACCCCAGGTCGGGACCGTCCGCAGGCCGAATTGCACCCTTTCCGCTTTCGGCTACCGGTCGGTAGGGTTACCCTCGCAGCGTCTCGAGACCGCTCGAAGGGAGACGCGGCCAATGTCCGATCCGAAGGACCGTGCACCGTTCATCGACATTCCCGGCGATCTGCCCGGCATCCGGGGTCTGTTCGCTTTCAAGCCCGAAACCGGAGCCGCGCTGAGCGAATTCGCGCAGACCCTGTTGCGCGGGACCTCTCCGCTGACGCCGGGGGAGCGCGAGACGATCGCCGCCTACGTCTCCTCGCGCAACGAAACATATTTCTGCACGCAGTCGCACGCGGCGACCGCGGCGGTGCTGGTGGACGGCGGCCGCGACGTGATCGACGCCGTCATCGAGGACGTGGAGTCCGCAGCGATCGAGCCGAAACTGCGTGCGCTGCTGCGCATCGCGGACAAAGTGCGCCGGTCGGGGCTCGAGGTGACCGCCGAGGACGTCGAGCACGCACGTGCCGCGGGCGCCAAGGACGAGGACATCCACGACGCCGTCCTCGTCGCCGCGGCTTTCTGCATGTTCAACCGCTATGTGGACGGCCTGGCGACGGTCGCGCCCCGGGAGCGGGCGACGTATGAGCAGATCGGCGGCATGCTCGCCACCGCCGGATATGTGGCCGCCGGCGTGCCGCCCGAGTCAGCGCCGGGCGCTGGCCAGCGCGACCAGTAGGGGAACCACCCTGGCGGCGGGGACCTCGAATCGGCCACGGCCCGCGGTGTGCAGCCAGCCGACCGCGGCCAGCTGGCGCAGGTGGTGATAGATCTGGCCGGAGGTGCCGACACCATCCACCCCGGCCAGCTCGGCCGCGGTCCTGCGCCCGCCCATGATCTCGCGCAGCAGCCGCAAACGGACCGGGCTGCCAAGCGCCGCAAGGCATTCCGCGGTCTCCGCCCAGTCGTCCTCGATGAGGTCGCCGGTGGTGAACCGGGCCTGCCACTCGCGCTGCTGGTCGTTGGGCAAGCGGACCGACCCGGCGAATACGACGCCGCCATCGGGTTCGTCGGCCGCCGCGAACTCCTCCCGCAGGCGCGCCACCGCCCAGTCTCCGGTGCCGGCCTCGGGGCTGTCCGGTCGTAGGTTCTCTTCCAGCGCGCTGAGCCGCCGCTCCAACTCGGCGACTCGGTCTTCCAGACTCACGAATCCACAAGCTACGGAAGTACGTAATGTCCGACAAACCGACGGTCCGGCTCCCGTGGCGGCGGGAGCCGGAGCCGTCGCCCTCAGGCGTAGACCGCGCCGAACGACGGCACCGAGATGGTGCCCAGCCGGTAGGCGAACCCGTCGGGGTGCTCCTCGCTCACGGGCACCGACCAGCGATGCCACAGCGACCCGTACACGGCGGCGACCACCGGGCCCGCGCCGGTGTCCAGGGCGCGTGTGCGAATGGTGGTGTCCACCGGAACGTCGTTGTGCTCGTAGAGCAGTTCGGTGCCGCTGCGCCCGTTGGCCAGGTTGATCCAGAGCACCTCGAGCTTCGCGCCGCCCTGGTTGGGTGAGATGGTCCCCGGCCCGCCGAAGAACCCGAGGCGGAACCCGTCCATTCCCAGCGCGATTCCGGACCCGTACACACCCGGGCCCTCGCCGCGTCCGATGTCCGACTGCGCCGGAATCTGGAACGGTTGCGCCGGCAAGGCCACCTGCTCGGCCTTCGCGAGCTGCCCGGAGGCGATCAGCCGATCCACCGCCTGCTCCGCTGCCGGATTCCCGGCCGCGGCGGCACGCAGTTGCTGCGCGGCGGCAGTCCAGTCCACCGTGGCCGGCTGCGCGGCGGCGTGCCCGGCCAACGGTGCTACGAACACCGCGGAGGCGGCGATGGCGGTAGCGAGGCGACGCGTAAGACTCAGTCGTTGCATAACCAGTTCTCCTCGAAGTTTTCTGGTACTGCTCGAATGAAATACGGCCGCTGATTCGTCGATCCAGCGACAGGGCGATAGGCTGCCCGGTCAGGTACGCGCCTGTCCAGGGGGGAACGCCGAATGGCGTGATCGTGTCGTTGACGCATCGATGCAATGGCGTGCTTGTCAGTGGCCGAGTGCATGGATCCGGGGGGCCGCAGGAAATTCCGCTCTCTGCGGGCTCCGGCGAACCGGTCGCCGACCGTGCTCCGAGGTCCACCGTCGACGTCGTGGCGTGAGCGCCGCTCTGTCGACCGCTGCCCTGAACAGAGCATTCTCGATAAACCGTTCCGTATGGTCTCGTCAGGGTAGGGTGGGTATCGAGGCGACCGCCGAATCCGCGGCGGCGGTGACCGTATCTGTACGGTGCGCCACCCATTCGGGCGTCATCTATCGCGAGTGAGCGGAGAATCCAGAAATGCATCGAAGTGAGCGGTCCCCGTTGTTCAGCCATCCGAACGAGCCGTCCGAGGTCGGCGCGCCCGCGGTCGGAGTGGTTCGGATGCCCGTCTTCAGTGACATCGTCGGCGCGACGCCGTCCGCGGTGACCGACGAAGCGGGACCGGTCGAGTCCGGGAGCGATTAGTGCACCTTTCCGGCCGGGCATGGGACCTGGGGTACGCCGCCGGCTGGCGGCTGGTTCGTGCCTTGCCGGAACCGTTGGCGGTCCGCCTCTTCGACGCGGGAGCCGAACGAGCGGCCCGGAACGGTGGCCCGAATCAGTTGCGCCGGAACCTGTCTCGAGTAGTGGGCACCGCGCCGGACGAAGTGCCGCAGACGCTGATCCGGGCGAGTTTGCGTTCCTATGCCCGCTACTGGCGCGAAGCCTTCCGGCTGCCGTCGATGGATCCGGTGCGACTGGCCGACGCCATCGAATCCGTGGCGACCGGGCTCGAACACATCCACCAGGCGGTCGAACGCGGCTCCGGTGCGGTGCTCGCTCTACCGCACAGCGGTAATTGGGACCTCGCGGGCGTCTGGCTGGTGCAGCGTGTGGGCTCGCCGACTGTCGTCGCGGAGCGGCTCGCGCCGGAATCGTTGTTCCGGCGGTTCGTGCGTTTCCGTGAACGGCTGGGATTCGAGATCATCCCGCTCACCGGTACCGCGACGCCGCCGTTCCCCCAGCTGATCGCCCGGATCCGGCAGGGGCGGATAGTCGGTCTCCTCGGTGAAAGAGACTTGTCCGGCACGGGCGTACCGGTCACCTTCTTCGGTGAGCCCGCTCGGCTGCCTACCGGTCCGGCTCGGCTGGCGATCGACACCGGCGCGCCACTGCTTCCCGTGCACTGCTGGTACACCCCCGGAGGCTGGGGATTCCACGTGAGTCCCCCTGTCGACACCAGCGGTGGCGTGCGCGAGACCACTCAGGCGCTGGCCGACCGATTCGCCGCGGGCATCGCCGCCCACCCCGCCGACTGGCACATGCTCCAGCCGCTGTGGACGGCCGACCTCACCGCCGCCCAGCTCGCCCGCCGGACTTCGACCCCGCCGAACTGAACTGCTCGTCGGGCGCCGCGACGGGCTTCCTCAGTCGCCTGGCAACCCCCATGCGAATCCCGCCGCGATCACGAAGCAACTGATAATGGAAATGAGAACAATGCTCCACATGTGCGCGAAGAGTACGGAACATTCGGTACGAAATCCATAGTCCGTTCTCGCCAAAAGTGTTTCAGGACACGTCATTCGCTTTGCCGCCGGGTGCGGAAACGAAAATCCGGCGCGAGTCCGAGTAGCTCGCACCGGATTTCGTCACGCTCGACTAGCTCGGCGTCACTTCAGCTCGGCGCTGGTCTTGCCCAGGATGCGGCGGGCGACGATGAGCTGCTGGATCTGCTGGGTGCCCTCGAAGATGTCGAGGATCTTGCGACCGGTTTCGCGGCCTCCGCAGTTCGGACCGGTCGACCTACTGTGACCTGGGCAAATCGTCTCGGTACTTCTCGATGGTTTTGGTCTCTTCGGGGCGTGTGACGGCCTGGATACGGCCTGGCTCTGAGGTGCCGGCTGTCCGTGTCCGCCCTGACTACTTCTACCCGCCCTTCTCATACTGGCCATCCCTCAGCGGAGGGAGGGCGTGTCAAGGATGCCGATAGGCACCGCGTAGCGGACACCGTAGGTGGTCCTTGACTCGTCGGAGTGGAGCGAGACGATTTGGCCATGAGGAAGGTGGGTTGGTAACCCCTCCACCCGCCGGAACTGGTTGTTCGGCAGTGGGTTCCGGGGCACCATCTAGAGATGAGCGAGTCTCGTCAGCAGCGTCGTGCCCGTGAGCGTGCCGAGCAGAAGGCGGCCCGTGGTTCCGGTCCACATCTTCGTCTAGTGCCTTCGGCGTCGTCGCCGTCGTCGGTGGCGCTGAATGCCAGAGTGGGATGGCAGGACGATCCAGACGACCCGGACGATGGGCTGTGGCGTGCCACCTGGACGGAAGCGGAGCTAGAGCCGATGCTCCTTCCGAACGGTCAGGACGTCAACGATCTGGTTGAGATCACTACCTTCATGGATGGTGATGACCTCGAACTGTTGGTGGCTGAGGTGTTGGGGGCAATCGCGCAGGAGTGGCCCGACGACGACATCACGGTGTCGTGGGTGCTGGATGAGGATGCGGCCGAAGAAGCAGAGGAACTGGGCATCACCTTCCCGACGCATCGGCCGAAACCGAGATGATGGGATCTGTCGCTGGTCTCTTCAACTACTAATAAGGCGAATTCGGCAGTTGTCCCGCGCAGTGGAGAGGATTCCCGCGCGGGACAACTGTTTCCGGCTAGCCAGGCCGGAGAGGTTCGGGCCTGGGAACCGGCATCGTTGACGGTTCCGCTATCCGGCGTCGTTGCCGGTGGCCCGAAGGGAAGGGGCCGAAGCCCCTCCGGGGTCAGTACGGGTAGCGGGCCATGGTCTCGATGTTGCGGCGGTACTGGGCGTCGCACTCGTGGCAGCGCCACCGGATTCCGCGCTGTTCGCCGTGGGTGGGGTACTCATAGAGGAACGGGACCGCGGCGGGGTTGTCGCATCCGCGAAGCTGGCAGGTGGTGGGCTCGGTGACGTTCATTTCGGTTCCTCTCCGGTTGGGGTGGTCTGGCTGAGGGCGTCTCGATCACGACTCCGGTGGGTGTCAAGAGTCGGCGAATGCCGATCACGCAGTGACGCCGTAGGCGCTCTTGATGCCCGCTGGTGGCGTGATAGCCCTCGGATCAGTCAGACCGCCACGGCCGGTGAGGAACGGGTGACCACCGAGCCGTGACGGCTGGGTGCGGTGACCGTGCTCGTGAACGTGTCCGGAACCTCACGGGACCACGGCCGGTGGACCGGGCAGAGTGCCGGCGGGTTCGTGCTCGGCTGCGGGAGGTAAGTCGGGTACGGCTGCCGGCGTGCCCAGCACTGCTCGGTGATGCAGAAGGCGGCCGGACAGGATCTGTGGCGCCCGCGGCGGCCGAGTGCTGCCGACGCGGTCGACGCGCCCGCGGCGCAGCGAAGCAAGCCGCGGTTGCGTGTCGTAGCGCGGCGGCGGCGCGAAGCGCCGCCGCGGGCGCTCTTGAGTCTGTATGGCGAAATTCGGCAATGGTTCGACATCGCTCGGCGAACTCAGCGGAGCCAGGGCCACTGCGGTCCGCAGAACGAAGAACGAAATTCGACGAGCAGCAGCGCGTTTCAAGTAAATTGGTCAGGTGGCAGCAGGCTCAAGGGTGTGGGCGTATGTAGACGAGACGGGTGATCGCGGAAGCGGGCCGTTGGCAAGTCCGGTGTTTGGTATGGCCGCTGTCCTCGTGGACGATATCGGCGCTGTGGAGCTCCGCCGCGCTGTGCAACAGCTGCGTACAGAGTTCAAGGTCCCAGCTCACAAGGTCATGTCCTGGAAGGAACATGCTAAGAATCACGATCGGCGAAAGAGGGCGGCCGAGGTTCTAAGTACAGTTCCAAACCTGAAGGTTTGCTACGTCTTCGCCGTTAAGAGCGAACTCGATCCTGCCTCTTACGTCTGTGACCCTCAGCTCTTCTACAACTACCTCGCGTTCAAGATGTACAAGTCGATCAGTTGGGCGGCCCGGAACTGGCACGGGAGCAACGCTCGTCTGTGGACTCGATACGGTCACGTGAGGAACCACGACCACTCCACCACGGAGGAGTACATCCGGTCGGAGGCGCAGAAAGACCCTAAGGTCCCGTTTCACATGGAGCAGGCGCTCAAGTGGGTGTCTGCGGACAAGTATCTGGAGAGTCAGGCAGCCGACCTGTACGGCGGGTTTTTGAAGGCTGCGATCTGGCCTTCTGGTGAGTTCGGCTATGTGGAGCCAGCGTACCTGCTGAGGGTCTGGCACCAGTTGCGCAACAGTGAAAGTTGTGCGGTGCCTCTGGGGATCATGTCCATGCCGCTGAACAGCATCGTGTGTGGCATGGATTGGTTCCCCTGCTCTCATTGCCCAAAGGCAACAGGCCCTTGAGGGCCTCCGCGGGCCGATCCACTTAAGGAGGGCGGTGGCAGCACCGCTGGCGTTCCGCGGCAGGCTCTCAAGGACCTGTTGACTACCACCATAGCCCAGAAATCCGGGATTGAGGGGATTTCTGAACGGTTTGTGACACTCGCCGCAAGGCTCTGACCTGCACTGATCGGTTTGTGACTTTATTGTTATCGAATCTATGTTCGATTCTTGCCAGCTAAGGACACGTGGTACTGCTCGGCGTCAAGTCTTTCCCACCGATGGGCCTGGCGCGCTCGTCGGCGCGAAGTGGCCACGGGCCTCTGGCAATCGAACGACGACAAGGGTCTTGTCGTCGTGGCGCTTCGCTCGAGGATGATGCTGGCCATCAGGGTCACTGACAGTCTCCCACTGGTGGCAACGGGCGAGCGCATTCGAGAGCTCGTTCTCGCTCATGTGCGCTATCTGTGGCCATGAGATTCCCAGCGGCACAAGTGATTCTGCCGCGCCGTCGGTTGCGAGCGCAGCCCATGAAACGCTCTGACGTGGAAACTGTGCGATCATGGCATGGTTCGCTGCGGCGGGGTCGGCCTCCGCGATCCAGTAGCCGCCCGGCTGATTTCGGTGAATGCGTTCGGCATGCTGTAGCTGCGAGAGGATCGCACGGTGTTCGTCGTCGTAACCGGTGCCCGCCTTGAGGCGGCTTCGATAGCGCTCGGACTCAGGGAGGTTGAGTTCTGTCAAGCGCTCGTCTACGAGGACCTTGTAAGAATCGTCGAGGCTACCGATTACCACGATCGAATCCCCGAGTACCAGTGCGTCGATGGTGTGGGAGTTGACCCGAAGGATTGCGACCGTACTGGAGGGTGACAATCCTGGCTGCAAGTTGAGGTGCTGCGCCGTTGCCGCAATCGCGCCAGCTAGGACGCTACGCAGATGCCTACGCGGCCCATTGAGTCTGCGCACCAACTCAGCGCTAAGCGCGTCCACGTACGCCCCCGCCGCAGGGCCATCTGCGATGAAAGAAGATGCGCCATCGAGTACAACGACTGAATCGTGAGTGGTTGCAATTCGGTCTTCATCTGAACGCGCGGCTAATTGGGCTTTAGCTACCTGCATCCTGTCAGACCCCCAGCCTGTATGGGCCGACGAGCAGACGGCTGGCGAGGATTCGGAAGTCTTGATCGAAGTCCGACTCCACAACGCCACACACGAACCGGGTGGCTGGATCGAATACCGTGGCGACTTCTTGATCCAGCCAGTGTGCGACTCCAAGTGATCCAACGCTCGTGATGCCAGCGATATGGACAATCACTCGTGTCTCTTCGACTCGGCGCGAGAAGTAGCCGATGTCGGTAAGCGTAGAGCCGTCTCGACGGAAGGGTGATTGGTGACGGCTTCCGGTCTGCATGTCGGTGATCCACCAGCCCTCATCCGTGCGTTCGAAGTCAAGAAATGGATCGCTGTCGAGCAGCCGCCTTGCCACAGGTGCGGACTTGGGTCCACATATGACAACCGAGTCGCCCTCCGGGACATCGGTGGTGTCTGGATCGATGGCAAATCGGCTGGAAGCGAGGGACAGTCGTGTGAGCGTCGCTTCGATAGCTTCCTGTGTCGCCTGATCGGAGGCATCGAAAAAGGGACGTTCGCGCCCTTCTTCGAAGCCGAATCTCCGAGGAATGCCGACGGCGACAGGTCCCACTCCGAAGAATGCCCGCTCCGGCCGCGGTGCGGTGGTACGGATCTGGCTGATACGGCCTTTGGTAAGGCCGAACAGCTCTGCAATCTCCGTGTAGCTCATTCCGTGGTCGCGGTGCGCCTCCTCGATGGCTGCCTTGCGTAGCCGGGCGAGTTCAGTGGCGCGTTGCTGATAGATGGTCATCAGATCCGTGGCCCTGCGGCCACGACGGATCGGGTCCGGGTCGTTCCGAACCTGTTCGAAGTCGTCAGCGAGGGCCATAGCAACGAGTTTAGAGGGTCTTGACTCGTCGCGGCAGGGCGGCGTACTCTCGGGTTTATACCCCTAAATCCCGCCGGGATGTCGCCAGCACCGCTGGTTTAGGGGCATAAACCACTGGAGGAGTCATGGCGATCAGCAAGGGTCACAAGTTCGATATCGAGTCGCGGGTGGCGTTCCCGAAGCGCCTGATCCTGATGGCTCCGATCGGGCCGGCGATCAAGTACAACCCCGACCGCAATGCGTTGCCGGAGCAGAAGTTCGACTTCGATCCGAAGACGGGGGAGGGGACGGGCTTGCCGTTGTGGACGGCGACGGTTACCGACCCGCACGAGGCTAGCGAGGGCAAGGGTAAGCGCGCGTCGTTCGAGATCACCTTCATTTCGCAGCATCAGCCGGTGCCGGCGGGTGAGCAGATCGTCGATGACATGTGGTTCATCGAGTTGGAGGGCTTGACCGCGGAGCCGAAGGTGATGGGGCAGGGCGAGTTCAAGTACCTGGGCTACGTCTACCGGGCGACGGGGATCAAGGGTGACAACAACACCCCGAAGCCCAACACCGCGGCCGGCAACGGCACCGCCGCGAAGGCGGGTGCGTGATGAGCACCAACGTCTGGATGCAGATCAGCTCGTCGGCCCACGGTGATGACGAGCGGGTACAGGCCCAGTACGTCGGCAGCATCGGCATGGTCGTCGTGTCGACCGGTTCGGGGCATCTGTACATGACGCCGGACATCGCGGCCGATCTGCACGACCGGTTGGCGAAGGCGCTGAGCGACTACACCGCCACGTCGGGTGCCGGCTCGAAGGCTGTGGCGTGATGTTCGGGGATGACCGCTCGTTGCGGATGCGGTTGGCGCTGGTGGCGGCGGTGTTGATCATCGTCGGTGTCGGCGTCGCCGCGTTCGTCCTCAGCTACGAAACACTCCGCGACCTGGCGGAGCTCGCGGGCATCGACCGCGATGATTCGTGGCTGTTCCCGGTGATCGTGGACGGCACCATCATTCAAGCAACTGTCTCGGTGATGGTGCTGTCCAACCGACCCGATGAGCGCCGCTGGTTCTCCTGGGTGCTTGGTGTCGGTGCGGTGGTGTCGGTGGCCGGCAACAGTCTGCACGCGTTCACCGATGGGCAACAGCTTCCGAACTGGGTGGCGGCGGTGATCGCGGCTATCGCCCCGATCGCCTTGTTGGTCGACACGCACGGCGGGGTGATGCTGTTCCGCGCTGCCCAGCGCAAACGCGCCGAGAAGCCCGCGACCGAGACCGTCTCCGACACCACGCCTGACCCGGGGCCGGAGACCGACACGCCGGCTGTTCCTGCGGTCGAACCCGTGCCCGACCTCGATCCCGAACCGGCTCAACTGCCGCTGCCAGCCGCCCCGGCGGTGCCGGCGGTGGTGCGTACGGCTCCGGTTCGGCCTATCCGTCCTGTTCCTGTTCGTCCGCGTCCGGTTCAGCAACCGATGCTGCCGCTCGCTATCCCCGTGGGGGGTTGAGATGACTGTTTCTGTTCCTGCTGTAGCGATGGGTGTTTCGTCGCTGGTAACCCTGTTGGCCGGTGTCGGCGTGCTGGGCACCTCGTCCCCGGCCACTCCGGCACCGACTGTCCCGGCCGTTGCGTCGTCCTCGGCGGTAGCCACCACCACCGAGAGTCCGGCTCCGACTGCGCCCAAGTGCGTGATGTTCTGCGAGGACGCCGGTCTCGGCCGGCCGGAGGTCGACAAGGCTCCGGCCCCGTCCCCGGCTCCCGATGGGTGCCGCCTGTTCTGTGAGTTGCAGCGCGGCTCGGAAGGTTGGGGGTTCTCCCGATGAGTATCGCGAGTTCGGTGATGCTGGCCGGTGGGATGTGCACGGGGGCGTCGGCGTTGTGGTGGCTGCGGTCACTGGCGGCGCGCGGCGCTGGGATGCAACCGGCTGGTGATGCTCGTGAGGTCGTTGCGGGGGCTCCGGTGGAGTTGCGGACTGCGGTGTTCGTGGTGACCGACTCGGGGCAACTGTCGTTGATGTGGCCGGCGGTAGGGCTCGGCTCCTGGGATGCCGGGTTCCCGAACGTCCTGTCCGCGTCCTACACCCCGTTCGGGATGTCGGTGGACGTGCAGATGCTCGGCGGGCAGAAGCTCAAGGACTGGACCAACGAGGACACCCTCGACGCTCTGGCGCAGTACTTCGGTGTTCCCCAGGTGACCGCGACGGGTGCCGGTCCCGGCTTCGTCCGCCTGGACCTGCGGGTCTACGACACTCTGGCCGACGCCGTGGCTGCGCCGATGGTCGCGTTCGGGGATGGGGTGGACCTGGAGGCGGTTCCGACCGGGGTGTTCGAGGACGGCGAGGTCTGGCCGGTGCCGGTGCAGGGCCGGCACGTGCTGATCGCCGGTGGCATGGGCTCGGGTAAGTCCACGGTCCTGCATTCGCTGGTCAAGGGCATGGGTCCGGCGATCCGTTCCGGGCGGGTGGACCTGCGGCTGATCGACCCGAAAGGCCGTATGGAACTCGGGCACCTGGAACCGCTGTGCACCCAGTTCGCGCACACCGAACCAGAGTTCATGATCGCCCAGTTGGAGGCCACGGTCGCGGACATGAAAGCCGCGGCCGACCGCTACGGCCAAGACGGGGTCCGCAAACCGGTTCCCACGCCGGATAACCCGCTGGTGGTGACGATCATCGATGAGGCTGCGGTGTTGTCGGCGTTCACCACCTCCGAGCTGCGCAACCGGTTCGAACACGCCCACGGGCAACTGCTGTCGCAGGGCCGGGCACCGCTGTTCTCGGTGATCGAAACGGTGATCGATCCGTCGAAAGACACTGTGCCGCAACGACAGTTGTTGCCGTATCGGATCGGGATGCGGATGGACGAACCGACCCAGGTCGCCATGATCCACGGCCAAGGTGCCCGCGAACGCGGCTCGCGCTGCGACGAGATTCCGCATTCGACTCCCGGTGTCTGCTACGTGCAGGAGGACGGCAAACCCGGTTTCCGGCGTGCCCGTGCCTTCCACATCACCAACGCGGATATCGACTGGATCGTCAAGCAGTACACACCACTGCCGCGGCCGGTCAACCTCGCGGACTTCGGCGGGTTCGATGACGGGCCGGTGGCGGCATGAAACGCGGATTCACCGCTGTGGGGCCGGTCGTGGCCTGCTGCTGCGAGTGCGAGGAACCCTTTGGTGTGGAGGGGGTCGCAGATGAGTTCGACTCGATCGATGAGGCGATGGACTTCTTCGTGGACGGCGCGGAGGGCTGGGAGCTGTACGGCGACAGGCTGATGTGTCCTGACTGCCTGCCGTTGTCGCCCTGCTACAACCCGGGCCACGACTGGCACACCTCGCTCGGCCGGGTCACCAGCGGCGAGATGTTGCTGACTCGTCAGTGCGTGCGCTGCGGGCTGTATGTCGCGGAGGTCGTGGCATGAAACGGGGATTCGTGACCGAGACACACGTGGTCGTGTACTGCGACGGCTGCGGCGACATCTACTCCGAAGACGAGAACGAGTCGATTTGCTTCGACTCCGTGAATCAGGCCGTGGCCTACCTCAATGCCCGCAGCGGTGGCGTGGGCTGGCTGTATGACGGCGATCAGGTGCGCTGTGATGGCTGCCTTGCTACGGCCCGGTGCGCCGAAGCCGGCCACGTCTTTCCCGAGTCCTGGCAGACCACCTTGTGGTCGCTGGGCAAAGCCACTCGTTCCCGCACCTGCGAAGTGTGCGGCGTCCCGGAAATCGAGGCCCTGCCGTGAGCAACAACGTCCGTTCCCACCACTCGCATGACGAGATCGATGCGGTGATCGATACCCGCGCCCTGCGGCGCTGCCAACTCGACCGCCGCGGCGTGGACCCGATCGGGATCGCGGTGCACCTGCTGGTGGAGACCGGGCACGCGCCCGGGTGGGATGCCGACCTGGACGACGGCTGCGGATGGGACGAAGCGGCATGACCGACGACCCATCCACCACCCATAGCCGGCAGGCAAACCCGATCGTCACGGCGGCGGCCGAGCAGGTCGCCAAGTCCAAGCGGCGACGCACCGGCAAGGCCAGGGACCTGCCGCGCTGGGAGTGCCCCGACCAGATGACCCTCTTCGACCCCTCTACCTCGGAGACGAACCGATGACCACCAAAACCGTCCACATCCGCAAAGACACCCGCCTGGACGCCTCCGACCGATTCGCGCTGGCCCTGCTCAACCTGCTGTGGGCAGCGGCGATCGGCGTGTGGTGGCTGATCCTGTTCCCGATGATCTCCATCCCCCTCGCCCTCGTCGTCACCGCCTGGGCGCTGTTGGGGTGGCCGATGGGTCTCGCGACCGGCGGGGTGTCCGTCGCGGGACTGCTGGTGTGGCAGCGTGCTCGCCCGCAGATGTTCGAACGCTGGGTCACCGCGCGGGCTCGTACCCGGTTCCTGACCTGGCACCGCTACCGCCGGCGGTGGGCCAAACTCATGACCGCCTGCCACCTGAGTATCGA
>NZ_JBSGDA010000029.1:0-76191 GCF_053602135.1 Nocardia sp. NPDC004573
AGGGCGAGAACATCCCGGAACCGGGCATCCCGGAATCGTTCAAGGTCCTGCTCAAGGAACTCCAGTCGCTGTGCCTCAACGTCGAAGTGCTGTCGTCCGACGGCGCCGCGATCGAGTTGCGCGAAGGCGAGGACGAGGACCTGGAGCGTGCGGCGGCCAACCTCGGCATCAACCTGTCGAGGAACGAAGCGGCCACCGTCGACGATCTGGCGAACTAGGCGGCAGGCCGGATGCCGCGCAAACGGCATCCGGCCCCGCACATAACTCACTAGTGAACTTTTGCTCGAATTCGACCCGCACAGGGGAAAGGAAGTTACGTGCTAGACGTCAACTTCTTCGATGAACTCCGGATCGGCCTGGCCACCGCCGAGGACATCCGTCAGTGGTCCTACGGCGAGGTGAAGAAGCCGGAGACCATCAACTACCGCACGCTCAAGCCGGAGAAGGACGGCCTGTTCTGCGAGAAGATCTTCGGTCCCACCCGGGACTGGGAGTGCTACTGCGGCAAGTACAAGCGCGTCCGCTTCAAGGGCATCATCTGTGAGCGCTGTGGCGTCGAGGTGACTCGCGCCAAGGTGCGCCGCGAGCGCATGGGCCACATCGAGCTGGCCGCTCCGGTCACCCACATCTGGTACTTCAAGGGCGTGCCCTCGCGTCTGGGCTACCTGCTCGACCTGGCGCCGAAGGATCTGGAAAAGATCATCTACTTCGCCGCCTACGTCATCGTGGCGGTCGACGAGGAGTTGCGGCACAACGAGCTGTCCACGCTCGAGGCCGAGATGGAGGTCGAGAAGAAGGCGGTCGCCGACCAGCGTGACGCCGACCTCGAGGCCCGCGCCCAGAAGCTCGAGGCCGACCTGGCCGAGCTGGAGGCCGAAGGCGCCAAGTCCGACGTCCGCCGCAAGGTCAAGGACGGCGGCGAGCGGGAGATGCGCCAACTCCGCGACCGCGCCCAGCGTGAGCTGGACCGGCTGGAGGAGATCTGGAACACCTTCACCAAGCTGGCGCCCAAGCAGCTCATCGTCGACGAGGTGCTCTACCGCGAGCTGGTCGACCGCTACGGCGAGTACTTCACCGGCGCCATGGGCGCGGAATCGATCCAGAAGCTGATGGAGAGCTTCGACATCGAGGCCGAGGCCGAGTCGCTGCGCGAGACGATTCGTACCGGCAAGGGCCAGAAGAAGCTGCGCGCGCTCAAGCGGCTCAAGGTCGTCGCGGCCTTCCAGGCCAACGGCAACTCGCCGATGGGCATGGTGCTCGACGCCGTTCCGGTGATCCCGCCGGAGCTGCGCCCGATGGTTCAGCTCGACGGTGGCCGCTTCGCCACCTCCGACCTGAACGACCTGTACCGTCGCGTGATCAACCGCAACAACCGCCTCAAGCGACTGATCGACCTCGGCGCCCCCGAGATCATCGTCAACAACGAGAAGCGGATGCTGCAGGAGTCCGTCGACGCCCTGTTCGACAACGGCCGCCGCGGCCGTCCGGTCACCGGACCGGGCAACCGTCCGCTCAAGTCGCTGTCCGACCTGCTCAAGGGCAAGCAGGGCCGCTTCCGCCAGAACCTGCTCGGTAAGCGCGTCGACTACTCCGGCCGTTCGGTCATCGTCGTCGGTCCGCAGCTGAAGCTGCACCAGTGCGGTCTGCCCAAGCTGATGGCGCTGGAGCTGTTCAAGCCGTTCGTGATGAAGCGCCTGGTCGACCTGAACCACGCGCAGAACATCAAGTCCGCCAAGCGGATGGTGGAGCGGCAGCGGCCGCAGGTGTGGGACGTCCTCGAAGAGGTCATCGCCGAACACCCGGTGCTGCTCAACCGCGCGCCCACCCTGCACCGTCTCGGTATCCAGGCCTTCGAGCCGCAGCTGGTGGAAGGCAAGGCCATCCAGCTGCACCCGCTGGTCTGTGAGGCGTTCAACGCCGACTTCGACGGTGACCAGATGGCCGTGCACCTGCCGCTGTCGGCGGAGGCGCAGGCCGAGGCGCGCGTGCTGATGCTGTCGTCGAACAACATCCTGTCGCCCGCCTCCGGCCGGCCGCTGGCCATGCCCCGTCTGGACATGGTGACCGGCCTGTACTACCTGACCCGTCTGGAAGAGGGCGCGAAGGGCTCCTACCAGCCTGCCACCGCCGACGGCCCGGAGCAGGGCGTGTACTCCTCGCCCGCCGAGGCGCAGATGGCGGTGGACCGCGGTGAACTCACCGTGCGTTCGCTGATCAAGGTCCGGCTGACCGACCAGCGCCCGCCGAAGGACGTCGAGGCGGAGCTGTTCCCGGAGGGCTGGCGGCGCGGCGACGCGTGGACCACCGAGACCACGCTGGGCCGGGTGCTGTTCAACGAGCTGCTGCCCACGGACTACGCGTTCATCAACGAGCAGATGCCCAAGAAGCGCCAGGCGACGATCATCAACGATCTCGCCGAGCGCTACCCGATGATCGTGGTCGCGCAGACCGTCGACAAGCTCAAGGACGCAGGCTTCTACTGGGCCACGCGTTCCGGCGTGACGGTCTCCATGTCCGACGTGCTCGTGCCGCCGGAGAAGGCCGAGATCATGGAGCGCTACGAGGCGCAGTCGGATCAGATCGAGAAGAAGTACCAGCGTGGTGCGCTCGATCACCAGGAGCGCAACAACGCCCTGGTCAAGATCTGGCAGGAGGCGACCGAGGAGGTCGGTAAGGCGCTGCGCGCGCACTACCCGGCCGACAACCCGATCATCACGATCGTCGACTCGGGCGCCACGGGTAACTTCACCCAGACCCGTACCCTCGCCGGTATGAAGGGCCTGGTGACGAACCCGAAGGGTGAGTTCATCCCGCGGCCGATCAAGTCCTCCTTCCGTGAGGGCCTGACGGTTCTGGAGTACTTCATCAACACCCACGGCGCTCGTAAGGGTCTGGCCGACACCGCGCTGCGCACCGCCGACTCGGGTTACCTGACCCGTCGTCTGGTGGACGTCTCGCAGGACGTCATCGTGCGCGAGCACGACTGCGGCACCGAGCGCGGCATCGTGGTGCCGATCGCGGAGAAGCAGCTCGACGGCTCGATCATCCGCGACGCGCACGTGGAGACCTCCACCTACGCGCGGACGCTCGCGGCCGACGCGCTCGACGCGCAGGGCAACGTCATCGTGGCGAAGGGCGCCGACCTCGGCGACCCGGCGCTGGAGGCGCTGCTGGAGGCGGGCATCACCGAGGTGAAGGTCCGCTCCGTGCTGACCTGCACCACCGGCACCGGCGTGTGCGCGACCTGCTACGGCCGCTCGATGGCGACCGGCAAGCTGGTCGACATCGGCGAGGCCGTCGGTATCGTCGCCGCGCAGTCCATCGGTGAGCCCGGTACCCAGCTGACCATGCGTACCTTCCACCAGGGTGGTGTCGCGGGTGACGACATCACCGGCGGTCTGCCCCGTGTGCAGGAGCTGTTCGAGGCGCGCGTGCCGAAGGGCAAGGCGCCTATCGCCGAGGTCTCCGGTCGCGTGCGGCTGGAGGACGACGATCGCTTCTACAAGATCACCATCATCCCGGATGACGGTGGCGAAGAGGTTGTCTACGACAAGCTCTCGAAGCGGCAGCGTCTGCGCGTGTTCAAGCACGACGACGGCACCGAGCGCCTGCTCTCGGACGGTGACCACGTCGAGGTCGGCCAGCAGCTGCTGGAAGGCGCGGCGGATCCGCACGAGGTGCTGCGCATCATGGGCCCGCGTCAGGTTCAGGTCCACCTGGTCCACGAGGTCCAGGAGGTCTATCGGTCGCAGGGTGTGTCGATCCACGACAAGCACATCGAGGTCATCGTGCGCCAGATGCTGCGTCGCGTGACGATCATCGACTCGGGCGCGACGGAGTTCCTGCCCGGCTCGCTCACCGAGCGCGCCGAGTTCGAGGCCGCCAACCGTCGCGTCGTCGCCGAGGGCAACGAGCCCGCGGCGGGTCGCCCGGTGCTGATGGGTATCACCAAGGCGTCGCTGGCCACCGACTCGTGGCTGTCGGCGGCGTCCTTCCAGGAGACCACCCGAGTCCTGACGGACGCGGCGATCAACTGCCGCTCCGACAAGCTCATCGGTCTCAAGGAGAACGTGATCATCGGTAAGCTGATCCCGGCCGGTACCGGTATCAACCGGTACCGCAACATCCAGGTGCAGCCGACCGAGGAAGCCCGTGCCGCCGCGTACGCGGTGCCGTCCTACGACGACACCTACTACAGCCCGGACAGCTTCGGTCAGACCACCGGCGCCGCAGTCCCGCTGGACGACTACGGCTTCAGCGACTATCGGTAATCCGCGCAACGACATCCGGCCCCCGCTCCGTTCGGAGCGGGGACCGGATTCGTTTTCGGGAGGACGGGTGACCGATGGTGGACAACCGCGAGGGGAACCAGTAGGAAAGTAGAACAGGTTTCAATTCTGTTCCGGAGGTGGCGGTGGACGACACGGCGTTGGGGGACCTGGTGGTAGCCGGGTTCCGGAAGCTGGGATTCATCCAGTACGCGGGGGTCGAGTGGGACGAGTTCGCGGCGGGGCGGAACGTGGTGTCGATCGTGCCGCGAGCGGAACACCTGAACCACAACGGAGACCTGCACGCCGCCGTGCTTTTCGGGATGGCCGAGACCGCCGCGATGGGCGCGTCGGTGTCGGGCATCGTGGACCTGATGGGCGATACGTTCATCGTCGCCAAGGACGGACGCATCGAATATCGGGCCCGCGCGAAAGGCGCAGCGGGGCCGTTCCGCGCCACGTCCGCGTTCTCCGGCGAGACACTGGCGAAGATGCGCGCGGACATCGAGGCGCGAGTGCCGCTCGAACTCGACGTGCCGGTGGACATCACCGACCGCACCGGAAAGACCGTGGCCGCAGCGCTATTCACGGCGGTACTCCGGCCGCGCCGGTCTTGATCGGATCGACAAGGCTCGGGGGCTTGTCGCCCTGCATCCGGTGTGGAATGTCCGCGCGATCGCCGGGCGGCTCGAAATCCGTGCTCCGGACGCGACTCAGCGCTCGCTGTCGAGCATCGCCATCTGTGCCGTGGCGTAGCGTTCGCCCGCAACCCGGTCGGCGGGCGCGGCCGCTTCGATGCCGGCCAGCTCCTCGTCGGTGAACGAGAGATCCAGCGCGCGTACGGCTTCCGCCCAGCGTTCGCGGCGGCGGGTGCCGATGAGCGGCACGATGTCGTCGCCACGGGTCAGCGCCCAGGCGATGGCCAGTTGCGCCACCGAGGCGTCCTCGCGCGCCGCGATCGCGTTCAGCGCGCGGACCAGTTCGAGATTCCGATCCAGGTTCTCGCCCTGGAAACGCGGGCTGTGTGCGCGGAAATCGTTCGCGGCGAAGGTGGCGCCGGGCTGGATCGCATCGCTGAGCAGGCCGCGGGAGAGCACGCCGTAAGCGGTGACACCGATGCCGAGTTCGCGGCAGACCGGCAGGATTCGCTCCTCGATGCCCCGGGAGATCAGCGAGTACTCGATCTGCAAGTCCACGATGGGGTGCACAGCCGCCGCCCGCCGGATGGTCTCCGGACCCACCTCGGACAGGCCCACGTGACGCACGTATCCGGCCTCGATCAGCTCACCGATGGCGCCGATGGTGTCCTCGATCGGCACGTCCGGATCCAGCCGGGCAGGGCGGTAGATGTCGATGTGGTCGACCCCGAGCCGCTGGAGGCTGTAGGTCAGGAAATTGCGCAGCGCCGCAGGCCGGTTGTCCACGCCGACGAAAGCGCCGTCGGGCCCGCGCAGCGCGCCGAACTTCACGCTCAGCACCACGTCCGCGCGGGGGCGCTCGGCGATGGCCTTGCCGATCAGCATCTCGTTGTGTCCCGCACCGTAGAAATCACCGGTGTCGATGAGGTTGACGCCGGAATCCAGCGCCGCGTGGATGGTCGCGGTCGATTCGGCGTCGTCGGTCGCGCCGTACGCGCCGGACATGCTCATCGCGCCGAGGCCGATGCGGCTCACGGTCGGGCCGGTGGCCCCGAGCCGCACTCGGTCGATCTTCGTTGTCGTCATGGGACCAGCCTGCGCCGGTCGGGAGCGACGCGGGAGAGATCGCTTATCGGAGGAGCGGGGATCCCTGGCTGAGCACGCCGTTCCGAGGGACAGTTATGGCATGGACCGCCCCGAACTCGCCGATTTCCTGCGCCGTCGCCGCGAGCAGCTCACGCCCGCCGAAGTCGGGTTGCCGCCCGGTGTCCGGCGGCGCACGCCGGGGCTGCGTCGCGACGAGGTGGCCCTGCTCGCGGGCATCTCGACCGACTACTACACCCGGCTCGAGCAATCGCGCGGCCCGCGTCCGTCCACCCAGGTGCTCGCCGCGCTCGCGCGTGCGCTGCGTTTCGGCAACGACGAACGTGATCATCTCTACCATCTGTGCGACCACGCCCCGCCGGGACGTGAGACGACCGACAAGCACGTGGGCCCCGGCCTGATGCACCTGCTCGCCAAGCTGGACGACACCGCGGCCACCGTCGTCACCGATCTCGGCGAGGTTCTCGTGCAGAACCGGATGCACACCTTGCTCGTCGGCGATCACGGCGACCGTCGCGGGTGGGATCGGTACTACGCCTACCGCTGGTTCACCGCCCCTTCGGCACGCGCCCTGTTCCCGGAGGAGGACTGGGACCGGCTCGGCCGCAACCACGTCGCCGATCTCCGCGCGACGGCCGCGCGCCGAGCGGGCGACGCGGACGTGACCGCGTTGGTCGCCGAGCTGCGTTCCGCGAGTCCCGAATTCGACCGGCTCTGGAACGAGCACCACGTAGCCGTGCGGCTCTCGGACACCAAGCGCATTCGGCATCCGCAGGTCGGCCTGATCGACACCGTCTGCGAAACGCTGCTCACACCCAACGCCGCCCAGCGCCTGCTGGTCTACCTACCGCGTCCGGGCACGGACGCGGCGGAGAAACTGGACTTGTTGCGGGTGATCGGTACGCAGCGGCTGACGCCCGCCGACCGGCTCGACTAGGGCGCGGTGACGTACTCGAGCGCCGCGTCGACGGCGGGCTGTCCGCCGCCGATGACATACCCGGCCATCGCGCCGATCGCGGCGCCCGCGACCGCGGCGACCGGCACGGTGATGAAGTCGATCACGAACAGTCCCAGCGGAAAGCCGACGATGAAGCCGATGGCGGCGCCGATCCCGGCTCCGGCCAGGATGGTCGGCATGGCCTTCTCCGCCTCGGCGTAGAACCGCTCCTGAGCGCCGATATCGCGCAGCGGCGCGTCGGCCATCGCGACCGGCGCCACGGTGAGCCGGTGGCCCGCGTCCTCGAGCACGGGCCGCAGGGACACGCGCTGGTCTCCGATGCGCAGCGTCATCGGCAGTGCGGCGACGATCTGCCCGTCGCGATCGGCGACCGTCACCACTCGGTCGTCGTGGGTCAGCTCGAAGGTCCCGTCCTGAAGGGTCGCCACCGCCGCGCGGCGGTCCTCGGTGGCCGCGACCTCGTAGGCGACCTGGTGGAACGTGCCGTGCAGATCGAGCGGCGCGTCGGCGGGCGCGGGCTGCGCGTGCGCGGCGCTCGTGGTGAGTGCGGTGGCCGCCAACGCCACCAGAGTCGTCGCGGTGATTTGGGAGATCCTCATCGTGCTCTTTCCGTGTCCCGCCCCCGTGTCCGGTTCGTCCGGACAAGATACCGCTCGCGGGGCCCGATCAGAAGTGCCGAGTCACAGTTCTTCACCGAATGCCCCCGCGAAAGTTCCTGCCCTGCTTCGCCGCCGGGTGCTCGCGGTGGGGCCTCGGGCTGCCGAAAAGCCGCTTACCCCGGGGCTGCGGCGACTCGTGTATTCGCGGCCGACCGTCGCTCGAGTCGCCGGCGATTCCCTCTTGACGACCGCGCCCCGATGCGAAACACTGAACTAGATGGTTCAGTATGACTTCTTGGATGCCTCCTTCGGGGCGCTCGCGGATCCCACCCGGCGTGGGATTCTGGAACGCCTCGGCCAGGGGCCCGCGACCGTCAGCGAGCTGGCGGAACGCTTCGAGATGACGCTCACCGGCGTCAAGAAGCACATCCAGCTGCTGGAGGCGGCGGGCATGGTGGTCACGGAGAAGCGCGGCCGAGTGCGGTACTGCCGCCTCGGCGAGAACGTCTTCGACCGCGAGGTGGCCTGGATGCAGGGCTACCGGCGGATGGTGGAAGCGCGGCTGGACCGTCTCGGCGAATTCCTCGAACGAACGGAGCAGGAGCGATGAGCACAACCACGAACGAGGCCGTCATCACGGCCGACACCGACCGCACGATCCACATCGAGCGGGTCTTCGACGCGTCGCGCGAGCGCGTGTGGGACGCCTACAGCAGGATCGAGCTGCTCGCCCAGTGGTGGGGGCGCGGCAACCGGCTCGACATCGAGCGCTGGGAGTTTCGTCCCGGCGGGCACTGGCGATTCGTCGAGCACGCCGAAGGGGAGACCCACGGCTTCGAGGGCCGCTTCCGCGAGGTCACCCCGCAGGAGCGCATCGTGTACTCCTTCGAGTGGGACGGCATGCCCGCCCACGTGGCGATCGACAGCGTCAGCTTCGTGGATCTCGGCGACGGTCGTACCAAGGTGGTCACCGACAGTCAGTTCCACACGCCGCAGGAGCGGGACGGAATGTTGCAGTCGGGCATGGAATCCGGGCTCAACGAGAGCTACCGCGCACTGGACGCGTTGCTCGCACGCGGCTGAGCCGGACAACGCTTCGGCTCCGGTGGTGGGAGCGGAGCCGAAGCGTGCGGCGGCTGACCGTCGCGGCGGGAAACCTGCGAGGCGCAGGAGATCCGAACGGCCGACGGACACAGGCCGAGCGGAAGTCGGGCGGGTGCGCGCGGTACCGCGACTCAGTCCCGGGCCGGGCCGATCCGGCGCTTGCGCGGCTTCAGATGCAGTCCGGGCAGCGGCGGCGCCGGAATGCGCTGTTGCGGAGTATGGCCTGCGATGTCGGCGAATCGGGTGACGTCGTGGTTCTCCCAATCCGCCCGGGCGGCGGTGATGTCCTCGTGGCTGCGGCCGACGAAGTTCCACCACATCACCAGCTCCTCGCCGAACGGCTCGCCGCCGATCAGCGCGAAGTGCGCACCCGGGGTGCTGCCGAGCCGGAGTTCGTCGCGCTCGGTACCCAGGTACAGCAGGGGGCCCGGCGTGAGTTCCTCGCCCGCGACGGTCACCTCGCCCTCGATCACCAGCACCGCGTGCTCGAAACGAGGGTCGAGCGGAAGGGTGACGTCGGCTCCGGCCGTCAGTCGCACATCGGCGCCGACGATGGGGGTGTAAGCGATCGCGGGCGAGGTCTTCCCGGCCAGCGTGCCGATCAGCACGATCGCCCGGAGGCCGGGCGCCTCCACGACCGGCAGCTCGCGGTGCTGCTCGAAATGCGGGGCGATGCCGGTGTGGTCGCCCGGCAGGGCGATCCACAGCTGCAGGCCCTGCCCCGCGGGCGCGCCCGCGACGGCGTACTCGGAGTGCGCGATGCCGCGTCCGGAGGTCATCAGGTTCAGCTGGCCGGGTTCGATCTCCACGTCCGAGCCGACCGAATCGCGATGCCGGATGCGGCCCTCGAACGGCCAGGTCACCGTTTGCAGGCCGATGTGCGGATGCGGATCGATGTCCGGCGGCGCGCCGGTCTTGGTGACGGTCGGCGAGCCGAAGTGGTCGAGGAAGCACCACGCGCCCACGGTGGGCAGGTCGCGCTGCGGCAGCACGCGTTCGACGTAGACGCCGCGCACCCCGCCGAGCGGCACCTCACGGGCCGGATACCGCTCCGCGACCGGGCCGGGGCCCGGCGCGGGCTCGCACAGCGTCTCGGCGGGGCGGGGGTCCAGATCACTCACCGATCGACGCCCTTGCCGATCACGTGTTTGTCGTAGTCCGGGTGCTTGTCCAGGTACGCCTTGATGAACGGGCACACCGGACGGATCACGCGCCCGCGCTCGATGACGTCCTCGATCGCGCTCCTGGCCAAGACGGATCCGAGGCCCTTGCCGGAGAACGCGCCGTCGACCTCGGTGTGCGTGAACACCGTCTCGTCGTCGCGTTCCTCGTAGTCGGCGAAGCCCGCCAGCTCCCCGCCGTAGAACACCTCGTAGCGATGCCGCTCGTCGTTGCGGACGACCTTGGTCTGCGAAGCCGATTCGGTCATGGTTCCCTTCTCCTTCCGGGCGCGGACCGGATGTCTGCTGAGAATCGAGACCCGGTTGAACGCGCCGATCGTGGTGGCCACCCAGATGACGACGGACAACTGGTCATCCGTCAGATACCGGCGCGCCGCAGCGTACTCACGCTCGACGACGTCTTCGCCGGGAAGCGTCGCCGTGATTTCCGCGATCGCGAGCACGGCCTGCTCGAACGGGGTGTACGGGCCGCCGCGCCGCCAGCCGGGCAGCACCGCGATCTCCTGCTCGGTGGCGCCTGCCGCCAGGGCGGCCCGGTAATGCACGTCCAGGCAGTACGCGCAGCCATTGAGCTGGGAGACGCGCAGATTGACCAGTTCGATGATCCGGCGATCCAGCCCCACCGCCGCTCCCGCGGCCCTTACCTCGTTCGCGACGCTGTTGAGCGCGCGGAACGCGGCCGGCGTCTGCTTGTCGATCCAGACGCGGTCGCGTGGCGCTTCGGGCTTCATATTCGTGGGATGTTAGTCGCCGCCGGTGAACGGCGCAGACCAGGCCGCCGAATAAGCGGACTTCGGTCCGAAAGTTTGCGCGCCGGTCGCCGATGATCGGCGCGGCCGGGAGCGCCGGCCCGGTGATCCGGCGTGGCTGGCGACGCCGGATCACCGGATGGCTCACGAGATCTCGGTGAACCGCCGCAGCTGGAACGGTTCGACCAGGACTTCCTGCAACGCGGTGGCGAGCGCCTGCAAGTGCGGTGTCCGGAAATGGGCCGCCAAGGCGTCCTCGTCGGTCCATTCCTCCAGCAACACCATCCGGCTCGGGTCGGTGGGATGCAGGTAGAGCTCGTAACGCAGACACCCGTCTTCCGCGAGGGTTGGTTCGATCATGCCTTGCAACAGATCCTTCAATTCCGCCTCGCGACCCGGCTTGGCGAGGAAGCGCACGTTGAGCGTCAACGTCGACATGGTCGGCTCCTGATCTCGAAGGTCATTCCCGGCCCGCGGACGTGAACGACATGTCCGCGTACCGGGTTCCGGACACCTGGCCGGCGATCGGCTCCAACGTCGCCAGCTCGTCGGGGGTCAGTGCGATCGTCGCGGCGGCGACGTTCTCGGCGAGCCTGGTCCGGCTGCGCGTGCCGGGGATCGGGACCACCGCGAGGTCGTGCACGCCTGCCTGGGCGTGTACCCAGGCCAGCGCCACCTGTGCCAGGGTGATGCCGCGTGTTTCGGCGATCGCGCGCAGCGGGGCGAGCAGCTCGGCGTTGCGGGCGGCGTTCTCGCCGGTGAAGCGCGGCATCGAGGAGCGGAAATCGTTCGCGTCCGCGGTGCCGGTGAACGATCCGGTCAGGAAGCCGCGACCCAGCGGCGAGTACGGCACGAACGTGACACCCAGTTCCGCCGCCGCGGGCACCGCGGTGCGTTCGACGTCCCGGGAGAACAGCGACCATTCCGACTGCACGGCCGCGATCGGGTGCACCGCGTGCGCCGCCCGCAGTTCGGCGCCCGTCACCTCGGACAGGCCGAGCGCGCGGACCTTGCCCTCCCGTACCAGTTCCGCCATCGCGCCGACCGTGTCCTCGATCGGGACGGCGGGATCCTTGCGGTGCATGTAGTACAGATCGATGGTGTCGATCCCGAGCCTGCGCAAGCTGCCTTCCACCGAGCTGCGGATGTAGGCGGGGGAGTTGTCGAAGCCCCGGTAGGCGGGGTCGTCGGCTTTGCGGACGATGCCGAATTTGGTGGCGATCACGAGCCGATCGCGCTCGGCGCGGACGAAATCGCTGAGGAATTCCTCGTTACGGCCGGAGCCGTAGACGTCGGCGGTGTCGAACAGCGTGACACCCAGCTCCAGCGCCCGGTCCAGAGTCGCCCGGGATTCGGTGAGGTCGCTGGGGCCGTAGAACTCGCTCATGCCCATGCACCCCAGACCCTGGGTGCCCACCTGGATGTCGCCGCCGCCCAGCGCGGTGGTGGGCAGCGTGCCGACCGTTGTCATACCTTGATCCCTTCGGTGTCCTGCGTGGTGCCCACGGCCTGCCCGATCGCTCGGCTCTTGCTCTCGTACAGCGCGATCTTGCGATCGAGCACGGCCAGGGTCTGACGAAGTTCATCGATCTTGGCGAGCACTTCCGCGCGGGTGTCCCGGAACATCGCCAGCCGTTGCGGGAGCGTGGCGTCGCCGGCCCGCACCAGTTCGGCGTAGCGCAGCATGTCCGCCACCGACATGCCGGTCGTGCGTAGCCGCCCGATCAGCGCCAGCCATTCCAGATCCCGGTCGCTGAATCGCCGCTTGCCGGTGTGGTCGCGCCCGATGTAGTTCATCAGCCCGATCCGCTCGTACCAGCGCAGCGTGTCCCGGCTCAGCCCTGACCGCTCGGACACCTCGCCGATCGAATACCGGGGCTGCTCCCTGTCGTCACTCACGCTCCCGTGAGAGGCGGTTTCGCTCACTGCACTCGCCCTTCCCGTTGAACATCGATGACGCTAGTCACCTGGAGTGTGCTCCAAGCAAGGGCCGGATTCAGCTGCTGTAGTCGGGCAGCTGCTGGACGGCCCATTTGTTGCCGTCCGGGTCGGCGAAGAAGGTGAACAGGCCCCAGCCGAGATCCTGGACCGGCGTGGCGTCCACGCCGGCGGCGATCAACTGCTGATAGGCGTCCTCGGCGCTGGCCACCACCATCTGCATACCGCGGACACTGCCCGGCGCCGCGTCGGTGAGGCCTTCGCCCAGACAGATGGAGCAGCCGGAGCCGGGCGGGGTCAGCTGCACGAAGCGCAGGTTCTCATCGACCCGGTGGTCGTGGTCGGCGTTGAAGCCGATCTTGGTGTAAAAGTCCTTCGCGCGGTCCACGTCGGTCACCGGAATGGCGACGAGCTCGATTTTCCAATCCATCCGGCGAGCATTCCACCGCGCGCCGACAAAGTCCCGGATTACGGCCTACGCTGGGAACATGCCTGGAAAGGACATCGACCGGATCAGGGCTCGTTCGGCCTGGGCGACGGTCAAGGAAAGCCCGGTGATCACCGCTGTCGCGATCGCGCCGTTCGCGCTCGCGCTCGGGGTGGTGTGGTGGTTGTTCGGTGGACTCGCCGCGTTCGCGCTGCTACTCGTGCTCGGCGGGGTCGTCGTGGTCGGCGGCAGGTTACTGCGCTGACCGCGCGTATCCGTAGCGTGCGGTCAGCGCGGGATGTGGAAATGCACCAGCTCCCCGGTCCCCGGATCGACGTCCGCCCAGCCGCGATCGAAACGCAGCACCGCCAGTGCTGAGGTCGGGAACTTCCGGCTGAGTTCGACCGCGGGGGCGCCATCGCGATTGCTCGCCAATTCCCACGCGGTCCACGGCATGCCCGGCGCGTGCCCGACCACCAGCAGCGTCGTCACGTCGTCGTCGCTGAGGCGGACCAGCTCGATGAGCGTCTCCGGCGCGGCCTCGTAGATCCCCGGTTCGAAGACGACCGGCGCGGTGACCCCGGTGGCCGTGAGCGTCTGCCTGGTCCGCGTGGCGGTGGAACAGCGCACCGCGTCGATCGGCGGCTGGGTCGCGCGCAACCAGTCGCCCGCGAGCGCGGCCTCGCGCCTGCCCCGCGGTGCGAGCGGTCGTTCGTGATCGCCGACGCCCTCCGGATAGGCCGATTTGCCGTGCCGCATGAGGATCAGGGTCCGCGCCATGGAGATACGGTAAGCCCTCCGGGCGAGAGGCCCCGACCACACTCGAGGCAAACTGAAAGCGGCATCACATCACGAACTCCAGCGAGCGACCCTCGCGGCGGACGTGACGAACGCCGCTCATCTGTCCACCACAACCCCTGGGTGGCCACAGCCCACGTACTTCTTCGAGGATCAGCACAATATGGCCTACGTAATCACGCAGCGTTGTTGCAACGACGCCAGCTGCGTCTCCGAGTGCCCGGTCGACTGCATCCGTCCCACTCCGGACCAGCCGGAGTTCGCGACGACCGAGATGCTCTACATCGATCCCGACACCTGTATCGACTGCGGCGCCTGTGTCGACGCGTGCCCGGTGGAGGCCATCTTCTCCGAGGACGACCTGACCGCTTCGCTGGCGCGATTCCGCGATATCAATGCCGCCTACTTCCAACGGCATCCGCTGGAATCGAACTTCGATCCGATCGTCACCCCCTCGCGTCCGCCGAAGGAGCTGGGCACCCTGCGCGTCGCGATCGTCGGCGCCGGTCCCGCGGCATGCTACGCGGCCGACGAACTGCTGCGCAGGGCCGACGTGGAAATCGAGATGTTCGACCGGCTGCCCACGCCGTGGGGCCTGGTGCGGGCGGGCGTCGCGCCCGACCATCCGGGCACCAAGACTGTCTCGGGCATGTTCGAGTCCGCGTTCCGCCGCGAGACCCTGCAGTACTACCTCAATGTCGAGGTGGGCACGCACATCTCGCACGAGGAACTGCTGCGCCACCACCACGCCGTGATCTACGCGGTCGGCGCCTCGAGCGACCGCAGGATGGGCGTCCCGGGCGAGGATCTGCCGGGCAGCCACTCCGCCACCGAATTCGTGGCCTGGTACAACGGCCATCCCGATTTCGCCGACCGGACCTTCGACTTGTCCGGCGAGCGCGCGGTGATCGTCGGCAACGGCAACGTCGCGTTGGACGTGGCGCGCGTGCTGACCGTCGATCCCGACGAACTCGCCAAGACCGACATCGCCGATCACGCTCTGGAGGCGCTGCGGCAGAGCAATATTCGCGAAGTCGTCGTGCTCGGCAGGCGCGGCCCGCTGCAGGCGGCTTACACCTCGCCGGAGTTCCTCGCGCTGGCGCATCTGAAGGGCGTCGACGTCGTCGTGGACGAGACCGACCTGGCGCTCGATCACGCCAGCCAGGCGATCGTGGACGACCCGCAGGTCGAGCCGTCGCTGGCGTTGAAATACACGCTGGCCAAGGAATACGCGGGCGGCCGCCGGGCGGAGGGCAACAAGCGGATCGTGTTCCGCTACCTGACCTCGCCGACCGCGCTCACCGGCACCGAGCGGGTCGAAGCCATCGAGATCGTGCACAACGAGCTGTTCGAGGAAGACGGTCAGTTGGTCGCGCGGCCCACCGATCGCACCGAGAGCATCGACACCTCGCTGGTGCTGCGATCGATCGGCTATCGCGGCGAGCGGATCGGCGAGCTGCCGTTCGACGAGCGGCGCGGCGTCGTGCCGAACGAGCACGGCCGGGTCATCGGCGACGACGGGACCATGCTGAGCGGCGTCTACGTCAGCGGCTGGATCAAGCGGGGCCCGCGCGGCGTCATCGGTTCGAACCGGATCGACTCCGAGGAGACGGTCGAACTGCTGCTCGCCGACTTCACCGCGGGCAAACTCGCTGCCCCGCAAGCCGACCGCGCCGCGCTGAAGGCCCTGCTCGCCGAGCGCCAGGCCGACCTGGTGGACCGGGCGGGGTGGCGAGCGATCGACCAGGCGGAGAAGTCCGCGGGCAAGTCCGCAGGCCGCCCGCGCGTCAAGTTCACCACCCGCGAGGACCTGCTCAAAGCCGCCCGCGGCTGAGGCCGTCGAGCCGGTCGGATCATCCCGATCCGACCGGCCGCGAGCCCCCGGTTCCCCGCTCGACCGTTTGCGGTGGCCCCTGACGGATGCACAAACCCGCCCGCCTGCACTCGTGAGACCCTGGCGGCGGGCCCCCGATAGCTGTCCAGACTATTAACCCTAGAGTTGGCCGCCCGGCCTCGCGAGGACCCGGCGGCTGGTCCGCGGTGGGCCCTGAACAGTCCTATACGGAACTGGCCGAGTCTCGCGGAACATTGCGCCTGACCTGCGATCGCCTCCGAACCGTTTATCCGGAACCGGCCGACTCGTCTAGCGGCAATATGACGGCCGGCCCGCGGTGGTGTCTGAGCTGTCCTATCCGAAACTGGCCGAAACTCGCGGGAGCCTACGGCCGGTCCGCGACCGCCTCTGAACCGTTCTGTCCGGAACTCGCCGACCGATTTCGCGAGCATACGGGTAACTCACCGGGTACGCCCAAAACCGAGCCGCACCCAACGCAGGACCTGTACGCAACTCCAGTGCTGCTGACTGGTACGGCCTGAAGACGCGGAGAGGCGGGGGAGCCTAGAAACCCGGAGAGGCGGGCTGGCCGGGTAAGGGCATGATGCGGACGACGGTCGTCGTGGTTCCACCGACCACGAACCACAGGCGCAGCACCGGTTGCCCGGTGCGATCCCCCGGCTCGTAGCGGCTGCGCACACTCACGTGCTGGCGCGCCAAGACCGGGGCCACGTATTCGATCACCGCGCGGTGCGGGCCCGCGAGCAGTTTGGGGTATTCGACCAGGAACTGTTCCACCGCTTGCCAGTAACAGGCGTTGTTGACGTGGTTGTACTGGTCGATATCGGTGGCGCGCACCGGGAACGGTAAGTCGGTGTCCGACTCCGGCGGGGTGGCGTCGGTCAGATACGGCCGCCACCGCAGGCGATGCTCGGTAGAGGTGCGCGCGAGGTAGGCGAGGCCCTCGTCGCTGATCCGCGCGGGCATGCCGGTGGACTCGCTGATATTGATCCAGAAGCCCTCGGTCTCGATCAGTCCGCCGTTTCCGCTGGTGATCCGCACGCGCATGTTGGTCCACCGGGTGGACATCGCCGAGCACCACCGCAGCAGCCGCACTTCGTCCGGCCACAGGATCGGCCGGATGACGTCGATGACCGTGCGCCGGACGATCCAGTTCGGGTCGGTCCGGTGGAAGAACGTGCTATGCAGGTTTTCCCAGGCGATATCTTGCAGGTAGCGGGCGACGGCGTCGAACCGCAACCGGTCGTAGGGATCCACATCACCAGCCCGGATGGGCCACGCCGAAGCAAAGCCCATGCCCTCCTGGGGAAGCGGGGCGAGTGGCTGATCGAGTGACACTTGTGCTCCTCGCGCTGCACGGTGTGCCGCGTTTCTTCATGCGGTGCTGTTGTGACGACTTTACGGGGCGTACGTCACACCCTCGCGTCGAGCCGTCCCTACCTCCTTAATAGTCCGTCTGCCGGGACCTGGGCCAGCAGAAACAGGGTCTTGCGTGCGCGACCTGGCCGGGAGCGGGCCCGATCGGCTCAGTAGCCCTGGTAGGCGCCGCCCGAGTTGACCGCGGCGACCCCGGGAACGCTGCCGAGCGAGCCGTAGCGGTCGATGGAGTACCGCACTCCGGCGATGATGTTGTCGACCGGATTCCAGATGTCGTCGTGGCCGGGCGCCTTGTAGGCGTCGAACGTGCTGTCGATGGTCTGCATCAGGCCCTTCGACGGGTGCCCCGCGACCCAGTTGCTGTCCCAGCGGTTCTCCGCGTAGGGGTTGCCCGCGGATTCGTGCTCGATGATCAGCGCGATGGCCCGCTCGTCGATCTGCGCGGGGTCGTAGCCCATCGCGATGAGCTTCTGCTTGGCCTCGGCGATCCATCGCGCGACGTCACCGCTCGGCAGCGGGCCGGTCGGCGCCGACGAACTCGGACCACCCTGATACGTCGTGCCGGAGGAGGTGCCGTGCGAGTTGTTGTGCCCGGACGTCAGCTGGCTGGAGCGGTCCGGCGAAGCCGCGGCGACCGGGGCGCCCGACGTGGCGGCCGGTGCGGTGGCGGCGGGCGCGGTGGGCGCCGCCGGGGGGACGTTCGCACCGGGCTCACCGAGCCCGGCGAACGCCGCCTCGAGTTTCCCGACCGCGCCCTGCACCTGGGCCGTGACTTGGCCGGCCACGTCCTGCGCGCTCTTCAGGGCGTTGGTCAGCTCCCAGGTGCGCGTGGCGGCCTGCAGCGCCTCCTGGAACACGAGCCCCTCGACGTCGGCCTTGTCCGCGTGTCCGCGGAGATAGTCGATCCGCGTCTTGGCGTCCACGGTGCCGTTGGGGGCGACGTCGAACGGCGGCGTCTGGTTCAGCGCGTCATCGCGCAGACTCAGCACCTTGGCTTTCGCGTCGGTCAGGTTCTGCACCAGCGCGGTGAGCGCGGTCTGCAGTTCGAGCAGGGCGGCGCTCACCGCGGAGGCGCGGGTCTTCTCGGTCTGCATCCTGGCGTTCGCGGCGTCGCCCGCGGAGCCGGACCACTGCTTCGCGTCGGACAGGGCTTTCGTGTCGTCGGCGCCTTTGGCGACGGCGGTGTCGAGCCCCTGCGACATCCGTCCGGCGAGCGCGCCCGCCGCCGAAAGCTGCTCCGGCTGCCAGCTCTCGACGTCTGGGATGGTGAGGGTCATGGCAACTGGAGCCCTATCGCACGGAGCCTGGCCGCGAAGTCGTCCTCGGCCAGCTCGTACTTGCCTGCCGCGTTGTGCAGGTTGTCCGCGATCGTGGTGAGCCGCGACCCGACCCGTTCCAGACAGCGATGCATGGCATCGTTCGCGCGTCCGGCCACCGGGCCGAACTCGGTGCCGGGCAGCGCCCCGGTGAGGGCGCCGAAGCCCTCGCCGCCGAGCTCGGCGACGGACGTGGCCTCGGTGCGCAGCATCTGCGCGAACGAGCGCAGCGCCGCCGGATCGACCTGCATCGTCGTCGCAGGTAGCGGCTGGTTTTGCTCGACCATGAATCCCCCTTCCCTCCCGACCGCGAGGTCGCGGCCAGCATAGCAAAATCGGGCGTCCGGACGGGCGTCCTCGGGTGGCGCCCGTTATGTTGTCGGTGTGGCGCCGGCGCGGATCATGCCGGTGCGTGGACAGAGAGGTCGGCACATGCGCGCAGCCCAGGTCAGCAAGCTGGAGGGACCGGAAGCGGTTCGGATCGTGGACATCCCGGAGCCCGCGGTGTTCCCGGGAGGCGTCGTGATCGACGTGCACGCGGCCGGCGTGGCCTTTCCGGACGTGCTGATGACGCGCGGCCTGTACCAGATGAAGCCCGAATTGCCGTTCGTCGTGGGCGGCGAAGTCGCGGGCATCGTCCGGGACGCCCCCGAGGACGCGCACGTGCGGCCGGGTGACCGGGTCGTCGCGCTCACCATGCTCGGCAACGCGATGGCCGAGACGGCCGTCACGCCCACGCAGATGGTGTTCCGCCTTCCCGACAACGTCTCGCTGGAGGCGGGCGCAGGCATCCTGTTCAACGACCTGACCGTGCACTTCTGCCTGCGCACCCGGGGCAGGCTGGCCGAAGGCGAGACGGTGCTGGTGCACGGCGCGGCCGGCGGCATCGGCACCTCGACGCTGCGGCTGGCGGCCGCGCTCGGGGCGGGCCGGGTGATCGCCGTGGTGAGCACCGAGGCGAAGGCCGAGGTCGCGCGCGCCAACGGCGCCACCGACGTGGTGCTGACCGACGGGTGGCTGGCGGCGGTGAAGGAGCTGACCGGCGGTCGTGGCGTCGACATCGTGCTCGACCCGGTCGGCGGCGACCGCTTCACCGACAGCATCCGTTCGCTCGGCTCGGCGGGCCGGTTGCTGGTCGTCGGCTTCACCGCCGGGGAGATCCCGACCGTCAAGGTCAACCGGTTGTTGCTGAAGAACGTCGAGGTGACCGGCGCGGCGTGGGGCGAATGGGTGATGTCGCATCCCGGCTATCTGCAGGAGCAGTGGGCCGAGGTGGAGCCGCTGCTGGCCTCCGGCAAGATCGCGCCGCCGGATCCGGTGCTGTACCCGCTGGACAAGGCCGCGGAGGCGGTCGCCTCGCTGGACAACCGGACGGCCACCGGCAAGGTCGTGGTCACGCTGCGCTGACGCATCCGGGCCCACGTCATGAAACTGTCCAACCGCGTACTGAACCGGACCCTGCTGGCTCGTCAGCATCTGCTCGACCGCTCGCGGTGGACGGTGCCCGAGATGTGCGAGCATCTCGTGGGGTTGCAGGCGCAGGATTCGCCGCCGCCGTTCGTCGCGCTCTGGAGCCGCGTCGCGGCCTTCGACCCGGCGACGGTGTCGGACGCTCTGGAGGACCGCTCCCTGGTCCGGATCACTTTGATGCGCGGCACCATTCATCTGGTCACGCCCCCCGACGCGTTGCGGATCGCGCCGCACGTGCAGCCGGAACTGGAGAAAGTGCCGTTCCGCAAGGGCTTCAACTACGGCGCCATGGTGGGACTCGACCCGGAGGAGGTGCGCGCGCAGGGCGAAGCGGTGCTCGGCGACGAGCCGATGTCCGCCGCGGACCTGCGCGCCCGCGCCGCCGAGCGTTATCCCGACCGCGATCCGGGTGCGGTGGTGCAGACCTGGCTGTATCAGCTGCCGGTCTTGCAGACCCCGCCGCGCGGGAAGTGGAAGGACAACAGCAGGCCGATCTGGTCGCGGGTCGAGCCTTGGCTGGGTGCGCCGCTGGACCCCACGTATCCGTTGGCGGAGTTGATCTTCCGCTACCTGCGGGCGTTCGGCCCGGCGAGCACGATGGACATGCAGACCTGGTCGAAACTGCCCGGCATGAAGCAGGCCGTCGCGGAACTCGGCGACCGGGTGCGCACCTACACCGACGAACGCGGCCGCACGCTCTACGACGTCGCCGACGGTGAACTGGCCGATCCGGGCATCCCCGCCCCGGTGCGGTTGCTGGGGTGGTACGACAACGCCCTGCTGTCGCACCAGGACCGGACCCGGATCGTGCCGGACGGGGCCGCGCCTACGCTGCGCGCTTTCGCGGCCCAGGTATCCCCGGTTCTGGTCGACGGCTTTCTCGCGGGTCTGTACAAGGTGTTCGCGAACTCGGGGACCGCCAGGCTCCGCATCAGTCCGACGCGGACGTGGACGAAGGCGGAGCGCGCGGAGGTCGAGTCGGAGGCACACGCGCTGCTGGCCTTCCTCGAGGCGGGCAAGCAGGGAAGTGTGGAGATTCTCGACCCGGGGGCCGACCTGCGCCCCTGAGCCGGATCGGCTATTGGTCGCGGACGGGGCGATAGGCAGGCGCCTTGGTGGTCCCGGTCGGGCTCAGCGTGCGCAGGAGCGGCAGCGCCCGGCGGGCCACCACGGTGGACAGCACGATGACGCTGTGCGAGCGCACCACCGACGAGGTCCGGTCGATGCTCAGCAGCACGGCCTGCAACCCGGCGTGCGAGTCGGCCCCGATCCGGCACAGCACGTCGCCGGTGCCGGTCGTGGCATAGGCCTCGAGGACACCGGGGATGGCGTCGAGTTCGGCCGCCACCGCGTCCAGCGCACCCTGGGCTATCTCCAGCGTGACGAACGCCTGCACGTCGAACCCCGCGGCGGTGACGTCGATCTGCGGGTCGTAGGAGGCGATCACACCGGATTCCTCCATGCGCGCGATCCGGGACTGCACCGTGGCCCTGGCGACCTTGGTCCGGCGGGACAGTTCGAGAATGCCCGCCTTCTGGTACTCGTGCATCGCGGTGAGGATGGCGAGGTCGAGCTCGTCGAGCTTCGCCGATGTGCGCGCCATGACGGCCTCCGTTCGAGCACCGGGCGGGCTTGCTGCCCGTCTCTCTGATGCTATTCAAATTGTCCAGCATCACCCTCGGGTTGCTAGCCGAATTCGCCACATTGCCTACCGCGAGTTGGCGCTGTTGCCTACTCGACGGACCCGGCGATTTCCTTGGACCATGACCATCGAGCACCTGCCGGAGACCCGATCCGGCGCCGTTCCCAGCGACGGCGAACTGCGCACGCTGGTGGGGTTGGTCGACCACGACGCCAGCGGTGACCCGTTTCCGGTCATCGGGTGGGACGCCCTGGTCTGGGTGGTGGGCAACGCCACGCAGACCGCGCATTTCCTGGAGTCCGCTTTCGGGATGCGGTTGGAGGCGTACTCCGGGCCGGAGACCGGCAATCGCGATCACAAAGCGTTCGTCCTGCGCAGCGGCGCGGCGCGCTTCGTGATCACCGGAGCGGTACATCCGGACAGTCCGCTGGTCGCCCACCACGACCGGCACGGCGACGGCGTGGTCGACATCGCCCTCGAGGTGCCCGACGTCGACCGCTGTGTGGCGTGGGCGCGCGCCCAGGGCGCGACCATCCTGGTCGAACCGCACGACGAGACCGACGACTTCGGCACCGTCCGCTCGGCCGCGCTGGCCACCTATGGCGAGACCAGGCACACCTTGATCGATCGTTCCGCCTATTACGGGCCGTACCTGCCGGGCTATGTCGCGCGCCGCTCCGGCTACGAGCGGCGCGACGGGGCGCCCACCCGGTTGTTCCAGGCGATCGACCACGTGGTGGGCAACGTGGAACTCGGGCAGATGGACGAATGGGTGGAGTTCTATCGGCGGGTCATGGGTTTCACGAACATGGCCGAGTTCGTGGGCGACGACATCGCCACCGAGTACTCGGCGCTGATGAGCAAGGTCGTGGCCAACGGCAACCACCGGGTGAAATTCCCGCTCAACGAGCCGGCCGTCGGCAAGAAACGCTCGCAGATCGATGAGTACCTCGAGTTCTATCGCGGTCCCGGCGTCCAGCACATCGCGCTCGCCACCGGTGACATCCTCACCTGCGTGGACGCCTTGCGCCGGGAGGGCGTCGAATTCCTGGAGACACCCGCCGCCTACTACGAGGACCCGGAACTGCGCGCCCGCATCGGCCGGGTGCGTGTCCCGGTCGACGAACTCCAGCGCCGCGGCATCCTGGTCGACCGGGACGAAGACGGCTACCTCTTGCAGATCTTCACCAAACCGCTCACCGACCGCCCCACGATCTTCTTCGAACTCATCGAGCGCCACGGGTCCCTCGGATTCGGGAAGGGGAACTTCAAAGCGCTGTTCCAAGCAATCGAACGAGAACAGCAGGCCCGCGGGAATCTGTGAGGCGGGGGGCGATCTCGTCGAGCCACTCCGGCTGGTGCGTCGGTAGAGTTCTTGCCATGCGGATCAAGTCGGCAGTCGGTATCGCGACAGCCCTGGTGCTCGCATTGGCGGGTTGCGGTTCGGGGGAGGAGTCCGACGACTCGGGCCCGTCGCGTCCGGCGCCGAAAGTGGTGGCGCTGGGCCCGTTCGTCGGGGAGTGTGGTCACGTGACCGACGACGAGGTGCGCAATCTCGGTGGCCTCGGCCAGATCTCCGGAGTGTTCCGGAACGCGGTCGGCTGCAACTGGCAGTCGGCCGGAATCGGTTCGGCCAGCATCACCTTCGCGTCCTACCGTGGCAGTCCGATCGAACGCGAACGAGCGTGGGTGACTGTCAACGGCCGCGCGCCCGATCCGATCAAGATATCCGGGCGGGACGGATTCGCCGCCCTGGATCCCGGTGGGACGATCTGCGATCTCGCGGTGCAGCTCGGCGACGATTTCTTCGAATGGTCGACCAACACCGGCCCATTCGTTTCGGGCAACCCCTGTGAGCGCAGCCGCGCGCTCGCCGAGCTGACTCTGCAGCGGATCCAGTGAGGTGTGGCGCGTGAACGTCGGCCGAGACCTGCGCAGGCGCGGCGCGTCCGCGGCCGTCGCCGTGGCGCTCGCGTTGTCCGTGGGCGGATGTAGTCAGGTGATCTCCGGGACCGCGCAGCCGGTGGGCGGCAGCCAGCCGGTCAACACCAGGCTGGACAAGTTGCTGCGCGAATGCCAGATCTTGTCCGAGGATCAGATCGGCAAGGCCATCGGCGAGAGCGTCACGGTCAGCGAGTCGTTCTTCGGGGCGGTCTGCATGTGGGACCTGCTCGGCGCGCCCGGCGGCAACGGGATGGCCACGCTGAACTGGTACGAGAACGGAACACTCAGCAACGAAAAGCAGACGAACAACAAGCTCGGATACGAGACCACCAATATCACCATCCAGAGTTCGCTGGCGCTGCAGATCCGCAGGCCGAAGGACCCGGACTCCTGCGGTGTGACGGCCAGCGCGCCGGACAACGGCGTGATCGGCTGGTGGATCAACTACCGGCCCGGCTCGGCGCACCCCGATCCGTGCGACGCGGCGAAGAAGCTGATGGAAATGACCTTGAACCTGGCCAGGTAGACAAGTATCGGACCGACCCGCTTTGACCCTGTGTCCCGGCCACGGGTATCGTGGATCGCTGTGCCCGGAAGCATGCGGGCAAGTTCGTGCGTGACCGTAGGCCAGCGAAAGCGGCCGACGAATCCAGCGTGCCCGGAATCAGGGCTCCGCGCCGCGCGCGACACGCCCGACCTCGGGACGCGAGAAACGTGGCCGGACGTGCGAGTGAAAGCTCGATGACAGCGGTGTGAACGACGGGCCCGGCAGTGGAAGCTTGCCGCCACGAAGGGCCCCGGGAGCGCCGCGAACTTAAAACAGACATGAAGTCCACACACCGCGTTAACTAATAAGGAAAGCCGGTCTATGCCAACCATCAACCAGCTGGTCCGCAAGGGTCGCCGCGACAAGGTCGCCAAGACGAAGACCGCGGCCCTGAAGGGGAGCCCGCAGCGTCGTGGCGTGTGCACCCGCGTGTACACCACGACCCCGAAGAAGCCGAACTCCGCGCTGCGCAAGGTCGCGCGTGTTCGCCTCACCAGCTCGGTCGAGGTCACGGCCTACATCCCGGGCGAGGGGCACAACCTGCAGGAGCACTCCATGGTGCTCGTGCGCGGCGGTCGTGTGAAGGACCTCCCCGGTGTCCGCTACAAGATCATCCGCGGCTCGCTGGACACCCAGGGTGTGAAGAACCGCAAGCAGGCCCGCAGCCGTTACGGCGCCAAGAAGGAGAAGAGCTGATATGCCACGCAAGGGCCCCGCACCCAAGCGTCCGCTGATCAACGACCCGGTCTACGGTTCGCCGCTGGTTACTCAGCTGGTCAACAAGATCCTGCTGGACGGCAAGAAGTCCACCGCCGAGCGCATCGTCTACGGTGCGCTGGAGCAGGCGCGGGAGAAGACCGGCACCGACCCGGTCGTCACCCTCAAGCGCGCGCTGGACAACGTGAAGCCGTCGCTGGAGGTGAAGCCCCGCCGCGTCGGTGGCGCCACCTACCAGGTTCCGGTCGAGGTCCGTCCGGGCCGCGCCAACACCCTGGCCCTGCGCTGGCTGGTCAACTTCTCGCGTGCGCGCCGGGAGAAGACCATGGTCGAGCGCCTGGCCAACGAACTGCTCGACGCCAGCAACGGCCTCGGCGCCTCGGTCAAGCGCCGCGAGGACACCCACAAGATGGCCGAGTCCAACCGGGCCTTCGCGCACTACCGCTGGTGACGTCTGCCCGGCCCGTCGTCTGGGTCGGGAGGCACAGCCGGAACGCGGCACTCACCGGCCGCGTCCGGCGTTGACATAGAGGCGACCACAGGGTCGTCCCCGATAATCCCAACTAGCTACGAGCGGGGAAGATTTCCGTGGCACAGGACGTGCTCACCGACCTGAACAAGGTCCGCAACATCGGCATCATGGCCCACATCGATGCGGGCAAGACGACCACAACTGAACGCATCCTCTTCTACACCGGCATCACGTACAAGATCGGTGAGGTCCACGACGGCGCTGCCACGATGGACTGGATGGAGCAGGAGCAGGAGCGTGGTATCACCATCACCTCCGCGGCTACCACGTGCTTCTGGAAAGACAACCAGATCAACATCATCGACACCCCCGGGCACGTCGACTTCACCGTGGAGGTGGAACGGTCGCTGCGCGTGCTCGACGGCGCCGTCGCGGTGTTCGACGGCAAGGAAGGCGTCGAGCCGCAGTCCGAGCAGGTGTGGCGTCAGGCGGACAAGTACGACGTGCCGCGGATCTGCTTCGTCAACAAGATGGACAAGCTCGGTGCGGACTTCTACTTCACCGTGAAGACCATCGTCGAACGCCTGGGCGCCAAGCCGCTGGTTCTGCAGCTGCCGATCGGTGCGGAGGATACCTTCGAGGGCATCGTCGACTTGGTCGAGAACAACGCCAAGGTCTGGCGGGGCGAGACGAAGCTCGGCGAGCAGTACGAGGTCGTCGAGATCCCCGACGATCTGAAGGAGCAGGCCGAGGAGTACCGCCAGATCCTGCTGGAGACGGTGGCCGAGTCCGACGAGGCGCTGCTGGAGAAGTTCTTCGGCGGCGAGGAGCTCACTATCGAGGAGATCAAGGGCGCCATCCGCAAGATGACGGTCAACTCCGAGCTGTACCCCGTACTGTGTGGGTCCGCGTTCAAGAACAAGGGCGTGCAGCCCATGCTCGACGCGGTCATCGACTACCTGCCCTCGCCGCTGGACGTGGAGGCCACCACCGGCCACGTGCCCGGCAAGGAAGAGGAACTGCTCACCCGCAAGCCGAGCGCCGACGAGCCGTTCGCGGCCCTGGCGTTCAAGATCGCGGTGCACCCGTTCTTCGGCAAGCTGACCTACGTCCGCGTGTACTCCGGCAAGGTCGACTCCGGCGCCCAGGTCATCAACTCGACCAAGGGCAAGAAGGAGCGTCTGGGCAAGCTGTTCCAGATGCACTCCAACAAGGAGAACCCGGTGGGCGCGGCTTCGGCCGGCCACATCTACGCGGTCATCGGCCTCAAGGACACCACCACCGGTGACACCCTGTGCGATCCGCAGAACCAGATCGTGCTGGAGTCCATGACCTTCCCGGACCCGGTCATCGAGGTCTCCATCGAGCCGAAGACCAAGTCCGACCAGGAGAAGCTGGGCACCGCGATCCAGCGCCTCTCCGAAGAGGACCCGACCTTCTCGGTCAAGCTCGACCAGGAGACCGGCCAGACCGTCATCGGCGGTATGGGCGAGCTGCATCTCGACATCCTGGTCGACCGCATGAAGCGCGAGTTCAAGGTCGAGGCGAACGTCGGTAAGCCGCAGGTGGCCTACCGCGAGACGATCACCAAGAAGGTCGAGAAGCTCGAGTTCACGCACAAGAAGCAAACCGGTGGTTCCGGCCAGTTCGCGAAGGTGATCATCGCGCTGGAGCCGTTCGTCGGCGAGGACGGCGCGCACTACGAATTCGAGAACAAGGTCACCGGTGGCCGCGTGCCGAAGGAGTACATCCCTTCGGTGGACGCGGGCGCGCAGGACGCCATGCAGTACGGTGTGCTCGCCGGCTACCCGCTGGTGAACCTGAAGGTCACGCTGCTCGACGGCGCCTACCACGACGTCGACTCGTCGGAAATGGCGTTCAAGATCGCGGGCGCGCAGGCGCTCAAGGAAGCGGCTCGCAAGGCCGGTCCGGTGATCCTCGAGCCGATGATGGCGGTCGAGGTCACCACGCCCGAGGACTACATGGGCGATGTGATCGGCGACCTGAACTCCCGCCGTGGTCAGATCCAGGCCATGGAGGAACGCAGTGGTGCCCGTGTCGTCAAGGCGCTGGTTCCGCTCTCGGAGATGTTCGGTTACATCGGTGACCTGCGGTCGAAGACCCAGGGCCGGGCGAACTACTCCATGGTGTTCGACTCGTACGCGGAGGTTCCGGCCAACGTGTCGAAGGAGATCATCGCCAAGGCGACCGGCGAGTAAATGGCTCCCGGCCGTTTGTAAGACCCTATCCCCGTGTCCGCGGGGATGATCCCCGCACTGCTGCAACTGCACGCACCAACAAGTCCAGGAGGACCAAGAAGTGGCGAAGGCGAAGTTCGAGCGGACGAAGCCGCACGTCAACATCGGCACCATCGGTCACGTCGACCACGGCAAGACCACGCTGACCGCAGCGATCACCAAGGTGCTGGCTGACAAGTACCCGGATCTGAACGAGAGCTTCGCGTTCGATCAGATCGACAAGGCGCCGGAGGAGAAGGCTCGTGGTATCACGATCAACATCTCCCACGTCGAGTACCAGACCGAGAAGCGCCACTACGCGCACGTCGACGCGCCGGGTCACGCCGACTACATCAAGAACATGATCACCGGTGCGGCGCAGATGGACGGTGCCATCCTCGTGGTCGCCGCCACCGACGGCCCGATGCCGCAGACCCGTGAGCACGTGCTGCTCGCCCGTCAGGTCGGCGTGCCCTACATCCTGGTCGCGCTGAACAAGGCCGACATGGTCGACGACGAGGAGATCCTCGAGCTCGTCGAGATGGAGGTCCGCGAGCTGCTGGCCTCGCAGGAGTTCGACGAGGACGCGCCGGTCGTGCGGGTCTCCGGTCTGAAGGCGCTCGAGGGCGACCCGAAGTGGTCGGAGTCGGTGCTGGAGCTGATGGCCGCGGTCGACGAGTCCATCCCGGACCCGGTTCGTGAGACCGACAAGCCGTTCCTGATGCCGGTCGAGGACGTGTTCACCATCACCGGTCGTGGCACCGTTGTCACCGGTCGCGTCGAGCGTGGCGTGATCAACGTGAACGAGGAAGTCGAGATCGTCGGCATCCGTCCGGAGAAGACCAAGACCACGGTCACCGGTATCGAGATGTTCCGCAAGCTGCTCGACCAGGGCCAGGCGGGCGACAACGTCGGTCTGCTGGTTCGTGGTATCAAGCGCGAGGACGTGGAGCGCGGCCAGGTCGTCGTGAAGCCGGGCACCACCACCCCGCACACCGAGTTCGAGGGCCAGGCGTACATCCTGTCGAAGGACGAGGGCGGCCGCCACACCCCGTTCTTCAACAACTACCGTCCGCAGTTCTACTTCCGTACGACTGACGTGACGGGCGTTGTGACCCTGCCCGAGGGCACCGAGATGGTCATGCCCGGTGACAACACCGAGATGTCCGTCAAGCTGATCCAGCCGGTCGCCATGGACGAGGGTCTGCGCTTCGCGATCCGCGAGGGTGGCCGCACCGTCGGCGCCGGTCGCGTCACGAAGATCATCAAGTGATTCGTTGAATCGCTGGTGACGGCGCCGCTCCTTCGGGAGCGGCGCCGTTCGCGTTTTCGGGGGCCGACCGAATTTCCGGCTCGATGCTCAGCAGGCGTAAGCGCGGCCGACGGCCGGTTCCCGCTCCGCCGCCGGGACCTCGCGCAGGCAGCCGAGCGGGACGACGCCCGCACTGCTCATCTGTACGCCCGTTCCTTTCGTGGGATCGACGCAGGTGAGGCCGCTCGTGGCGAGGCGGCAGAGGTAGTCGCCGAAAGTGATGGTGCTGTCATAGGGCAAGGTCGGGCCTTCGCCGTGGATGAAAAGACCGGGATCGCCGCGGAACTGACCGACGGTCATCCGTGGCCCCGAGTAGGTGACGTACCCGCCGAACCAATTACCGAAGCCTTCGCCGGGTGCCGGAGCGGGATCGTTCAATTCCACCATGCAGTCGAAGCCGTCCATCTTCAGCGCGGTGCCGGTGATGCAACTGATCTTGCCGGTGGGGCTGGTGAACGCGATGTCGTCCCGCAGGTCGGTTGCTGGCCCGCCGTCGAGGCGGACCGAATGAAAGGCGCCGAGATCGACCGGGTTGCCCTGACGTACCCAAGCGATGCGATCCGGAAATTCGGTTTCCGGACTGGAGGGATGCGCCGACGTGCTTGGCGGCGGGCCCGGAACCGGCTGCGGATCGCCGCCGACGGTCTGCGAACACGCACTCGAAACCAGCACCACACCGATCAACACAGCCCACCGCATACCGCACACGGTAGCCGCTGCGCTCGTTCGCACACTTCCCGTGGAGTGCGCGAACCGCTGGCGCGCAACGGCTTCACGTGTGATTCAGGCTGCACGAGAACGCGATCGAGCGCGTGTTTCTTCTCCGCCCTATTCGACGCGCGGCGTGTGCACGAGGGTCAGGCGCTCGCTACCTGCCGGCATAGGACTCGAATACTTTTTCCTGGTTGGAGCAGCTCGAGCTGCGGCAGACGTAGTACACCCAGCGGCCCATCGGCTGGTCGTCTTCTCGCTGGGCGTACATGTAGTAGCCGCAGACCCGGCACTTCAGACCCTTTGCCATGATTCGTCTTTCTCGCTCTCGGTATCCAACCGGCAATTCAGGCGAATGGCCGGCGCGGTTCGTCGCTTTCGGCCGCCCGCTTCCACGATCGAAGCACCGGGGTACGGCGATTCGGTGGTGAATTCCGAGACCGGGCAAGCTCCTGTCCGCGCTGCCCGATACTCGGCAGGTTCTGTCGCGGCCTGTCCTACTCGACGCGATATCTTGCTGAAATGCGAGGAATCGACGTGCCGCGCGCACGTCGCTATCGCATTCGGCCTGACTCCGATAGTCGGATACTTCGATGAGCAGGAGGAACTGGTGCGTGTCCCGCGTGATTGCTCTGCACACCCGGACCGGTGGCTACGGAGGCGTGGGGGAGATCGCGGTGGTGACCAGCAGGCGGTGCAGCACCTGCGCGGGCGGAGCGGCCTGTGTGGCGTTGAGGACGACGTCGGTGAATGCCTCGGCCAGAGCGGTGGCGGGCCGGAAACGTCCACGGTCGAAGCTGTGGCCGTGCAACTGCGACCGCCATTCCCGGAAGCCGGACACTGTGCGACGCAACGAGCCCTTGTCCTCCGGATTCAGCTGCGGCAGATACGCCGTGAGCAGCGCGCGCTGTGCGGCGGCGCGAGCGCGGAAGCCGCCTGCCCCGTCCAGCGCTCTGCCGAGTTCCCGCACGACCGTCGAATACACGGGCCGTTGTGCGCATCCCTGGGCGAGCAGGCCCGCGTCCTCGGCAATGGCCACGGTCTGCTGCAAATACCGCGGATCGGTGGCGGCGCGTACCGCCAGCACTATGCGTGCGGCAGACAGTCCTTCAGCCGCCCCCGGAAAACGCTTCCCGGACGAATCGGGAGCGCCATCGGACTCACGCCCTGCCCCTGAGATCGTCACCGAATCCCATTCCAGCAAGGCGGTTTCGCCGTCCGGCAGTTCCTCGATTCCGATCGCGCGCAGGGTGATCTGCGGGTATCGCGGCAGCACGTCGTCCACTGCGGCGACGATCTCGGTCAACACTTCTACCGCTATGCCCGGCGTGTCGAAGCCGAAGGCGCGCACGCCGTGACGCTCGGCCAGTTCTCTGGCGAGACGGGCCGCGACCGACTCGGCGGAGGCGTTCACCTTCCGGTCCGGCTTCTCGTCTTTCTGATCCGGTCGTGCGGTCGGCCGGCCGGGCACGCGCGGCGGAGAGCCGGGTGTGCCCGCGTCCGGGGCGGACACTTTCGGCGGTCGACCTGGCGCGGCGTTGGACCACGGGGTGCTCGGCCCGACCGCGCCGGCCTTTCTCCCGGCGGCTTGTGTGGCGGCGGCTTGCGCGGCGGCGGTCTGCCTCGTTGCGGCGGTGGCCTTCGTCCACGGTGACGACGGCCGACTGCCCGGCGCGGGGCGGGTGAGCGCGGCCTCCGCTTGACGCGCCGGATGCACGCTGGGGCCGGGTGAGCCCGGCTGCTCGGCGCCGTGATGATCGGCGCCGTTCGGATCCCCCTCGGCCTGGCCCGGCCGGTGACCGGAGGCGGGTCCGTCGCCGGGCGTGCCAGGGGTTCGGTCAGGCGACATCGGCGAGAGCGGTGCCCGATCGGCCGGTGCGGTAGCGGCGGAAACCGATTGTCTCGGCGCTGCCGCGGGGACGGCCGCAGTGGGCACGGGAGATCCCGCGAACGGCTGTGCGGCAGTGGGTACGTCCGTAGCGCCGGAGTCGAGCCGATGGGTGGTAGCGGCGTCGGTCCGCACTGGACTCAGGGCGGGGTCGTTCTGAAATCCGGTGGCCGCATTGTGGATCCGCCGCCCGACGGCCTGGTCCTGGATCTCGAAGTTCTCCGCGAGGTGGCGCAGGTCGGTGCCGGCCTGCTGGAGCGCCTCGACGAGGCTGTTCAAGTCGGTCATCGTCCGCTGGTATTCCGGAACGTAGGATTCGGCGAAAGCGCGGCCGGCATCGTCTTTGCCCCACGGTTCGCCCTCCCCGGCCAGGGCAGCGCGCAGCTTCTGCACGGTCGCCGCCACATCCGCCCCGATCATGTCGAACCGCGGTGCGTGGTCGCGCAGCTTATCCGGATCGACCGAAAACTTGTCGCCCACACCCACTCCCTGCCGCGGTCCATTGTCGCGGATACCGCGGTCGCATTGCTCGCCTACGGCGAGATTGCCGCCGCACGAAGCGTTCGATCGAGGCTGTCTCCGGCCGCAAAGTGTTGCCGCGGCGGAAATTCTGTATTCGGGGATATGAGTGTGAATCCTCGCCGCGCCCAGTAGTTGCATTCTCAACCGTTCGTCACCATGTCGCGATTCCTGTCGACCGCCGTCTCTTCTGGTCGGGACTGTCACCACGATTGGGAATAGTGAACGCCGTCCGATATGTCTAGATGGTCTCGCAGCGACTGTGAGGGTGCCGGGAGGCAAGCTGCGATGGATTCGAGCGGTTTGCTCGCCGAGGTCCCCTCGGCTGTAAGGGAATTGGTCCTCGGTCATTGGCCGGAGACCGACGTCGATGGAATGCGTCGTAGTGGGGACGCGTACCTGGTTGCTTCCGGTGAATTGAACACCTCGGCCGACCGGTACGAGGTCGAGGCGGCGGGCGCCGAGCAAGCCGTTGAGGGCGCCACGTCCACGGCGCTGGCCGAACGCCATCGCGTAGTCGTGCAATCCATGCGTGATCAGGCGGCGGTGTGTCAGAGCCTGGGCAAGCAGTGCCACGACGTCGCCGATTCGGCTGTGCAGACGCAACATCTGCTGATCGCTATGGGGATCGCGCTGGCGGCTCAATTGGCCTATGACGCACTGCTGTTCTTCCAAGGTGGTGGCGCGACGGCGCTGATCGACCGGATCGAGGCCGAGCGGGCGATGGCCGCCGCGGCTGCGCGACTGACCGCGGAGGTGGGGGAGCGGGCGGCCGCGGGCGCGGCGCAACGAGCCGCGCTGCACACCGCCGTCCACGCGGCGAAGATCGGCCTTCTGACCAGTGCCGCGATCAGTGGCGGCGCACAACTGTGGGACTTGCAGGACGGCGTGCGCGACAAATTCGACGTGGGCGCCTTCCTGGAAATGCTCCTGGGTGGCGTGGTCGGCGGCGTCGCGGGGGCGGAGGTCGGCCGCAGGCTCGCGCCGCGCGTGCTGGGCTGGACGCGCGGCACAGCGGTGACTCCCTCCGGCCGGCTCGCCGCGCATCTGGGCGGCACGATGCTGCTCGGCGGCGCGGGCGGCCTCGCGGGCGGTCTGGCCGGCGCGGTGCCCTCGGTGTTGATCCACCTGGACGAAATCCACAGCCTCGGTGACCTGTTCAAGATGGTCCGCGAATCCGCGATCACCGGCTTCGGCAGCGGTTTCGTCGGCGCGGCGGGTTCTGCGATCCGAGTCCACACCGCAGGCCGTAACACCGTGCGTTCGGAAAGCGACACGCCTCGACTCGGTCTGCGCCACTGGGAGTTCGCCGCACGTGTCAACGAGCTGCTGAGCTCGGGTGAACCACCGCGGGTGGAGACGATCGAGCGATTCGGCACCGAAGGCAAATCGGCGAGAGTGGTGGAGCGGCTGATCTTCCACGACGGCACAGAGGTGATCCACAAGGTGGTCTCCGATCCGCAGCACGCGCACGCGGAGTTCCTCAGTTCGCTGGTCGGCGACGCGGTGGGCGCTCGGGTGCCCGCGGTGCATGTCATCGGCGACCACGTCTACATGGAAGTCGTGCCCGGCACGGTGGCGGCGGAGACGTATCCGCGAAGAGCGTTCCCACCGGAGGTCCTCAGCGGTCCTGCGGGAATGCGCCAGGGCGTCATGGACGTGCTGATCCGCATGCCCGATCGCAACAGCGACAACTGGATGGTCGATCCGGACGAGAACGTGTGGGGAATAGACCACAGCCGCGCATTCGAGACCTTCCCCGATGCCCAGTATGTCGCCGGGCCGTTCGCGGAGAACTTCCTGAGCTACGGAGACAGCCAGGAAATCCTGTGGAACGACCACGCTCTCACTCGCTCGGAAATGCACGAGATCCGGCAGCGTGTCGAAGAGCTGAGCCCGGTCTTCCACGCCGCGGGCCGCCGGGACTGGTACGACGGCATGCTCCAGCGAATGACCGCGTTGGAGGAGCATGCCGCGGGTGGGGGTGACCTGCGCCGTGTCATCCCGCCCCACGTGGCTGCACCGCCGCCGAGTGGCGAAGCTCCGGCTTCGGTCTCGAACCGCGACGGCGGACGTGCGCCGGACGGCCCTGGGGTATCGGTGCGGCCACCCGCCGATAGGCCTGGTTGGACCCCCGGGCCAGAGGGGGATGCCGGCACTCCGGGCGAACCTGGTACACCGCACCGTTCGCCCGCCGACGAAGTTCTCGACCGGCAGCCGATCGACGAGGGAGGGGATCGGTCACCCGACGAACCCGAATCCGCAGCGGATGACTTCTGGAATCCGTCCGACGACCTGTCCGGGAGCACCGATGTCTTCAATGCCCACGATCAGCCACTCAGGGACGCTCTGGAGTATCGACGGCCCGTCGATTGGGGTGAGCTGATACGAGACAACCGAATCCTGCTGCTCGGAGAGGACCACTCCAACGTCGCCGCTCGGCAGTTCCTCCAGGAGCAGGCGGCAGCGTTACGCGCAGCCGGCGTAACGCACTACGGCATCGAGGCGCCACACCATCCCGCGATCGACGCGCTCAATGCCGGTTTGCGTCCGGACCTCACCGGGGTGCGGTTCGGACCAGGCTGGAAAACCTATCGAGAGGTAGTCGAAGCGATGGCCGCGGAAGGAATTACGATCGTTCCCTTCGATGTCGCGCATCCCGCCTCGCCACACGGGTCGGCACTGCGCGACGTCCGAGAATCCGCCATGGCCAAGAACATCACCGAGGTCATGGCGGCGGATCCGAACGCCAAGATGGTCGTCCTCGTGGGACGCCTCCACATCACGCGGGATCCTGCGGAGTGGGCGATGACGACCGGCGCATATGCGCATCCGCTGGCGGCTCGACTGGAGGATGCGGGCTTGACGTCGAAGACCGTGGGCGTATGGGGCGGCAACGATCCGCTCTCGGCGGTGGAACAGGTGCGTGCGAGCGGCGAGACCTTCATGGCCGACCTTCCCTCACGGGGCGACGCCGATGGCCGCCCACCGCGCTGGGAAGCGGACGCCATCCTCCACCTGCGCCGAGGTGAAGGCGCATTCGAGACGGAGGTGGGGGGCTCACATCTTCCGCCGCCAGAGAGCCTCCCCGCGCCCCGGCCGCCGACCGGACCGGAACCGGAAGCGGTCGACCATGTGCGTCACAGGGCAATCGCAACGGACGATCCTGATGCCGTCCACGCGCGAGTGACCAGCGACCTGCGTGCGGTGATGAGCGACTGGGGCAATCAGGAACACGCTTTTTCCGCCGTGCATTTGGGCGATGCCATGCTGAGTGCGCAGGTATTTCTCACATCGGGAGGCGGTGAGTTGACCGCTACGAAAACGGGTGAGGCCGGAGCGCGGGTTCTGCGAGTCGAGGTCTCGGCAATCCCGGCTTCGGAACAGCCTCCCGGAGCCAGGACCGAAATACCGCTGATGGCGCGAGCCTTCCTCGAGCAGCGACTCTGGGCATTCGCCCACCGATACGACATGGAGCAAAGCCCTGACGGAGGCACAGTCCTCTGGTTCGAATTGGACGAAGGAGGGCCGGATTTCAGTGCTGCCGCTTTCGAGGCGGTACACGGCAGCCGGAGCGAAGAGGCCTCCACGGGCTCGCAACCCGACGCCGCCGCGCAGGCGCCGGAGCAGCCGAGCTCAGAGGTGCCCGATGTGCAGGAACCGGCCTCGGACGACAGCGCTGTCAACGGCAGCGAGCACGATTCGATCGGGTCGCAGGAGCCACCAGCGAGTGCGCGAGTTTCGCTCGATGAGATGGATTCCGGCCATCGATCGCCGCGGGACACCGATGACGGGGCTGCGGAAGCTGGAGCGGACAGAACAGGTCCCGATGAGGAGTAGTTGTGCCCTCGGGGAGGTCGCACAAGACTCAGGTAATCGAGCAACGTCCGTTCATCGCAGGTACGTATCCCTTCCCTACTCCGGAGTTTTCCGGTCGGTGATCCAGCGGGCGACTCGCACATCGGTGACTCCCAGCTCGTCGCGCGTATGGCCTTCGCCTGGCGGCGCCATTCGAGCGACCCTTGAAATCGCGCTGCCATCTCGGTGACGTGATCCGACTGCCAGGTCATTCGCGACTGCTGCGGCATCACTTTGAATGTTTTCGTTCATATCCCCTGTTTATCCGGCCACAACCTTCAACCGAACGTTCAAAGTTACGATCAGAGGGTATGAATCTCCGGTCAGACCCTCCTCCCCGGCGCAAGCAGCGCACTCCGGACTTCGTGTTGACCATGGACGAGCTCAGGGCAGTGACGGCCTTTGCCATGGCCTCGGCGGAGCAGGTACTCCCGCTGTTCGAGGCGTGTCACCCCGAGGACAGCAGACCCCGCGACGCGCTCGCCGCCGCCGCCGCGTTCGTTCACGGCGAGCACCGCTCCCGCGCCCAGCGGGTGACGGCACCCGCCGCCCACCGTGCTGGAAGAGAAGCGGCGGCGCCCATACCGTTTCACGCCGCGATGGCCGCGGGTGATGCCGCCGCGTCGGCGTACCTGCATCCGCTGGCGGATGCGGTTCAGGTCAATCACATCCTGCGCGCATCCGCGCACACCATCCGAGTGTTCGAGCTGCACCCCAGTGCGGAATACGCATCCGACCCGGTCGAGCGAATCGTCGACCTCGCGACGCCACTGTTGATCGACGTCCTTCACCGCTATCCGAGGATCGGCGCGGGCGCGAACCGGGTCAGCCGGCTCGTGCACGAGCTCGACAACCGTCTGCGCGACCGGCCGCGCACCCCGCCACCGCTCCACGGACGAGTGTCGGAGGGGCGATGATCCTGCCCAAGGTCCGAGACCCCCGGATGGTGACGATCCGTCGAGGTGGCTCCCTGACCGATGCCGACCATCAATTGCTCGCGCTGTGGGCGGCGACGTGCGCCGAGCACGTTCTCGGGCACTTCGAGCACGAACAGCCCGACGATCCACGCCCGCGAGACGCCATCGCCGCCGCCAGAGCGTGGGCGCGAGGCGACATGCCGATGATGCAGGCCCGCGCGGCAGGCGGACACGCGATGGGCGCCGCCCGCCCGCTTACCGGCGCGGCCAGATTCGCCGCCTACGCTGCCGGGCAAGCCGCATGCGTTGGACATGTCGCCGAACACGACCTCGGTGCCGCCGCCTACGCGATCAAAGCCGTTCGAAGCGCGCACCCCGACGATCCCCAGGCAGGCCGGAGCGAGCGTGACTGGCAGCGAGACCAGCTCCCCGCCCCAATCCGCAACCTGGTCCTCGAAGACCAGGCCCGGCGCGACAGCATCTGCTGGTCGGTCTTCTCCGACTGAGTCTCGCTGCATCTTCGCCTTTTCGACCGCTGTCCCGGAATCCGATCCCCGAGGCCAGGATCTGCACCCGCTCGCGAACTCACCGCGTTCACTCGAGGACCGTCGGTGTCTCGTCGAGCCCGACCGATCACCCACGCGCGTTGCGGCGGTGGCGCTTCCGGCAACCCAGCCGTCGACGCACTGGTGTGTCATCGGCGTTCGATGCCCAGATCGCGTTCAGCGACATCCGGGTGCCGATCGGGAGTGCGCAGGGGAGCGCCGACATGGTGCAGGTGCCTCAGCGCCTCGCGGTAAGAGGAGATCAGTCCGGTTTCGTGGTAGGGCACGCCGATTTCGGTGCAGTAGTCGCGGACGATTACCTGGGCGTGCCGGAGGTTCGGCGTCGGCATGCTCGGGAACAAATGGTGCTCGATCTGATAGTTGAGCCCGCCGAGCGCGATGTCGGTCAACGCGCCACCCCGGACGTTGCGGGAGGTCAGGACCTGGCGACGGAGGTAGTCGGGGCGTTCGTCACCGGTCAAGGTCGGCATGCCCTTGTGGTTCGGGGCGAAAATGCAGCCCATGTACAGGCCGAAGAGGCCTTGGTGGACAGCGAGGAACGCGAATGCTTTGTCGGCGGGCAGAATCGCGAACAGTGCGGCCAGATAGGTGGCGAAGTGGCCGAACAGCAGCGCGCCCTCCAATCCGCGGTGTTTGACCGATTGATTTCTGAGCGCACGTACACCGGCCACATGGAGGTTCAGGCCTTCCAGCAACAGGAGCGGGAAGAACAGGAACGCCTGCGCCCTCCCGATGAGACGAGGCAGACCGCGGCTGGACCGTGCCTGCTGTTGTGACCAGACCAGAATGTCGGGCGCGACGTCGGGGTCGAGTTCCTCGTGGTTCGGGTTGGCGTGATGCCGGGTGTGCTTGTCCTGCCACCAGCCGTAGCCCAGGCCGATGCCTGCGTTGCCGACGAGCCGTCCCATGAGCTCCGTCGGCTGCCGTAGCCGGAAGACTTGGCGGTGTGCGACATCGTGCATGACGAGTGCGATCTGCGCGAACGTCACCGCCATGAACCCGGCGACCAGCAGCGTCCACCACGAATCGCCGACGAGGGCGAACGCTGCCCACCCCGCTGCGAACGCGATCCCGACGAGGCCGAGCCGGACGGCGTAGTAGACGGGACGCCGGTTCATCAGCCCCGCGTCGGAGATCCGGCGCAACAGACGGGCGTAGTCACCGTCCGCGCCGCGCCGCGGTGAGCGTGGAGATGACTCGGGGACCAAGGCAGGTGTCGTCATAGATCTTCCTGAGTGCTGAGTCGGAGACGCCACCTCCAACCGTCGACGATGCCGGCCGGTCGATGTCGGGGCGGGGCGCCGATGTCGATACTCCGAAGCTATCGGCCGGATTCTCGTCAGCTGTAACCCTCTGGTATGACATTGGAATCGGACTGCGGGGTGATATTCGCTGTTCACCGCATACGGAGGCAGATGACCGGTTATCGGCCGACACATCCGGGTCGCCGGACCGGGCGTCCGTGCATGGGAAGGACTGGTCAAGGGTGGCCTTGGCCATCGGGTAGCGACGCACAGCGCCCTTTACTCGCGTACTGAAGTCAGGCACTCCGGCCATGGGCGAAACTGCGACACAGGGTTGTCTAGTTCGGGTGGCTCGGCCCTTGGGTAACCCGGCACCCGGGGACTGCCGGCACAGACAAGTCGTGTGGTGGAATATGCTGAACTGAAGCGTTCTCGTCCAGCGGTCGCTGTGGACGACATCGAACTCGACCGCAAGGTGCATGGGTGGACGGTAGTCAATCGCTGATCACCGAGTGGGAGTCCCGCTTCGACCTGCCATGGGAGACCTTCTGGGAGACCCTGAGCGCGCCATGGCAACGGGCTGTGGCGGGGACTGCGTCAGCGGCCGCACCCGACGCGGCATCGATACTCCTTCGGCGACGGCTCACCACCGACCTCGAATGGGTTGGATACCTTCAGCCGATGATCTGTCTGCCAGCGGTGCGCGAAGCTCTGCTGTGGGATGAGAACGGCATGGATCTAGGACCGCTGACACGGACTCACGAGGGCCACGTCCGGTCGTGGGATCGACTCCTCCTGGGTGGCCCTGCGCGCGTGGATCTCGGGCAACTGAGTGGAGTTCCGGTGCGTCATCTGATTCTGTCCGGGGTCGATGTCGCGACGTTCGATGTGCTCAGCGACGTGCCCGGGCTGAAGTCGCTGACTCTCGACCTGTACGGCCAGTCTGTTTCGCTGCCACCGCTTCCCGATCTGACCGACCTGACGCTCCACTCGGGTACGCACGTGGATGGCGACACTGTCCGAGTGAAGCCCGACCTCCGGATCCTCTCGAGCGATGAGGAGTTCTGTCCGCCGTTCGGGCCTGACGATGTTGCTCAGGGTGACTGGCGTTGCCGTGCAGCGCCGAGTGCTCTCTCGCCTAGGTATCCGAGTGGCGTCGTGAACGTTTCATCGACCGGCGGACGCCCAAAGGAACGGCAGGGGAACGACGATTGTCGTTCCCCTGCCTGACCTGCAACAATATGGTGCCCTCGGCAGGACACGCGAAACATGGGCAACTGGAAAACGTCTGGTCATTACGGGCACGTACCGGATCTGACGATTGCGGTGCGCCTGCACGGACCGGTTGACCCCATTCCCTTATACGTCGTGCCCAGGGCAGGGTGCGTCGAACGAGGGAAGGGAGACGATGTGCGGTTTCGGGTGGACGGTGGGTGATCGAAGCGGATAGTTTCCCGAGTAGGTCGGCAACTTCATGGAGATCGGCTAACTCTTCGACGACGCGCCTGAATGACGCCGGGCGTCAGGGCATCGAACTCGTCGAGGACCTTCATTCGGGAGGCGGTGGTGCGTCGAGTCAGTGGAAAGGTCGGCTCAACAGGCCCTTCATACGTCGATGGGGAAGTCGCGGGGCGTACAGCCGCAGGTCGGCATACCACCGCAATGGTCACACCAGCAACAGTGGAATCTGGGCTCTTGGCCGGGCTCGCTCGAGGAGCAGGTCTCGGCGAGCAGGTCCGCCCCAACCGTCATATCCAGGCGATCCCCATCACTGCTGTCCACCACTGCGTTGAGGCCAAGCAGGAACGGGTAGCGCTGGCCGCATGACCCACACCGGTTCAACCCCCATGTGGCAGAGCAGGCGACACACCGGCATTTGAAGGTGTCGGAGTCCCGGGGCTGCAGTCGTGCCCGTTCCGCCGAGCACAGCGGACAGGTATCGATGACGGCCATAACCCGGTCGACCTCGGAAATGACCAAGCCGGCTACCTCGTCAGGTCGCCGGACGTCATCGCGTTGAGGCGATGTCGTTTCCCGCATGACCGCATCGATTTCGTCGCGGTGCGGTCTGCGCAGAACCTGGACATATCCACGCGGCCCTGCCTGGAACCAGCCAGCCGGCCGGAACTGAGCCTTCGTCTCGATGGCCAGTGGGTAGTCGAGGTAGCGTCGGCCTTGGAGTGGCCAGCGCAGTGCGCGAGCCAAGCGCTCCTCGCCCTCGATCTCCAGTGGGCTGAGCGGGACGACGCCTCCGGGCGACGAGTGCAGTATCGCGCGATCGGTCTCGGGTAGAGCCGTTCGTGCGGACCGGAGTCCGGGATAGACAACGATCACGGTCCTGTCGCGGCTCAGATAGGAGACCCATTGTGCGCGAACATGGTCGGGAACCGCCGCGCTCAGGTCGACTGTGATCGGGAGCAATCTGGCGAGCGCTCCTCGCTCCGTCGAGATGGTGACCGTGCCTTCGACGCCAGAGCTCACGGTCAGTTCCTCCCCGTGCCGACGTAGGCGGACCGAATGCGTCCCCCCGCTCTCCAATGCGTAACCGAGGACGGTCAGGGAACGAACGGTCATGATCATGACGTAGGAGCCGTAAGCCGCGGCGAAGCGAGCCTCCGCCTGCTTCTGCCATTCGACTGCGGTGGTCTCGTGTGTCGCCCAGCCCTCCCAGAGCTGGCCTACTTTGCGATACCGCCGCTCTTGGACGAACAAATTGGTGCGCATCAAGCGCATCGGCAACCGGATCCGCCGGTTGGCCCGGCGCAGTAGCGGCGTCCCCTTCAGCATCCCCAGACTGTCTCTGAGTTTGGTCAGCGTCTCGATACTCTGTGCGACGACCGCGACCGATGACCGGTGATCCGCCATGACATCCGAAACGAGCTGCGCTATCCGCCATTGCGCTCGCCACGACTGTCGTCGGCCGAGTGCCCGGTTGTATTCGTCCAGGTCCGCCAAGCCCGCAGCCAACACGTGCAGCTCCGCGAGTCGCCTGTTCACGTAGCTGCTGAGGCGGTCGACGAGCTGGGCCGCGACCCGATTCTCATAGAAGTCGACGTCGGCCGTATAGCGAATCGTAAGCAGCCGAAGAGGATGTACGGTGCCGTATTCTATGCCGGCCCAATCCGCGGTGTGGCTTGCCAGTCTCGTCAGACCTCGGGGCGGAACCCTGCGTGCCAGCCCCGCTCGGACGAGTTCGGTCGTGTGGTCGAGTCGGTCCTGCGGCCGGGCGCACACGTCGGCGAGCATTCCCAGTGTCTCGGTGATCGTGACATCGAGTTCGGTCAGGACTGCTCTGGCCGACGCGTCCGGTACGAATACGCTCTGCGAAACCCAATCGGTGACCGGTTCACCGGCAAGCCGGTCGGCAAGTGCGACTACTGAGGCGGTAACCAGCAGATCGGGTTTGCCCTCGTGGTCGATCGGCGCGGTGTCGTCTCGGCCGAGCGATTCGGAGAACTCGCGCGAGATCGCCTGCGCGCTCGATTCGCCCGGAACAAATTTCGGGTGACCGGGAGTAACAGCCATATCACCCTTCCCTCCGGCGACGCTCCTCGTCGAACATGCGCAAGCATCGGATCGGCGCACCGACGAGATCGGAGCTTCCCCAGTGCAAGATCAACGACTCGCGAAGGCGCTCGATCCGATCGGCTGTCACATCGAAGCGCCCGCGAATAGACCGCAGCACCTTATACGCGAGAAAGTGATCCGCCGCCAGCGACCGCCCGTCCTGGTCGGCGTCACCATAGTCGTGCTGCTCATTCGGGCTCGCGCCGTTCGCCGCGGATATCACCACCGGGACGAACTTGCGCAACTGATCTTCGACTCGCGGGCTCACCTGCAGCCTGCCGATCTGCCAGAGATCGTCGGCGAGGTTTCCTATCAGATCGGTGAGTAGCGCGACAGCCGAGCTGTGCTCTTGTTCGGCGTTGTCGAAGGCCGATTGGAGCGAACGCAACGACAGTGGCTGCACACTGTCTCGGCGGTCGACGACCTGCGGCCGATGCGCGGGCAACTCCATGAGATGTGCCCGGTTGTAAGTCTTGTCGGCGAATTCGAGCGTGGACTCGTCCTGATTCGCCGTGCCGACGAACCACACGTTGTCGGGTAGCCGGATCCCGATGCCGTCGACCAGCAGCGCGGGTTCGCGTCCCGCGGGTGCGCCGACGAGGTTGATCGGCTTGCCGTCGTCGTTCTGCAACTTCGACAAGATGACCGAGAAGTACTGCTCAGGGCGGGAAAGGTTCATTTCATCCAGCACGACGAAGTACGGCCGGCCGCGGTAGCGCGGGGTTTGGGCTCGGTAGAGTGCCTGGAGGAAGTCGCTTTCCTCGAAGCGCTTCTCGAAGGTGTTGAGATGCCCGAACAAGTCGGACCGGTCCCGCCAGCCGGCTTGGACTTCGATGACAGCGCAGTCGGTATGCATCGCCGCGGCAAAGGCTTTCGGCAACGATGTCTTGCCGATACCGCTCATTCCCTCCAGCAGGTGCAGTCGGCTCATTGCCATGCCACCAAGGAAAACCGCGATGTCGCTGATGCGGTACGCGCGCTTGCTCTCACGGAACATCGTCGCCTGCAACGACCGTGTCAGCTTGGACAAGTCGACTGGCTCGTGGAGCAGGACACCGGATTCGGTGAGTTGAGGGTCGTCATCCATTCCGACGCATCGTGGAAACAGCGGTGTTCCCGGATCCGGTCGGTCGTTGTACACCTGCTCTATGGTCGCCTGCAGTTCAGCGATGCGCGCTTCATATCCGCGGGAGATCACATGAAACTCGTGTTCGGCGTCCTCCAGCTGCCTGACTTTGAGGAGGTTTATCTCGTTGGCCAGAACGTTGCCTTTGAGGCGTTGGCATTCGTAACTCAAGCGCTCTCGTTCGGCCGAGATTTCCTGCACACTCCGTTCCAGGAACCGGAGTTTTTCCACGTCGTCATCGGACAATCTGGCCGCCAGTTTGTCCTGCAGGGCGGCGTTCTGCTCCCGTAGGCGCGCGAGTTCGTCGAGAATCGCCGTGGGGTTCGAGCCAAGGGACATCAGAGCCTCCTGGGCCTTGCGCAGGCGTTCGGTCAGCTCTTTGATGTGGAGCTGCGCTGATTCGACTTCGATTTGGGACAGGTGCCGAATACGTTCGGTTTCCGCGCTTTCCGCGGCCAGCGTGCTCCTCGTCTGGCTGGCGATAGCTTGTTCACGCTCGTCGAGTTCCATCGACTGTTCCCGCAGTGCCCTCCAATCGCGCCGGATCCTTTGTTCGCGCTCGGCCAGCTCGATGTCGCGCAGACGAACTCGTTCCTCGGCGGCGCGGATTTCCGCCATGAGATCGGCTCGTCGTCGCTGGGCGTCGCGCTCGAGCTCTTCGATGTGCTCGGCCGTCCTTCTCCGTTCGGCGATGATCTCGGCATCGGCTCTCTCGCGTCGTTCGGCCAGCTCCTTTTCCAGTTCAGTTCGTGCTGTCTCGCCGATCGCGACGAATCCGGCCTTCGCTTCGGCTTCCGAAGCGCGAATCTCCGCCTCCCGCAACGCTAGTGTCGCCTTGGCATCCCGGAGCTGCTGTTGGGTGCGCTCGACGTCTTCGGCGGCAGCGGCCAGTGTTTCCCGCTCCAGTGACAGATTCTGCTTCGCGTCGATGACTTCTTGCTCGCGTGCTTCGATGGCGCGCAGTCGATTCGCCGCTGAGGCTGCGCATGCCTCGTAGATCTTGCGTCTACTGTCGAGAATCTCGAACGCGGCGATCAGCGACTGCTCCTGACCGGTATCGGACCACTCCGGCACAGGCAGACTCTCGGCCGTGGCCGCGGCCATGAGTTGTGTGTCCACTGCCGCGGCCATCTGAGCGGCCAAGACGGCCTTATGTTCCTTCCCGGCTGTCGCTTTCCCCGCTCCGGGAACGGAGTGGGAAACTCGTGAGTTGCGGCTCGGCCTTCTCTTAGCCAACGGGAGTTTCCTTTGCGAGAGTCTGGGTGAACAGTGGAAGGTTCAAGTACGCCGACACGGTGTCCTGCGTCAGCCGCCAGGCAGATTCCGCGAATTCAATGTTGAGTTCGTCCGGTCCGCCGTGCGCGATGCTGTTGCGATCCCCCGACATCGCGGTCAATCTGGTGATCAGCGTTGGATAAGAAGTGGTCAGACGCCGAAACGGATGCTCGGCGTCTCCGGCTTCGGCCGACAGGACACACAGCGCGAGAAGGGTGGGAGTATTCGTGTGATGGGTCTTCGAATGATCGCGCCGGAGCTTTTCGGCTGAGCTCCGCAGCGGCCTGTGCTCCGAGACTTGGAGACCGATCGTCGCGCAACTTCTGCTGAGTGGGCCCGCGAGTGGATCACTCAGCTGGGCGAGGACGCCATCCGGTACTCGATGCCGCGCCACGATCTCCCGAAGAACGAGTTCATGGACTTGCCACGTTCGCTGTACGACCGACGCGACCTCGGTCGAGTGGTCCCCAGCGGTGCGCGTGCGCTCGACATCTCGCTCTATCAAGGTCAGCAGTTCGAGCAGTTCACGATGTGCTCGTATCGAAGCGGTGAAGCGGCTTTCCAAGCCTTCCCCGATGCGTCTGCGTAATTCGACGTCGAGCCGGTCGTACTCCGCCAACAGCGCTTCGCTGCTCCTGCCGACGAGCCTGTCGATCCGGTCACGCAGAGGCCCGCTGTGCTGCGCGCGGGTTGCGACGAGTCGCCGCAGGTAGGTACTGGGTGCACCCGCCATAGTGTTGACGACCGACCAGGTGGTGCTTTCCGCTCCGCTGTCTCCACGTTTGTCGAGCTGGACAACGAGCGGAACGTAGGTGGGATCGGGCGCTCCGATCAGCGCGACGCGTTTGATCACCCGTTCTGGTGCGGAGCGGGTCCATGCCCGATCTCGGCTGACGCCGTCCCGTCGGGAGCGAATCCCTCTCGAGACCATTTCGACTATATGGTCCGCAGTCGGGGGATCCACCCTGGGCGAACCTGCCTCGATGGCCAGCGCGTCCTGGTCCCTCGGCGCGCCCGCGGTGCCGAGGATGAGCCTGGCACGTCTGCTACGCCGCCACTCGACCTGAGCCCACTGTGGTGACGCGTCCTCGATCGGAAGCAAGGTGCCGGTGAAGACGTCCTGGAACACATGTGTCACCACGTTCGAGGTGGGCTCGGCGAATCCGTCCTGCAGGGCAGCACGCCCGGTCGAGGTGATGACACCGCGGTGGTCGATCAATCGCTGGCCGCGGAGATCGGAGATCACCAGGGACACCAACTCCGGCGCGAGGCCGAGCAGGTCGGCCATCTCACGCTCTTCCCGCAGTCCTGCCCGGACGAGTCCGAGTACCGCTTCCTGGAAAATGTTCAGGCTGTCCTCGTGGACGACCGGGGCGACCACCCGATAGCGGAAGGTCGGCCACAACAGCCAGCTGTTCGGGCTGGAGTACGCGGTGTGGCGCGGTGCGAGCACGGGTGAGTCAAAGTCGAATGCCGGCACCGTACGCCCCTTGGCACAGTTCCAGAAATCCGACAATCCCTTCCGCGGCTGCTCGCCTGGAGCTGTCGATGGCATCCGGCATGGCGCCCCGACGCGCCATGGCCGCGTCGCCGACCACAACGAGTAGCCTGCGCTGCCTGCTCATCGCCACGCACATGCGGCTGTCGCTGAGCAGATGGCCGTACCGCTGGACCGCTGTGGCCATGTCGTCCGGGTTCTGCGCCGGCTTGCTGCTTCGGGTCACCGAAAGCAGCACCACATCGAACTCCATCCCTTGGAAGGCATCTACCGTGCCGACACTCAGTCGAGGTCTAGGCCGCTCGCCGGCTGTGAACGCCATAGCGGGGATCGGCTGGAACTCGTCTTGCTCGTTTTTGACCCCTAGACCCAGCTCGACCAGTTCCTCTTCGAGTTGATCCTTCTGCGCGCGGTAGAAGGTGATGACACCGAACGTCAGATTCCGGTCCGCGTCGCGTTGTGCCAGAACGGATAGCTCCTCGGCGAGTCGCTTGGCTTCCACGGGTCTGTACCGGCTCGTCCCCGACTTGCGCTCACCTCCCTGCGAAAGGGGTACATCGATCCACGCCGCCACTTTGCCCGCGTAGTCGCCCAGCTCTTGCGTGAGGGAATGGGTCGATGAGTGGGACGTCACAGCTTTGGTACCGCCATAGAAGGTTTCGCTCATGAAGCGACCCAACTCCGGATGCATGCGGAACTGCACGTCCAATCGGATGGTCCGTACCGGCGGTCGTTCCGACGAGAACATGTCGAACCACCGCTCGAACATGCTCTTGGACAGATCGGAATCTCCCCGAGTCCGGCTACGCCGGAGTTCTCGCTCGACCTTTTGCTCCAGCACGTGGGGCAATTGCTTGTGATCGCCGACGAGGATGATGCGCCCTCGTGCACACGCCAAGGGAATCATCAGATCCAGTGGGTTTGCCCGGGCTGCCTCATCGACGATGACTGTGTCGAACACGGGGAGTGGTGCGTCCAGGATTCTGCTCATTTCCGTCGAGTTCGTCTGCTGCACCGTCGCGGCCAAGACGGAGTTGTAGCGCGAGAGCGTCTGCTCGACGGGGGCGATGCCTTGCCGCAGATTGTCCAAATAGGCGCGCATGACATCGTCGATGCCGTCCCCGGAGTCGGCGTGCGCTTCGGCTACCGCATCCGAGATCTCCTCGAGCAGGAGTTCTACGTCGGACCTGCGATTCGCGAGCCCGTCCGTGGCAGTAAGGCGCGGACGAAGCCGATCGAAGAGCTCCAACTTTAGATCGGACAGTGCGGACAGCAGCCGGGGCGCGGCCGTGGATGCTGTACCCGCCTGCGTCAGCAGTGCGCGACCGTCTTCGTCGAGCAGCCCCATTCGGCTCAGACACTTCTGAGCGAACCGTGCTCTCGCCGGCCCGTCGTCATCGAAAGCGACGGGAGTGGCGCGAATCGAACGCACCACTCGGAGCGCATCGAGGCGTTCGTGGTCGATCAGGGCCGTGTGCTGGCGTGTTCGGGCGGACAGCTCGCTCTCCAACTTGGTCAATCTGCCGAGCAAAGGAGGAGGCAGGACGTCCACGGTCAGCTGGTGCAGAGTGCTCAGCATGTCCCGTAGATCGGTGTCGTTGGTCGGCGAACTCCGATAGGCCGAAACTATTCGTCGGACCCGCGTGACGACGTCGCGAGTACCGACTTCGGGGCGAATCACCTGCAGGTGGGCGCTGACTTTTGCCACTGTCTCGTCGCGCCACTCCCGCACATTCTCGCGGTTGGCATCGCCCTTCGGGCTCACCCGGGTGGGCGGAAGGCCGTGGTGCCGCGCGCGTCCGGACACATTGTCCACCGCGTTCTGCTGGAAACTGCTGAGCAGGGTCCGGTTCATCGTCACCGCTCGGTCGCCCAGCCTGTCGAGACAGGTCAGCAGAGCAGTGATGAACTGAGTCTTGCCGGTTCCCGGTGGTCCCTGGACGAGTAGCACATCAGGCGTCTCCAGTGCCATGCGGAGCGCCGCGATTTGAGTGGCGGTAGGCTCAGCCGTCCCGAACGTGGCTCGCAATGCGGAATCGATGATCCGCTGACGCGCACGCCCGGAGGAAGTCGCAGCGCGCTTCAAGGGAATTCCCTCGATGAGCAGTCGTAGCCCAGGCATTTCGGCGTGTCCGTTTTGGATCCGTTCCCTTGCGTCGTCGCGGCGGGCCAGCCGGACACGATCGCCGGTCAACGAGCGGTAGATGTACCCGGAGGGAGAAGGGTCGCGATCGCCGTCGAGCGCCATATGCAACGTCCGGTTGACCTTGTTCACCGTGGAGAGTTCGCCAGGGATGCCACGAGAATGACGGCCCCGGCCGCCGGAGAACTCAGGTGGTAGTTCGGCGGCAACCTCCAGTTCGACCGCAGAACTGGTGGCAGCCAGGGTAGCGAGCAGTTTGTCGCCGTTGGATCCGGTGGCGATATCGAAACGCCATTGCCCGTCGGCGTGGATCGAACAACTGTGATATGCGGCCCAACCCATCGCCCTGGCTGCGACGAGGAGAGATTCCCGCTCGATCTCGTTGTATTCGTGCCACAGCTCCAGATACGATTTCCGGTCCTTGCCCAACCCGGCTAATGCCGCGCGCAGTATCTCATCGGCGACGGTGGCCGAACTGCGGTCGACGAAACGTACTGTGGACGTACTCAGGCACGGCCGCAGCCGGTCGGCATGCCGAGACGAGTCGGTCATCCGTACCACCTGGAGCCGGTCTTCGCGTAAGGCGATATCGGCTGCCCATCGACGCCCGTGCAATCGGAATGCCGTGGTAGCGTGCGGATCCGGGCCATCTCCGGGCCGACCTGTATAGATGATGCGCGGCTGGTCGCAGATTCCGGACGGTGCAAGGACGAACTCGTCTGTGAACCAGCGGGCTATCGCATCGAAGTCGGCTGACCGTGCCTTTGCGGCGATGCGAGCCTTCTCCATCACAGCGTCGTCGATCGCGATCGACAACTGTCCGGGCAGGGGAATTTTCTGGAACACGTGGCATTGGAGAGCGACTGTCGACGGGGCGCGCGTAGCCGCGACCCAGGCGACAACCGCGGTGGCGGGATCGGTGAACAGCTCGACAACGTCACCGCGGGCGGTGATGTTCACCGGAGGATGGTCCTGATAGTGCACAACGGGCCTGCCGCCTACAACGGTCAGTTGCATTTCTTCACAGGTTGGCCGCGGCGGCCTGAACCACTTCGGTAGGCGCCGTTCCGCGAGTTCGACTTCCACCAGCAGTTGCTCGCCGATGGTCAAGTTGTCAGCGCGCACCGCCGCCTCCCCCGATCGTCCCGAGGCACAGGACGCGATGACGCTCACGTTCCGAGCCGAAGTGCAACGCCCAGGGAGCGTTACGGTCGTCGGTCACTCGTACACCGGGAAAGAACTGCTGGCCGCTTCCTCCCCTGGGTGGAACGCGCCGGATCACGGTCTGACCGACATTGCGGACTTCCACGGTGTCGTCACCGTGCCATGTGTAAGTGATTTCGTTTCGGTCGCCGTCGATCGCGTCCACGTGAGTTGTGCGGGCGCGTACGACGAGTTCTGCACCGGCTTGGAGCACGAGCGTCTGTTCCGGAATCGGCACAGTGTCGGAGTGGAACTCGCCAACCCTTGGGAAGTGCTCAGCGACATGGATGACCATGACGTCGGGGCGTGGTCTGCCGCATTGGCAAGCTTGACTCGCAACCAGGTAGGTCTGCCGGCATGCGGTGCAGCGCACGGTCCGGCCTGCCGCGGACCACAGTGCGCTCGCCCACTCCGAGGCGGCTGGGCGTACGCGGGGCTCGACCATTCCGTCCTCGAACGTGCGGGTGAAAAGATCGCGTAGTGCGGCGGTTGTGACTTGCGAGGCCGTCAATCCGACCGTCGAGCGGTTGCGCAGGTCCGTGCTGTGATCGATCCAGGGAAGCAGGCCCAGCTGGGCGTCATCCTCCAACTCGTGGGGCCCGTCCGCCACGAAGTCACCCAGCAGCGGGTGGTTCGTCGTGAGCGTTTCATAGGCGACAACCGCGAACGAATACATATCGGTGGCAGGCGTATTTCCGCTGGTACCGCGTAGTATTTCCGGCGCGGTGTACAGAGGGGTGCCCAGCCTTCGATCATCGACACTGGTCTCGGTTCGGAGGTTGTCGGCGTCGACCAGCCATACCTGGTCGAAGTCGTTGTGCTCGGAAATGAGGATGTTGCCGGGGGAGACATCGCCGTAGACGACACCACGCTCGTGCAGTGCACTCAATATCTCCGCACACCGGGACAGCAGGACCAAGCGGCGCCGTAGTCCACCGCCCTCGGCATACCAAGTAGCGAAGTCCTTGTCCGGGACGCCGCAGATGGCCCGCAGCGCGACCATGTCTTCCAGGAGTTCCATCGTGTAGCCGGTATGTGGCGGTGCCAGAAGTGCGACTGGTCGGCAGACCGGAATGTTCTCCAGCGGCAGCCAAGCGAGTCTCTTCAACCTGAGAGCGATGACATCCGCGTTCTTGGACTTGGTATTTAGGATCTTGACCGCCGATCGCCCGTTCTCCGCGCGGTAGATCGTTCCCTCACCGCCGTGACCGATGGGCTCCGGCCGCAGGGCCACGATGGTTCCGTCAGCGGTCTCGACGCTGGAAGGGTGCTCCCTTGACATGTCGGGATGAAACGTATGCATGTCAGGCCAGATCCTCGATGCTGATGCTTCGAGAACCGGGCATTCTCTGGAAATTCTGCGTCATCGTCGCGGTGATCCATCGGAAACGGGTGCTGATCTCGTGTGCGTTCTCGCTGGTCATCATCGGCATCCCCGGGGTTTTGAACATCTCTAGGGGGCGCGTGGTTTCCGACGTACGGTCCACGCCGATGCCGAGTGAGAGCCGTAACGCGGACCGGCAGACCTCGGTCTCCAAGAGATCGTCCAGTGGGTCTATCCACTCGTCGGTGGGCGCGCCGTCCGATACGAGGACAAGGGTCGGAGGAAATGCACGGGTGGGCACCTGTTGCTCGTCCTCCAGTACTTCGCGCGCGAGTTGCAGTGCGTGGCCGAACGGGGTGCGGCCGCCAGGGGCCATGTCCGTCCACTGCAATTCGTTGGCGGGAGTCATCGGCTGGTGGAGAACCGCGGACTCGCCGCCGAAGGTGATCACGGCGGCGTGGACCAGTCCGCGCGGAGTATCGGCGGTGGCGAAACTGCGGAACATGGCGTGGATGCTCCGATTGAGCTGGATGATCTTCTCGCCTTCCATGCTGCCGCTCACGTCGGCGAGCACCAACACCGGCAGTGGGCGAGGAGTACGGCCACGTGGGCCGCCGGATCCTGCGGGCGGAACTGTGCCACCCGTCGAATGCGAGGTGGTAGTCGGCTCGTTCATATGTATCCCCCTGGGCGTTGTACCCAACGATCGGCCTCTGAACGCAAAGCCCTCCAATGTAGGATCGCGTACGTTCGGTGTCAATGGCTGTTGCCGAGTGCATGCACCGGCATTCTGGACGCACGATCTCCTGCGGCAGGGTGCTTTCGGACTTGCCGTGTGGACTTCCTACCGCGGAAGCATGGTTGCCATGCGGACTATCGAAGCAGACGTCAAGAGTTGTTACGGTCGAGAAGTACCCGGACGAGTTGAAGGCTCGGGCGGTCCGGTTGTATCAGGACTCGGACCCGAAACCGACGGTCCGGAAGTTGGCGCAGCAGTTGGGTGTTCATCACGAAGCGTTGCGGAACTGGATCCGCCAGGCTGATGCCGGCCGGCGTCCGGAACCGGCGGATGTCGATCTGGCCGAGGAGAACAAGCGGCTGCGTAAGCAGGTCGCGGAGCTGGAGCGGGCCAACGACATCCTGCGTTCCGTGAGCGCCTATTTCGCCTCGGAGCTCGACCAGACCCCGAGGTAATCGTGCGCTTCGTCGAAGACAGCCCGCACTCGGTCGAACTCGTGTTGCGGGTGCTCGGTATCGCCTCGTCCACCTACTACTGGTGGCGCAAACGCCTGCAGGCGCCGTCGGCGCGGCAGATCGCCGACGAACCGTTCCTGGCCGAGATCGTCGATATCCACACCAGCTCAGGCGGGAGCTATGGCTCGCCCCGGGTGCATGCGATGCTGGCTCGGCGAGGGATCGCGGTCGGCCGTAAACGAGTGGAACGGATCATGCGAGGCGCCGGGTTGCACGCACCGGCACCCGATCTGGTCGAACGCGTCTTCACCGCCGATCGCCCGAACCGCCTGTGGGTGGCGGATGCGACCCCGTCCGCAAGGCGGTGACCATCCCAGGAGTCGCCGGCGGTGATGCACTCGTCGATATTCATCACCGAGCCCATTCTCATCGGTCTCCTACGGATCGCACCACCGCGGCGCAGTCCCTACTGCGTGTCCCCATACGGCTCCGTCGTCTTCCACCAGTGACCCAGCCGGAGCGCAGCGCTCCAGTGAAGACGACCGATCCCGGCCAGGGAATAGCGACGAGGAGAAGCGACATCGCCCAGCAGCTGCCCTCGATGAGTAGCAGGTAGGTCGCCTCCGAATGCGCCACACGGGTACGTATCCCAATCTGAGAGACTGATCAGTACGACACCGTGTGGTTGAGCGAGCGGTGTCGGACGGGGTGTTGCGTTGCATTACGCAGCGGGATTGACACCCCTGGAGGTGATCGCTACGGTCCAGCCATGACTGATGGGGGAGATTCAGCCTCCGGCGCAAGCATTTCGGTTGTGCCAGAGGAGGTTAGAGAGGTTGGGCAATACACCTACGAGCTAGCGGAATCCTTGCAGTCCGCCTTGCGATCCGTAGCTCAGGACGTCGCGACTTTGCTCGACGGGGGCTGGTCTGGCGGCGCAGCGACCGACTTCTCCGCAGGGTGGTCCGAGGTCCGCGATGGGGGAGGTCAGATCATCACGGCGTTGAGGGAGATGGCTGAAAAGCTTGGTGTTTCCGCCCAAACCTACGAAAGCCGCGACTGCACCAACGCATCAGCGTTGAACACCTCGGCATCCAGCCTGGAGCTTCCGTGAGCGAGTTCACCGTCGATGTCGACCAACTGGACCAGATCGTCGCCAGGTTGTCCGGCCTGGCCGGATTCATCAGTGATCACCTCGACGACATCGACGACAAGGTAGCAGGACTCACCGGTACCAGTTGGGAAAGTGTCGCAGGCCGGGCCTATTTCGAAGCGCATACGAAATGGGTCACAGCCGCGCGGGAGTTCGCGGAGGGCGTCCGCGACATGAGCGACGCCGCCCGCAAGGCACACACGAAGTACATCAACGCTGCCGAGGTCAACAAGCAGATGCTCAACGGCGGATAACGCCCATGGGATGGACCATCGATTCCGGCATCTACTTCGATGCGGCCAAGAAATGCCAGCTGCTCGCCAGCGACATCTCTCTCGCGTTGGGTCCGTTGCTGTCCACGTTGGTCCACGAGTGCGGCGGAATGGCAGGCAACCACGAGAAGTGCCAGGCATGGATCACCGCCTACGACCAGTACGCCAGCGATATAGTCCAACTGACAGCGGCCCTGGCGAACGCACTGCAGCGATACGGCGATGTGCTTGCCGCCACCGGCTACAACTGGTGGCAGGCTAACCGCTCCACCACCAGCGGCGCCGAACCGACACGTCCAACAGAGTCCGAACTGCTGTACGACACCGGGATGGACCTCCCCGCTACCGCGAAGGGGGACAACGGATCCGGAATCGACAGCCCGATCACGGGCCTACTGGAGAAGGTCGGCAAGATCCCCAACGGGGACGTCACCAAGTTGCACACTGCCGCAGAGGCGTGGAAAACGTTCTCCGAGCACACGAACATCACCGGGGCCGCAGAGCGGATCAAGGGCATCAATGCCAAGTTCGCAGACAGTACCGACCCGAACATCATCGCGATCGAAGAGAAACTGTCCACGCTGCAGAAAGCCGCGGAACTGTTGGCTCAGGCCGCGAAAGCGTTATACGGACCGGTCCAGGGACACTACGACGCTCTCGACAAAATGCGCTCCGACATCCAGAAAGCCGTCTCCGACGCCAACAAGGAGCTCGCCGCATCGATAGCTGTCACGATCGCGGTCGTCGGAGTCCTAGCCGTCGTAACAGGCGGTGTCGCCGCTGGGCCTGCCGCCGCCGGTGGCGCTGCGGTGACCACAGAAGTCGTCACGGCGACGGCAGCGGTTATCCGCACTGCTGTTCATGCCAGTGACCTCATCCACATCTACGAGGCGGTCACCTCCGTTGGTTCTGCCGGCTCGGGCGTGTTCTCGGCCATCCCCGACCTCGCTCAGGGCGGCACCAAAGCCGCTCTCGACGGTATCGCGGCAATGACCGTCAAGCTGACCGATGGTGGCAGTAGCGGGAACCAGTGGGACAAGGTGGAGGGGGCGAAGCCCAACCCGGCGAACATTACTATTTCTCACAAACGACGGATCCATATCCTCGACGGCGACGGGAGTGACGACATCAACGGTGGTGGGCACGCGCCCGGGACTGGAATGCCCAACAAGACCGAGTTCCCCGACACCGATGACTGGGAAGACGACAAAATCATCGACCGAATAGTCGACGTCGCGAAGAACCCGGACCAGCCGCCAGTCCTCCAGGACAACGGCAACTGGAAAGTCAACGGCACCCGCAACGGCGTCCAAATCGAAGTCATCGTCGCTCCCGACGGCTCAGTGGTGACCGGCTACCCCATCGGCGGCGAGGGTGTAGTCAGGAACGACGCGAATGGCGACCCGATCAAATAGGCTAGGAGAGCGATGAATCCGGACAGGGCGGCACGAGAAGCGCGAAAGCGTCAGCGAGACCCGCAAGCTATCGAAGCCCGTAACCGTCGGCTCAACAAGATGAGCAAGGACTCGCGAGACCTTCTCGAAAGCGTCGCCGACCGCCTGCCTTCCGACCTGGTCGACAGCTACCGGACCTATAGCGACGTGGGTGAGTGGGCGATGCTCGTCGACGTGCTGTGCGCCAGTCTGATCAAGCGCCGGATCCCGGTCACTGAAGCGGAACGCGATGCCGTGGCGAACGTGCTCGGCCAGTTCAATCCCCCAGTGGAGGGATGCCGCTACCTCAACGATCCCCAAGGCGTGCTCTCGGAGCTTAACGTGGTCACCGCGTAGATCCTTGTGTTCCGATCGGGGGCGGACGGCGGAGTCGTGCGCGGCGGCGGTGCGGTTCCGGCTTATATCTCCGGTAGCGGTTTCTTGGTCAGGGTGGCTGCCGGTACTGTGCCGCAGCAGGCCGGGTGGTTCGACTTCTGAGGGGCTCTAGGGGTCAAGGGCGGGTGGGTAGTACATCACCCCGGCTGGACGCTGGGCCTGTCGTGTGCCTACAGATTTCGCTACTGCGTACCGATCGGGTGCCGCGGTCAGCGACGCGGAGACGGAGACTGGCCTGATCCCTGTGGTTCGGTCCCGGGGCGATGGACACGCAGCCCCTGGGCAACCGGGCAACGACTGGTCATCATGGGTACGCACCGGATCTCAGTGTCGCGGTGTCTTACGCCTATTGGGCTGTCGCGTGACCACGGACGGTGATTGTTCGGGGATGGGTGGGCGTCGCGCGGTGGAACTGTCGGTGGTAGCTGACGGGCGGCGGTGGTGCACTCTTGTCCGGTTTCGCGTAGGAGGATGAGACCATGACGGCGGTCGAGAATGCGTTCAGATGGGCTCGCGTCCAGGCCGTTCGGCATATGGCTGCGTGCGAGCGGACGGGCCTGCGGTGGAGCGAGACGACAATTACTGAGATCGTGACAGCCCACACCTCCCGGGCAGTTACCGTCGTTCCGTTTACCCAGCGAGCCGAAGTTCTCAGTGGTGCCGACTGGGTCTGGTGGTGGGTGGACGGCGCGGACGCTTACGGGATGCTCGTCCAGGCGAAGCGCGTGACCGTGACGAGGAGCAAGTGGAACTTCGACTTCGGCTACGGAGCGAGGGGCGCGGCGCGCTCGCAACGCGAGGTGCTGCGTTCCGCTGCTGCGGCGCTGGGCCTCCTGCCTGTATATGCGCTTTACCTCGGGACAGGTGGCTACCGGAGGTGGGAGCGCTGCCCGGACGTTCACCGGAGCGGGCGCTGTGTCCATTGCGTCAAGCGCACTCTCTCCCTGATGCCTGCCCTGCTTGCAGACGAACTGCTTGTGAGTGACGCTGCCTCGACCTATGGGCGGTCTGTGGCACTGGAGGACATGTGGACACGGCCCCCGGCGAGCCCACCGCTGATACCGGCGCTCAAGAACCAGCTCGCACCGGAACTCTCGGACTTCCTACAGAATCGGCAGGACGGCACACGAGCAGTCGCCCGTTCGATGATCGACCGGGTGTTGAGAGCTCGCTCCGAGCAGTTCAGCGCAGTATCGACGAGTGTCGTAAGTGCGCACTATGGCGGTCATGACCAGCTTGGCTCGGTCTTCTGCGACGTCCCCGACGACACCGGGCACTGGGGTCTAAGGTACTTCGAGCACACGCTCAACCCTCTGCGGCACGCTCCGCCCGGCTACGTCCTTGAGATCACCGCGGGCGACTTCAACGAGGACCGCGTGGTATCAAACATGCCCGACAACGTCGCAGGCATCGTCGTGGTGCGAGTGCCGCAATACCAGTGAGCAGCAGCGGGTAGCCAGCCGAAAGTCCGGGGCTTCGATCTTCCCGAAGGTCATGACTCCGAATTGAATTCTCACGGTGCAGGTTTCATCGTGACTGGACCCCGTGATTCGGTCCACCTGATCGAACCAGCGGGGTCAGGTCAATCGAGCGTCGCAGGTACCGGTACTCGGCAGGACACGCAAAACATGGGCAACGGGAATACGCCTGGTCGTCGTAGGCCGCTACTCGATCTGAGCGTCGTGACGGGCTTTGTGCCGGTCGCTTGCCGTTCCCTTCTTCGATGTGTCCTGGGCCGGGAACATCGAAGAAGCAACGTGGGTGACCTAGGGATCTACTCTGGTCGATGGCAGTCGAAGCGGATTTCGTCCTAGGCTGAGCGACGATGCGGCGTTCAACGCGTGGCCATCGTCGGTGACTACTCCAGTTTGACGTCGCATCGCCTCGCTGGACGCCTGCCGTCCCCACCTCCGCCGAGCGGTAGGTGACAGCAGGACTCGAACCCCGAACCCGGGCTTGTCGGTTCGGGGTTTTTCTGTGTTCACAGGTGGTCACGCGCAGCCCTGCGTGGCTGTCCTACCTGGGGTTATGTGTCAATCTGCTGTCCGGCTCGTTCACGGGAATCACGTTGTCACGCTGCGAGTTTGGGATGAGTTGAGTCGACACGGTGTTGGTCGTGGGCCAGGCATGGTGTTCGCCCGCCGTGTCGGCCCTGCGGTCCGCCCGGTAAGCGGGTCGGTGCCTGAGATTGTGTCGACGCGACGGGTAGATCGCTATGGCATCGCGATCGACTAAAACCGTTTCGAGACCTGGTACGTCGAATGATATTAGCGACAATGACGTTGGGCCCGAGAAGGAGACGAGGTTGAGCTGCTCAGATGGGTGCGGCGGTCTTCGCGCGGGAGTGGACGTGGGTGGCTGCTCGACATTGGGCGGTGTTGGTGAGGTGAGGGTGTTCGCAGTCTCGTCTGACGGCGTCCTCGGCTGAGGATGTCTGTGTCTACGGGTATGGCGTCCCCTTCGGACTCAGCGTTGCGTGCGAGCCGGACCTGGCTTCGATCGCCCGGCTGATGAACCCCCGGGTGGAGGAGCGGGCACGAGCAGGTGTACAGCATCGTCGGCGCGTTCCACCGAAGGCCCGCTGTTCGGTACGGCGACGAGGGACACGTGATTGTCGAGCGCGAACGTGCCTCCGTTGCGGTGTCGATGCCGGAACTTCTTCCACTTCGTCCACACGGCCGGCGACGAACTCATGACAGCGTTGACGGACTCGGCCCAGCCCTCCTGTTCGAGGGTGTTCGTCAACGCGCCAGTGATGTCGTCCGGGACGCCTGCGGCGGGCTTGTGAGTCTCCAGGCCCAACTCCTGGCGGGTGTAGAAGTCGTTGAGTGCTTGGCTCCAGTCGGTGATGAGGATACGTGCAGCCTCCTCGGCGGGCACGTCGTGCAGGATGCTGATGCGATCGACGAGGTACGCGCCGAGGGCGTCGGATTCGGCGGCTGCCGATGCTTTGATCGCGTGCATGCCCGCGCGTATGCGCGCGTAGTGGTGGAAGGACGCGGGGTCGGTGAGGATGTCGGTAACCATGAGCAGGTCGGTCAGTGAGAGGACCCAGGTCGGCCGGTTGACGGAACCCGATACCGCCAGTCCGCCGGATGTGAACGGGTCGATGCGCTCGAACGTCACGATGATGGCGGTGCCACCGGCAATCCCCGTGGGGAGTAGCTCAACCGGCCGTCCGTTGCTGGTACGAGCGAACGACCGGCCGCCCTCGTCCAGGATGTAGGTCAGGGCACGATCGGTCTGGTCGAGTGCCTTGCCGAGGATATCCTTGAGCTTTTTGTCCACTCGATCGGGGGCACCTCGCCGTCCTGAGTCGGTCAATGCTACTGCCTTCGCTTCAATGGCCAGGGGCCACTCGGAGGCGACGAGGACGTCGATCTCGCCGTGCTGCCCGGAAGCGGGATCGTAGTGCTGTGTCGGGTGAACGTTGTCGACACCGAACACTGTCTCTAGTGCGCTGTTGACCAAGCGTTCATGCGCGTCCTGGCGGTGCTTGTAGTACTTCTGCGGGTCGAAGCCGGTATGTTTGGGCTCCATCGCGAGGCGCTGGTGGATGGCAGCCGATAACGACCACGGGTCCGGAACGAAGTACGCCCCGTCGTCGAGCTTGATGCACGGGTGCGTGCGTGCCCGGTTCGGTTCACCGGGTGCCCGGAACTGCGGCTGGCAGCCGTACGTCGCAGAGAAGAACTCCAGCATCGCGTTGACCTGCTCGACCGGGATGCCTGTGCTGGTTGCGACAGCATCTGGCGTCCACAGGGTGGTGGCGTTGAGTGCGTCGAGCATCGCCACGGCGGACGCGGGGTCCGGGTCGTCGCTGTCCAGGTCTGCGGCGACCGCGTCGCGCGCGGCCCGAAACGCCTGGTTCAACGCTCGTGCGTGCACTCTGGTCGCCCGGACCACGTCTGCGGGATCGAAACCGAGTCCGCGGACGTAGTAGTCGCGGTGGCGCCCGAAGACCTCGGCGTCGACATGTTCGAGATGCGTGGGGTAGCCGGGCATCCTGTCGCACTGGTACTCCAGCCGCAACTGCTGAAGCAAAAGCTCCCGGTCCACGTCATTGGTGTCGGCGTTCGCAGTGAACGCGATGACTATGCGAGCTTGTTCCGCGACAAAGATCTCGCTGATCAGCGCCGTTACCCGTTGCGTCACCTCGTGCGGGGTGTCGGCGTCCCCGTCGGCGGGGAGCGAAAGCGCGACGCCGACAAGGTATTCGATCTTCGCTGCCCATGTCGACGTCAGCTCGCCGTCGGCGAGACTCTCCGTGCCGGCGACCCCCAGCATCATCGCGGGAACCACCACCGAGTTGATCAGCTGGGTGAGATCACGACCTGCCATCAGCTGGCGGAGTTCCTCGGCCAGTGCGGGCAGTTTGTCCGCCTCCGCCCGGATCGACTCCAGCTGCTCCTCGATGAAGGCGTCACGCTCAGGTCCCGGCGGTAGCAACCGCCGCACGGTGCCGGCGCCGGCAGCCTCCGTAGACTCAATGAGGCTCTCGAAGTCGACCACTCGACCTTGCGGGAACCCACCGAACCTCGTCATAACGCCGATCGTAAAGGTGGGCTCCGGCATGTCGGGGGGAGATACCGGACTGTAGCCGCAATTCAACAGGATTGGGGTATCTCACTACGGTTCTCCTGCAACATCCGCCGCTCTGGACACAGGTGTCTTCAGCACTCGTCCACGGATCGCTGGCAGTTCAGGACGTGCGTCCTTGTGCATCGCGCCCAGAGCCCGAATGATCGCGGGTCGGTCTTTGGGACGAGTCCCACGCAGCGCGTAGAAGAACATGCCGCCCCGCACGAGGGCCGCAAGTGTAGTCGAAACACCGACAATTACGGCCCAGTCCATTATCACGGCTCGACCCTCGTCTCGAACCCACGCGGGAAGTACTCCACGACGCGGGCCTCCAACTCGTCAATCGTATAGACATTTTCGTGCTGCTCGGCCCACGCGCGTCCTGGATGCAGCGTGTCCCACGGGGATTTCTGGACCGATCGACGATTGGGACCGGGCGTATAGTTGCCGAACCCTTTCAGCACGGAATTCCAGACGGGAGCAGACCGCCGTAGGACCGAATCAATAGCCGGTCGCGCCCACATCTCGTCCACTACGAGGCACCTGCACGAGAAGTCGCGAAGGAACAGCCGGTGCTTTACGTCGGACTCGTCGTACTGTTCGACGGCCTCGATGGTCTGGGCGTGGCTCCTGAGGCGGCGGGCCAACGCCTGCGAACTGGAGGCTGACAGTGTCTCCCCACTCGCGCGAGCGTGGGCGAGGGCTGTTCCGATGTAAATCGGCAGGGAAGGATCGCCGCCAGCAATCGGAGCGTACAGCTCATCGCCTCCCGAGTAGTAGAGGCAGTAGAGGCCGGACCCGTTGAAGGGTTCGAACTCTCCGAGAGGTACGGCTGGTGCGGAGAGCAATGCGTTGACGACACTCGTGATCAGATTGGCCTTATCGAGCGGGTCGAACTCGGTCGGAACGTGACGATCAACCGGCTCCGATGTCGCCGTGGATTGACCAGGCGACCCGACACGCGGTTCGAAGTACGCCCTGATCTCTTTCTCGAGAAAGACTGGACCGCTCTTCAGTTCCTCCACCGGAGCGGGAAAGGAGTCATCGCGATTTCGCATATTCGAGATTGCCTGCCGGCTCATCCTCGCGAACTCGGCGATCTCGGCGACGCCCATCAGTCGGGGCGCTCGCGTCTCCCTACCATCGACTATCACCTCCACACCTCCGTGCGTGTACATCTGACAAGGGCTGCGTGTACACGTGACACTACAGGGCATGTGAACGCTCGTCAATCAGGAGGTATCTTTCATACACACTCCGGAGTGCTCAACCTTGGGCGGTACCTCCTCCATGCGCGCCGCCCCGGAAACTCGGTGCGAGCCCCGGAGCCCGGCTAATGCGTCCGACTCCGACCATATTGCTGGTGTCGCGGCACCTTCGTGGACCAGCACGCGCGGTGCGATTATCGCCACCTCGGACAGGAGTGCCAGGACCTGTGTGATGCGGTGGACCGTGGGCATATCGACCAAATCTGGAAGCCTTGGCCCACAGGGGAGTTGCGCCAAATCATTTCGACCCGTGCGGGGCTGGAAGCCGCCGGTGTCGGCCCCGACAACCCCCCGGCTACCACACGCCTCACCGGCACCGACGAGCGAACTCACTTCTCCCCTGAGTCGAATGAGTGGAGGAAGGGGCGTGTGTGCATGGTGCCCCGAACACGGCAATTGCTCGTAGGCCTACCTCGTTCATCGCCATAGCTCCCGGAAGGACGCAAGGCTCCCCACTAAACAGCTGATGCCGTGGTGAAGAAGAAGGCCGAAGCGTCGGTCGAGGAGTTGGCAGTAGCGGATCGTCCGGATGGCCAAGGGAGCAGGATCTGTCGCTGACTGGCCGCCGGGGAATTGACCCGGAGTCTGCACGTTCGGGCTACACCGACGGTTGTCCTCGCCGGGCAATCTGCTGGTTGATCGTTTCCGTCCTACTCTGGAAATCAGCACGGTGATCACGACCGGGGTTGGGTGGACTGCGATGACGGTGGCGGACAAACATCCATCGAAGGTCGCGATGTCACGCGCACGCCACCCCGGCACGGGACAGATCCTGCTCGCCACCGAGATAGCCCAGTTCGGGCGATCGTGGCCGAAACCGTTGCACTGCTACACCAGACGTTGGTGGCCCCAGTAGTCCGGCCGAGCGCCGCACTGATGAAGAAGAATCGATCCTCTGGTCCGACGGCCTCTCCACAGCTGCAAAAGGAGCGGCCGGCCTCCCCTGAGCCGCGTAAAGCGAAGCCTCCTCCACGGTTGCGGCCAGTTGATCAGCTGATCGCTGATCTTGTTCAAGCGGGCGGCGTGTTACAGGTCAAGCGATCTGCCGGCAGCTCGCCGGGCCCGTTACTGGGCATGCGGGTTGGCCGCGCAGGTGATCTCATCGTCGGACTCAGTGCAGGACTCGTCGACCGGCAGCGGTTCGCTGCTGTTGCTCTGATAGAGAGGTCCCGGCGCGGGACACGCCACTTGGCCCTCCTGCGGCATTGGCACACGGACCTACCGATCGGATCTGGCTCCAGCACCGGGCCTGACGACCCCGAGCCGGTTGCAATCCGCCCCGGATCCTCGTTCGAGCCTTGATAACCCGTATTAACAGTTTTCAGATGCGAGGATGACGGGCGTGACCGACTTCGAGTGCCGTGATCAAGCAGGTAGATACATAGAAGTGGGCCTGCCGCACCCCTGCTAAGAAGATCGCTGACGAACTCGCCAGCCATGTGCGCATGCCAATGCGCACTGCGCTTCGAAGCTCCGTAGGCATAACGTGTTGCCCGTGCGGCGAGACAACTACTCGCCCAGGTGGTCGATGTGGAGGAGTTCGATGTCCCAGTCCGTCCGAGTTCTGCTGATGTTGATTGCCGCCCTGTTCGGGCTGATCGTCGGCATCATCGCTGGAATCCTCACTGTTGTCGATGGTGGCTCACTGTCGTCCGCGGTCGTTCATGGGGGGACTGGGTGCGCCGGCGCGAGCGTCTTCGCCCTTACGGTCATCGCCTTCTTGTTCGGGTTCCGCCAGTGAGCGGGACCCAGAACCGTTTGGTGTCGCGGCAAGAGATCGCCGACCTGGCGGGCATCGATAGAGGGCTCCTATCAGTATGGAAGGGTCGGTACCGCAGCTTCCCTCGCCCGCGATCATCGAGAGAGGGCGACTTCTTCGTCCTTGCCGAAATGATCGAGTGGCTGAAGACGCGCAAGATCCCCAAAGGGCAACTGTTGCAGACCGAGAGGAAGGGCTGCACTTATGCCGACCGGGTAGTCCGGAACTCACGCCAGCGGGGGATTGACCGATCGGGCCCACCAGTAGTTCGCAACGGTGCAGGACGAAAGAGGTCCGACCGTGCTGATGCGGCCCTCGCCGAGCTGTATGGGCCGCTGGCCCAGCGGGTATGCGGTAGTGGACCGCAGATGGACTACCTGCAACTACTACTTTGTTCGGTCTTCGTACGCGTCCGTGCTCGCGACCAATGGGCGCGAATCTCCGATATGGCGGCCAAAGCTGTTGCAGATCAGAGTGATCCAGCTAAGCTGCTCGACTCTCTCGGGGCAATCGTCGACGCTGTACTCCGTGAGCACGGTGTACTACCAGGCGTGCGGCCGGTCTTCGCGCGACTCCAGCCCGAAGCAGCCGAGGATGTGGCCCAGGTCCTCCGGACCTGTCATGGTCTGGACCACGACGCGTTTACTGCGATACTTGATCGCTTCGCTGAGTGGTGCCAGCGAGACAGCAGCGAATTCTTCACGCCACCCAGCATCGTGCGGCTGGCGACCGAGATCATGCTCCACGAGGTCGCGAGGCCTGTACTGTGCCACGATCCGTTCCTGCGTTTCGGAGAGTTCCTCTCAGGGGCGGTGTCTGCTGTTATGAATGTAGAGGCCACGGGGTACGGGGGGCGGCCCGAGCAGCTTCGTCTAGCAGCGATGAACATCGCCGTACGTGGTGCGAATGTCGTCAACCTGCTGCCTGGCGATGTCTTGTCTCAGAGAGATCTTTCGGAGCGGCCGGTGAGGGCTGACGTCATCATGACCAACCCCCCGTTCAATCAGAAGACCACGGGCGAATGGCCCTCGCCATACGGAGGCTGGCCATTCAGGGCGCCGCCGAAGAAGAACGGCAACTTTGCCTGGCTGCAGCACATCCTTGCTTCGTTGCGTGATGGCGGTCGGGCGGCGGTGGTCATGCCGAATCAGGCGGGCGTGACCGAAGACAAGGACGAGCTCGCTATACGTGCGGCAATGGTCGAGCAAGGTGTTGTGGAAGGCATCATCGCGCTCCCTCCGGGACTGTTCGCCGCCACACCTGCACCGGTGAGCATCTGGCTCCTTTCCCGGCCGGAGAAGATCAAAGATTCTGTCCTCCTTATCGACGCCAGAGCAGCGGGCGAAAAGAAGGCCGGCAAGCGCTGGCTGCGCGAACGGGACCTCCAAACCATAGTCGAATGCTATCGAGAGTGGCGGTCTGCCGCCGAAGAATTCCGTCCGAAAGAACTGGACCGAGGAGGCGTCGCAGTTGCTGTCAGCTTCGCTGACATCAAACGCTTCGCATACTCCCTCAGTCCTGCCGACTATCGCCCGATTCCTCGCGAGTTCGCAGGCGAAAATGCAGTGCCTCTACGTATTCTGTGTGAAATCCAAGCAGGCCCCTCTAATTCGATAGTAAAGGGACTTGACTTCGTAGACGACGGAATCCCTCTCGTTGTGCCTACACAATTGCAGCATCGCTGCATTATGGAGGAACATACGAGGCGGGTGTCCCCGGGAGATGCTGTCAAACTTGAAAAGTTCCATCTCAGAGATAGGGACATCCTGTGTGTCAGGACGGGTACCCTGGGCCCATGCGCCATTGCCAATAAAGGCAACGAGGGAATGTTATTCGGCACGGCGCTAATCCGGCTACGTGTACGTGACCCAAGCGTAGTAGACGCGCAGTATCTCATCGCATTTCTCTCGCTCCCTTCGACAAAAACTTGGATCGAAAACAAAGCAGCTGGCACCACCATACCGTCCATTAGTTCGGCAAGCCTCGGTAAACTGCTTGTCCCCTTGCCTTCTCTGGATAAGCAAAGACGGATCGGTGCCGAGGTGGCCGCCGCAGATGCGGGTATCGCTGGCCTGCGCAAGCAAATCCAGATCGCGGAAGAGAAACGAGTGAAAACTGCAACCGCCCTCTTTGCGGGGAACCTGTCCTCGCCTGTGGACGCCCACCGAGCAGCCAAAGGATCGGGAACGCTGGCGTAGCTCCGTATCCCCAACAGTCGGCGGTCTACGTATACGAGTGCGTTGTTATGACCCACGGGGGTGGCTGGACTGTCCGTCTGCACGGGAAGCGTGCAGGGGATCGCTGATGTGCCCTTCCCGCTTAACGAACAGCTCGCCGGGCATCGCGCCGCCTCACACATCGACCGACAGTATGAACTCGTAACTTCCCCCGCTGTGGATTGAAGACTTGCCGGGGGGAGCTCCCGCGAACACTCGACCCGCGAATCGTCTACCCACACTTCTTAAGCTGCTTCGACACCGATATTGCGTAGCCGATACCGGTAAGAGTCGATCCGTTCGATATGCCACGCGACTCGCGCCGGCGGCTCACCTCCAGCGCTTCCGCGGCCAGCGGTTCGACTCTTCGGCTGCGTCAGCGCTGCGCTTCGCCTTTGGGGTGGATGCGGTGGCGGCCTCGGCCGATTGCTGGGAGGCGACCAGGGCTTGCTTCGCGGACCGGCCTGTCTACGCATACTTCAACGCCCAGCACACTACGACCGAGCTTCCGGCCGCCATCACGGCGGCAGCGGTGGCGATGATGTCGGACGTATCGATGCGGGAGACGTAGGGACGCGCCTCGGCCGCAAGGCAGAGGCGTGGTGGAAATTGAACGGCCGTCGACGATTCGACAGCTTACGTCACGGCGTCAGGACAGTGGTCGGCGAGTTCGTATGTCGAACCGGTGAGGTCGGCGTCGCCGGCATCCTCATGGCCGAACTCGCCTGCCGCCAGAATCCGACACCGATTCTTGAGCTTGTTCTGACGGAAGAAGCCGAACTGCGGGAGCGCTGCAAGCACGGCCGCACCCTTCCAGGCTGTGGATGGGTCAGGTGAACGGACCGCGACCCCCGATCGTGCTCCATAGCGACTGCTCCGTGTCAGTGTGCCCGCGGGCTGGGCGGGATCGTTTGCCGTCACCAAGTCAGATCATCGGTTGTGCCCGACCTACTCCGGCCCGATCAGCCAGTCCTGAGTCTGTATGGCTTCCGTCCAGCCTGTTTGAATGATGGAACCGTCAGGGAACATTGGTATCTGGCGCTCGCGAGCTGAAGCGAGCAGCTCTGAGATGCGCTCACCGAAGCCGGCCGGATCATTCGCGGGAATCTCTCTGGCAAGGTCAGCTACTCCTCTCAGGAGTCCGAGCTGCACGCGGAAGCCCCCGAAGTTGACCGTCTCGAACGGAACTTCAACCGACGTGCCCTGAAGGCGATCGCCAGTCTGAAGGGCATTGATAAATGGCTGGTAGTAGGCGTAGAGGTAGCGGTCCCATGTCACGTGGTCGAGCCGAATGGCGTCTTCAGCTGGCTCGTCGGGGTCGAAAGCATCGACCACCAGTTCTTGCCCGGTGGGGAAGGACGCGACGCAGCCCAGAGCGAGCCACGGCGGGTCGGAGTCGATCGACAACACGGAACGCTTTTGCTCGCGGAGCTTCTCGGGAAGCGCGCGTTCCATGGCGCGCGAACGCCCCTTGGCCTCGGCTACCACCCACCCCGAGGGGGCTCGGCCGAACAGATCCGCGCGCTTACGGCCGGTCCCGAAGACGATGCCGTACGTCGATGCGTAGCGGTCGATATGCAGCAGATGGCTGACATCAAGCACCTGGCGGCAGAAGATCGCTGTCATTGCCGTACCGAGGGCATAGGAGAGGCCGACAAGTTCGGATCGGTCGAGCTCGTGCGCCAGCCGCGACCGGGTGAGTGCACCATAGGGCCGACGACGGATGTAGGCCGGGATGAGTGACGTGCGGTACAGCCATTCCCAGGTCGACGCGCTGCCATAGCGGTAGCGGTCACCGGGGGCACGCCCTGTAGCAAACAGTGCATGGGCCAACTCCTCGGCCCGGAAGCTCAACTGGCCGTGCGGAACCACTGAAGTTGGGAACGCGTAGGCGTTGTAGTTCACCTCGAATGACGGTGAAAGCGGAATACCTACCATGATGCCTGTGTCTTTTCTCTGCTCGCTGCCCACTGGCGCCGCCCAAGTGGGCAGCCCAACCTCCCGGAAGAGTGCGGCAACCATTCCTTTGCAACCCGATACGGTCAGCCGAATCCGGGCGTTTCGATCCTGAACTCATCCGGATACAGCCGGAGCGGACTCGGTGGCCGGTCTTCGGGAATATGAAGCAGAGGATGGTCGGAGGTGCGGTGTTGCTGCGGTCGGTAGGTTCCTTCGAACACGACCATCACTGAGCCGCCCACCCCATCTCGGTTCCGTTTCGAGTTCGCATAGCGCCCCACGTTGAGCAGTCCGCGGATATCCCGTCCGTCGTTTCCGACGGTGATGGTGCCATCGTGGAACAGCTGGACGAAGGTGCCGTTGTCGGCGCAGACAGTGGCCGCCACCGTGCGGCAGAGCGCTGGATCGGTCGGCACGTCGATATCGGGGCGCCGCGGCTTTGGACCTGGCACCTCCAGGCGTTCGCCGATCTCGATGTGGACACTCTCACCCAGAGCGGTCTGGCGCTCCCTGCCCCTAACAGTCCAAAGGTGCGCCGTTGAACGGACTTTGACGCGGCCATCGTAGAACAGGGATATGCGGTCGCCGTTGCTGTTGCCAACCACATGCTTTGCGTTATTGGGTGCCACTCATACCTCGCGGGGCAATGTTGGTGAATGATCGTGCGCGCTGACCTATGGCGCATCGTCGACTACCGCCACCTCACGCCTGATCGGCAGTGTCGGCGGCTGGCCCGAACTGGTGGGGGCCGGGCCATTCCTGGCAGATCAGCCTGGTCAGTTCGGCCGAACGCTTCGCAATATCGGCGTCGGTCCACGCGTCAGGGTGGTCATCGATCAGCTCTTTGTTCAGGACCAGCAGGCTGAACTTGCTCAGCATTGAGCGCTTGCCCTTGCCGGCCTCGCGGCCGGTGGGGGCGATGAGTTGTGTCTCGCTGTCAGTCCAGGGGCGATGAGACAGGGAGCCGTTGAGCTTCTGCGTGACCAGGGTGAGGTTGCCGAGTGTGTTGACGAGGCGGTCGCGCTCGCGGGCGGCATCGCCGGTCAGGGGCGGCTGCTGATCCCAGTGCTGCTGCCACTTCTGGGGCATGACGTGCTCGATCTGCAGCGGTCCACTGAGACTGACGGATTCATGGCGTTCGGACCGCAACCGCTCCTCGATCGCCTCGAGAACGACTCGAAGTCGGCTTTGTCGGATCGTCTTGTAGATGCGGAGTGTCGGCAGATACTCCTGCAGCTCAGCGTCACTCGGCCACAGTCGTGTCTCTGCAGTCTGCACGCTGAGGTAGCCGAACAGAGCGGTGCCGACTTTCTCCGGATCGATGCCGTCGAGGATCGCCAAAGCTGAGACCATGAACCGGTTGACGTCCTTCGTGGTGTAGCGCAGCAGCGTTCGGCGGATCACCCAGCTCTCCAGCGCACCCAGTGCCAGCTCAATCTGATCGTCGGGGATTTGGTGGTTGTCGGAGATGATCGACATCAGTAGCGGAGTGGTGGCGGCAAGCTCGAACTCTTGGATCACTCGCCGGTAGAAGCGTCCCGCTGCAGTGTCGGGCGGACATTCGGCCAGCATGCGGTAGGTCTCCGCGTCACGGATCAGCTCAGTAAGCAGTGCCTCGGCCGATTCAACGCTTGTCATGTGATCGCTGGCGTACTGGGTGAAGGCGCGAAATGTTTCATCGACCAGGATCTCGTCGCGTGTGCGCATCGTCAGCCAGTACTGCAGAAATGCGTCGATACGTGAACGCAGGTGACGTCCCTGGGGTACTTCATCGCGCCACCAATCGTCGTCGAAGTCGCTCCAGAACCGGTCCGGCCAGCTATCGATGTCGGCGCGCAGCCGCTCGCCCTGCTGGAAGACCCAGTTCTTGATCAGATCCGCCTTGAGCAAAGGCGTACCGCGGTCGTTGAGCGTTTCGAAGATCAGTTGGTCGTCGTCATGCCCGGACAAGTTGATCGCCACAACGAGCAGGCGCGATTGCAGCACATCGGTGAGCGCATCAACCCGCTGCTTCTCGGTCCCAACCGGCTCTGGCTCGCCTTCCTCAGGCTCACCGGATATCCAGGCGCGGATCTCGGTGCGGAAAAACTGATGCGCCTCAGTAATGCGGTGGTCGGGGTACTGGCTGCCGTTGGTCCCGGCAAGGGCAGCCGCGAACGCCTCGCGGTCCGAGCGAGAGGGTCGGAGCTTGAACTGCTCCGGCTTGCCTCGAAACCGATTCGCCGCGTTGACGGTCAGCTCTTTAAGGGCCTCACCCTGGTCGGCGTAGCCGAGATCGGTGAAGGCCTTCTGAGCGGTATCGAGGAGCAGCTGCAGGGTGGTCGTGCGCTGCTGGCCGTCGATGACCGCGTGCCGCGTGACGTCGCCAAGAATTGCGGATCTGGACTTGTAGACGATGGCGCCGAGGAAGTGTCCGCCGATCTCCTTCAACGTGTCCTGATCGCCGTTCGCCCCTACCACCCGCTCTGCGACGCGCCTGACGTCTTGCCACAGAGGTGCCCACTGGTCCTCCTCCGACCAGACATACGGTCGCTGGAAGACCGGGATCTCGTAGTGCACCGCACCATCGAACAACGCTCGCGGCGCCAGCGCGTCAGCTTTCATCAGGCGATCTCCTCGACTCAATGAACCCCCAAGCAAGCATGCCTAGCATAAGGATTCGCAGAGACCTCGTTGCATGATGGATGGCTTCGAGGGGCGACTGCATCTCCGCCTTCCTGGCGCCATCGAAACCTTCATCGGCAGCGGCCCCTGCGTGATCGCGACTCGCCACCAGCTGGATTCACCGCCGGTCGCACAAGGGTCGGCACGAAGCTGCCCTACGCCGAATTTCCCAACCGCAGTGCGACGGGACACCTCTTGGGATTCTCCACCCAGGCGATGGACCGCGTAGTCAGGAGTCAGGCATACACTTCATCCGTTGGCATCTGTGTAGCCGCCAGCCAGCTCGATGGTGCGTTGCTCCCTCGTCGAATCATTAACGTATTCGTGCCCAAGACGGATCAAAGCGACTACTCGCTGGGATCCAGAGCAAGATCTACGTGTGATCGGTAGTGTTGATCTACCAGCCGATGCAGGCCGTCGAGTCCCGGTTGCAGAAAGAGGAGACATGGGGGGCGATCGTTACACGTTGGTGAGCGAGGTGTCGGTGGATGGGCATACTTATCGGTGTTACGACGTTGCCGACGGTGACAAGCTCATCGATGAGGTCGCGCGTCTGGTGGCGGAGTTGTATGTCGATCCAAGCGAGCTTCTCGCGTCCCTCAGTGCTGCGAGCGCGGATCTTGGCCCCATCGCGTCGCCCGGTGAGCTCGCTGCGCTAGTAAGTGAGGTCCGCGAGGCCGTCATTCCACAGATGACAGACTTCGGGAATCAGCCAGTGCACCTGCAGACGCCCCGCAACGAAGTGGCGGAAATCTTAGCCTACGACGCCCTGCAACGGCTAGACGAGGTTACAATCCCGGCGTCTCGGATTCGCGAGAAGGAGGTTCCAGGGCAACCGACACGAGGCTTGGACATCTTCGGGCTCCTGGTGCGGCCGCACATACGTGCAGTGATTTCCGAGGTGAAAGCGTCTTCAGCAAGCGCTAGTCCACCGGCTGTGGTAGGCACTGGGGAAGACAGCATGCACGGCCAAATCAAAAACCGTGTCGGTAGCCAGACCAAGATTATCGAGGAACTCAACTGGGCGTACAGGCACGCGAAGGATGGTATGAAACATCAGGTCGCATTGGCAATGATCAGTTTCTCCCGCAAGGATGCCCATCCGCCAGTTGCAATGCCTGTCCTTGTGCGCCCTATGGATAAATACGGCACCGATGACTTCGGATGCTTCCTTGAGGACCCGACCCAATACGCTCCTGCGGAGATTAGATTCATTATCCTGCGCATCCCAGGAACTCTTGAGGAATTTGCTAAGAAAGTATACGCTCGGGCTCGGGATGTCGCATGACGGAATGGGATATCCAAGAACTTATCCATGAGACCGGGGCGGCGGATGCTTCGCAAGCCGCCCAGGTTGCGTTTCTTCTGTCGCGAATCGGTACGGTGGATCGGCCAGCTTCATACGAAGGTGACTACGATCTTGAATTACTAGGGCAAACATTAGAAGGATTTGCCGCTCAAGCCAGCGGCAGTGGGAAAGCTGCAGAAATTTGGAGGCAAGCGTTCCTGTGTCGCCGTGTAGCCGCCCAACATGACACCAGTAATCGGCTCTATCAATTGGTGAGATTGGCGGCCGACGGGATTTTAGCTCAGCGTCGGCCCGAGGTCATGTTAGCTTTGAAGGGCATTGGAATTCCTCCACGCGAGTCATTGATCTATCCGGATACATCACTGGACGACATCTTAGAATTCGACGTCCTGCGCGCCTTCCTCCTCCTGGCGCGCCGAAATGGGTGGGAAGATCTAAACGAATCACGAGATTCCATTATGCAGCTCCGGCGACATCATCAAAACTATCAGGATCAGTACTTGCTGGAGCAAGGTAACAAAGCCGCTGCTGGAATACGATTGATCGCTCGGTTCAACCTGGCCAAAATAGTCGAGATAGCTGCGAGCTTCACTATGAATGGCCAGCCTGTCGATCCGGATATACAACTGGATAAGCACGAGCGGAACCTCAAAGATCTCTTCAAACTACTTCCGGATGGTCAATTTGAAGAGTTATCGCACTTAGTCGTGCGGGCATGCCGTGAGATTATTTCTTCGAGCATCTGGAAAGACACACAGCGCCTTGGTCAAGATTTTCGCAGATTTGTTGCCGCCCTGGCTTCTCCTGGCAGGCGGAATCCGACGCTTGAGCTGTGGCCCAGTCAGCGCAGGGCGTTGGATAGTAATCTGCTTGACCCGGCCAAGCGGGCAATTGTTGTCGAGATGCCAACCTCGGCTGGAAAGACTTTGCTAGCCGAATTTTGTATCGTGCAGGCACATGCCCTTAACCCAGATTCAACAGTTTCTTACATTGTGCCGACGCGTGCTCTTGTGAACCAAATTACGCAGCGCCTCCGACGCGATTTCCGACCGCTGAACCTCACTGTCGAAGCAGCGGCGCCCGTTTTCGAAATCGATCCGACTGAAGACCGACTGCTGCGCGATAGAATCGACGTTCTTGTGTGCACTCCAGAGAAACTCGATCTGCTGATTAAGTCGGGGCATGCTGCTGTACGGAACCTTTCTTTGGCTGTGGTCGATGAGGCTCATAATTTGGGTGACGGTGATCGCGGCGTGAGGATGGAACTCCTGCTAGGCACACTCAAACGTGAGCGACCTGAGATCCGATTCCTGATGCTGACCCCTTTTGTGCCGAATGCGGACGAGCTCGGGCGTTGGCTGGGCGATGGTGCGGAGGCAACGATCGCCGTCAATTGGCGGCCAAGTGAAAGAGTCGTCACGTCTACTGAATGGACGAAGATTCGTCGTGGGCCGCGTGTGCTTAGCTTGAGTACGTTGGATAGTGCCGATAATGTAGACGTGCCAGCTGGTTATACCGCAGAATTGTTGCGACTTCCATCGGACTTCGCCGCGCCGGGTAAGACAGAGACTAGTGCCTTGGCGGCAGTCGAGCTTGCGAAGAATGGCTCAGTATTGGTACTTGCCCGAGGTAGGGGGACTGCCGAGGTGCGTGCACGTGAAATAGCCGACCGACGCGAAGAATTTCCTCTTTCTCCGCTTGCTCAAGCTGTGGCAAATTACATCAGCATAGAGGGCGGCGCCGACCATCCGCTAGTGCGTCAGCTGGGTAGGAAGGTTACATACCATCATGCTGGTGTTTCCCATGATCTTCGGTATCTGCTTGAGCTGCTTATCGAGCGCGGTGATGTAGATATCGTCTGTGGTACGACTACCCTCGCTCAGGGGTTGAATTTCCCGATCAGTTCCGTGATATTAGAAACTCTTACAAAGCCCCAGGGTATCGGACAAGGCGCAAAAGATCTGAGCTACTCGGAGTTCTGGAACATCGCTGGCCGTGCCGGTAGGGCGCTTCAAGACTCGGTCGGTCTGGTTGTTTTTCCGACTCTTAGTAAGGTCGATCGTGAGAAAGTCCAACAGTTCCTGCGCGAGCAGGCGGCAGATGTGTGTAGTCACCTTTTGCAGGCTGCGAGCCAGTTGTCTAGCGGGATAGACCATTTCGATCTGAAGTTTGTCCGAGAGAACTCGGCGTTAGCAGTTTTCCTGCAGTACCTCGCGCATGTCGCTCGTGTCGCTGGGGCTGAAGAGACTAGTCGAGATATTGAGGAATTACTGCGGTCCAGCTTGGTGTATCATCAGACCCGTGAGTCCGATCGGCGATTGGCGGAGCAGCTCATTTCACTTTCTCGAACATTCATGAGCCGACTTGAGGGCGTTGAGCGAGGTTATCTAGCGCTTGCCGATAATACTGGTTTCAGCTTGCCGTCAGTGGACTATGCGTTCGCGGCGTCGCATGATCATCCCGAATTTCGGAGTCAAACTTTCTGGGATGCTAGGAACCTGTTCGGCGAGGACATCTCCGGACTTACTAGTGTAATTGAGGTTATCGCGGGTATCCCTGAACTCAATCTCGGTGTACGAAATGACGAACCTAACGCGGTATTCAACGCTAGGACGGTCGCAGGAATCACCAGAGATTGGGTTAACGGTGAGTCCCTTTCTGTCATCGCAGATAGATGGTTCGGATTCGAGCCCCACAACACCAAGGCCAAGCGCCTTAGTGCAGCAGGCCATTATGTGCACAGCCGACTTGTTGGTCAGGTCCCTTGGGGCATGAGTGCCCTATATACTCTAGTGTCATCACGTTCAGGCGAACAGGCCGCTTCACCGGCTTACGCTGGTGCCATGGTCTTCTACGGTGTGCCTTCCCCGGAGGCTGTAACGATGAGAATCGGCGGTGTGCCCAGGCCGGCTGCGGCTGGACTGGGCACACAATGGTCCGGTGATGATACAAGCGGCGCCACGTTTCGCGATCTTCGCAAGTGGATTGCTGGGCGAAGTGCTCGGCAATGGGCATCCGCGCTGCCTCCCCGCTCAAAACTTACCGGTGAGCAGTGCCGTCTTCTGTGGCGAGCACTCGTTGATTGGACGGATTAACTAGCATTCGGTCCAATCATGTTTGGTTGCTTTGCTGGCGCTGTAATGCTACCAGTTTCGAGAGATATGCCTCTGTCCTTTTTGGGTGCTGCTACATAGCGCCAGCTGCCGTTCGAGATGCAGTGGCATCGGTCGAGAAGTACCGGCGTCCCAGACATGATGCCGTGGCTAGCGGTTCACCACGGCGTACTGGTTTTTGCGGAAGAGGTGGGTAGTCGAATTATGCAGCGCGGCCGTCGCAGAGCCCGAGGTCGTGTAAGCGTGCCACGGTGCGGCAGTCGGAGGGCATGGCCGGAACAGCTCCGGTTCGTGGTCGATGCATGTCGGGCACAACGGGCTGTCGGCGATGTGCGGTCATCACCCGCAGCTGCTCGCGTTGGTGCCGTAGTCGCTTTGCCTAGTTGGCGGCAAGGTAGGCTCGGTGCCTTGGCGGCCTGCCAAGAGCCTTCAAGGTTCGCTACGAGTTCGACAGGGGGCGTAGTGTTTGAGCGCGGGATGCGAGTGCTTCTGCGTGATCGTCGGTGGGAGGTCGAATCCGTTCGTGGTGCGGGTGCCCAGACGCTTCTGCAGTTGCGCCTGGTGGATGACAGGCCGGGACCGCGTCGGTTGACGGTGCTGCCAAGTCTGGAGCCGAGCCTGCACCTTGAGCCATCGCGTGACCTGCGTTTCGAGCTGGGCAACCCGGTGCGGCTCAACCAGCTCCATGATGCGTTGGCGCTGACCATGGCCCATGGCCGCGGTGACCTGGTGGCCGTCGAACACGGCCGCATCGATGTCGAGCCTTACCAACTGGTGCCGGTCCTCGCCGCCATGCGCCAGTCCAAGACAAGGCTGCTGATCGCTGATGACGTGGGCCTGGGAAAAACGGTCGAAGCAGGTCTCGTTTTGCTGGAGCTTGCTCGGCGAGGTCGTGCCGATCGTGTGCTAATCGCTTGTCCCGCGGGCTTGCAGGAGCAGTGGGTCGAGGAGATGCAGTTTCGGTTCAACCTTGATTTCACCAAAGTCGACAGCAAGCAGTGGCTGGAACTGCGCCGGTCCTACCCCACGACGGTGAGCCCGTGGACGGCCGCGCCGCTGGCAGTATCTTCGATCGACTATTTGAAGAACAACCTTGCCGCCATTCAAGCCGCACCTCCGTTTGATGTCGTCATCGTGGACGAAGCGCATCATGTCGCGCGTGCCTACGCCGGTGAGGGCCGCTCGAGTGGGACCGATCGCAGCCGCTTGGCCCGTGTTCTCGCTGACCACAGTCAGGAGCTGCTCTTGTTGTCGGCGACTCCGCACAACGGCTACAAGGAGTCGTTCGCGAGCCTGCTGCAACTTCTCTCACCACATCTGGCCAGTGACGACGGTCAGCTGCTGCCTGAGCTGGTGAAGCCGTATGTGGTGCGCCGCCTCAAAGACGACGTTGCGCGTGGTGACCCGCCTCAGCCGATTAGTCGCCGACACCCGCCGCGCCCGATCGAGGTACAGCCGACCGCTCGGGAGAAGGAGATTCATCAGCGGCTGCGAGGTCACAGCAAGCGTGTGCTGCGCGCCCTGAAGGACACCGACTCCTACTACGTGCAAGCATTCGCGCTGGAGGTGCTCCGCAAGCGGGCCCTGTCCAGCCCGCACGCGCTGCTGCAAAGTCTGCGTCGACGGGCTGAAAGCCTCGGAGTGACACCCGTGGAGCACACCGGGCACCGTCGACTGGATGCTATGCAGCTCTATCGAGGCGATTCCGCTCTTCCCGAGGATGAGCTGATCGAGACCGAAGAACTTGCGCTCCAGGGCGTTGCGGCGCATCTAGCCGCCGACGAGCTGCAGGAAGAACGCCGACTTGTGGGCACCTTGATCGAGCAGGTCGAAGCACTGACCGCAGGCGATGACAGCAAGCTGACCCGGCTGCGGGGGTGGCTGGAAGGCTTCCGCGCCGCTCGGCCGGGTGAGCGGATCATCGTGTTCACTGAATACCGCGACACCCTGGACTACCTGCAGGAACGCCTCGGCCTCGGGCCGACTCTGCGAATTGATGGCACCGTGCCGCTGGCCAAACGCAAAGACGTGCTCGCCGAGTTTGCGGCAACGCCAAGCGCTCTCTTGCTTGCCACCGATGCTGCCGGGGAGGGCCTGAACTTGCAGGAGGCCTGCCACGTGGTGATCCACTATGAGCTGCCGTGGAACCCGAACCGGCTCGAACAACGTAACGGCCGCGTAGATCGGTTCGGCCAGAAACAGATCGTGGAGATCGGCTACCTGTATTTGGCCGACACTCGCGACGAGGAGATCTTGCAACGCTTGCGCGAGAAGTTGGCCGAGATCGCTAAGACCGTGTCTCACGTCGTTTTGACTGGTTGTCGGTGGGTAGCGATGGACTGTGATCGGTTGTGGTGCATGATGTTCGGCCGTGTCGGACAA
>NZ_JBSGDA010000030.1:0-74720 GCF_053602135.1 Nocardia sp. NPDC004573
CCGCCCCGCGATCACCTGATCATGGCGGCGGTGTCCCAGCGCCTCACCTGGCGCGCCGAGTACGACAGAGCACGACTCGCAGCCAACCCACCGGGGACAGACCCAAATTCGACAACGCGGCAAGCAGCATAGAGGGAGGAATGATGAATAACGGTCCGACGTGGCTGACCCGTGATGAGGTGAGCCAGAGAACGCGCTTTTCGGTGAAGACGTTGGCGAACTGGGCTGCTCAGACACCTCCGAAGGGGCCACGCTTCATCAAGGTTGGCCGGCAATGCCGCTACGACTTGGCTGACGTGGTGGCTTGGCAAGAGGCGCAGGCGGCGAAGGCTGCGTAATGCCTCAAGTCGCTTTGGAACCGGGCGCGTATCCGCCGAAGCACAAACTCCAGCCGGTCAAAGGGGCGGATGGGCTTTGGCGGCTCCCCGAGGTTCGTCACCGTGCGTTCAGTGGCCTCTATGTGCGCACCAGCGGCATCGGGACCACCAAGAAGGACTGCTTGGCCGATTGGGAGCGGAAGTTCCAGAAGAACCGGTGTAAGGGCAGTGTGGTCGCCTACGCGCTGGATGATGACCGTGAATTCACGCTCATGGACAAGATGTCCGACGTTTTCGTGCGGTATGTGGATGAACAGCAGCAGAGGGTCACGGCGGGCAAGCTCAAGGCGCAGTCGTTGCGCGACTACAAGAACGCGATCTATCCGACTGACAGTGCTCGTGCCAGTGACAAGGCCATCAAGCTCGATCAGGAACTCGGCAATTTGGCGATTGGGGAAGTCGGTAAGCCGCGGTTCCTGAACAGGTATCTGCGAGCGGTAGCCAAGCATTCGCCGAGTATGGCGGCGCGGCACCATCTCATCCTGACGGCGGTGTTCGCTTCGTTGACGTTGGATGGCTTGTTCGATGATTCACCGATGCGGTTGGTGCCGAATCCGTATGCGGGCGGCGGCAAGCAGCGAGCATTGAACTCCGATGAGCGCGTGATGCTGCTCGATCTGGTCGTGTCGAGTCCGCGCCGGCCGAAGGACTCTGCCTACCTGCTTCCGTTCACTCTGGCGCTGTTGGGTACTGGTGTCCGGCCGAGTGAGGGCTTGGCGTTCCGTTGGTTGGACTGCCTCGACCTGGATGACGAAACGGTCGGTCGTGCGGTGCTGCACGTGTGTGGCACCGTTGTCCGGCTCGACGGTCAGAAGCCGTTCAGGCAGGATCATCGCAAGAAGGGTGATTCGTACTTCGTGACGTTGCCTACGTGGCTCACGAGTGAGCTGAGGGTGTGGAAACGGTTCTGTGCGCCGACTGATGAGGCTGACCTGATGTTCACGCATAAAGGCGGGGTGGTCGACCCGGACAACCCTGGGTACTGCCTCGATCGCATCCGCAAGAACACGGCTCTGAAGTGGCTCAGTTGGGGCAATCTGCGCGACACCGTGGCTACGGAGGTGACCGGGAAGACCGGCAACTCCAAGCGTGCCAGCGCGCAACTGGGGCACTCGGAAGGATCGAGCATGGCGACTCGGCACTACATCGACCGGAGTGGGTACGTCCGCAAAGCCGTGGACAATGCGGACGCCCTCGAAGGTCTCTACCCGGCTGAAAGTGACGGCAAAGTGACGATTCTGGACCGTGTACTCAACTCGTCAGCTCTCTGAGCTGGGGTTATCGCTCCGTTCCCGGATATCGGTGACGATAGCGGAGAAGTCCCGCCCCGCGTCCGTCTGGTTGAAGCGGTCGTAGATCGTGGCGGCGAGCAATCCGAGCTGCCCGTCGACATTGTTCTCCCGCAAGGCGTTCGCGGCCAGACCCAGGTCCTTCGACATCAGCGCCGTCGCGAAACCGGGCTGGTAGTCGTTGTTGGCCGGACTGGTCGGCACCGGGCCCGGGACCGGGCAGTAGCTGGTCAGCGCCCAGCTCTGGCCGGAAGCCGTGGAGACCACGTCGAAGAAGGACTGGTGGCTCAGGCCCAGCTTCTCGCCCAGCACCAGCGACTCCGACAGCGCGATCATCGACACGCCCAGCAGCATGTTGTTGCAGATCTTCGCCGCCTGGCCGACGCCGGAACCACCGCAGTGCACCACCTTGCCGCCCATCACCTCGAGCACCGGCAGTGCGGCGGCGAAGTCCTCTGCGGCGCCGCCGACCATGAAGGTCAGCGTGCCCGCCGCCGCACCGGCGACCCCGCCGGAGACCGGTGCGTCCAGTGCACGGTGCCCGGCGGCGGTGGCGCGTTCGGCCGCGACCTTGGCGTCGGCCACGTCGATGGTGGAGCAGTCGATGAACAGCGTGCCCGGCGCGGCGACCGGAAGCAGCTCGGCGTACACGTCGAGGACGAGTTTGCCGTTGGGCAGCATGGTGATCACGGTGTCGGCCGCGGCCGCCTCGGCGGCCGAACCGGCCACCGTCGCGCCGTCGCGCTCCGCCTGTTCCCGCGCCGCGGGCACCGGGTCGAAGGCGAGCACCTCGTAACCCGCTCGCACCAGGTTGGCCGCCATCGGCCCGCCCATGTGGCCGAGGCCGAAAAATCCGATTCGCTTGCTCATCACGCCACCTCCGGGGTCGCCAGACCCAGCTCTCGATCGCCCAGCTCGGCGAAGTATGCGTCGACCTGCGCGTCGGTCACCGCCTCGAGCGTCGCGGGCGACCATTGCGGGTTGCGATCCTTGTCGATCACCTGCGCGCGGATGCCCTCGACCAGATCGTGCGACGAAAGGGACGCGATGGAGACCCGGTACTCCTCGTTCAGCACCGCCTCCAGACTCGGCGCGGTGCGCGCCGCGCGCAACGAGCGCAGCGTGACCTTCAGCGCGACCGGCGATTTCGCCGAGATCTCGGTGGCCGCCGCCTGCGCCTCGGGCGACTCGTGCGCCCGCAGCCGCGCGACGATCTCTTCGACGGACTCGGCTCCGTAGCACTCGTCGATCCAGCTCTGCCCGGCCGCGAGCGCGGATTCCGGTGCGTCCGTGGCGAACTTGGCGATCGCGATGTCGGCGCTCTCCGTGCGCAGCGTCTCCAGCAGGGCGGGCAGGTCCGCCGACACGACGAAGTAGTCGGCGAAGCCCGCCGCGATGGCGTCGCCCGCGCCCATGCGCGCGGTGGTCAACGCGACGTGCGTGCCGATCTCGCCCGGCGTGCGGGCGAGCAGGTAGGTGCCGCCGACGTCGGGGACGAAACCGATGCCGACTTCGGGCATGCCGATTTTGGACCGCTCGGTGACGATGCGGTGGCTGCCGTGCCCGGAGAGCCCGACGCCGCCGCCCATCACGATGCCGTCCATGATCACCACGTACGGCTTGGGATAGCGGCCGATCAAGGCGTTGAGGACGTACTCGTCGCGCCAGAACCGCCCGGTGGCCGAATCCGCCGTATTCGCACCGCTTTTCGCGTCGGCGTGGATCGCGACGATGTCGCCGCCCGCGCACAGGCCGCGCTCCCCCGCGCCGGTGACCACGACGGTGCGCACCGCGTCGTCCTCGGCCCACTCGCGCAGCGCCTCGGTGATGGCCAGAGCCATCGAGTGATTCAGCGCGTTGATGGCCTTGGGCCGGTTCAGCGTGATCAGGCCGAGGCCGTCGCGCCGTTCGAGCAGAACTTCGTTCATGCTGTGTCCTTTCCGGCATGAGCGAGGGCCCTGCGTGGTCACGCTGCGCTGCCTCCTCCGGGCCTGACCGCTCATGCTGTGTCCTTTCCGGCATGAGCGAGGGCCCTGCGTGGTCACGCTGCGCTGCCTCCTCCGGGCCTGACCGCTCATGCTCTGTCCTTTCCGGCATGAGCGGGGCCCTGCGTGGTCACGCTGCGCTGCCTCCTCCGGGCCTGACCGCTCATGCCGTATCCGATTTCGGCACGAGCGGGGCCCTGCGTGGTCACGCTGCGCTGCCTCCTCCGGGCCTGACCGCTCATGCCGCTCCTACCAGTGCGCGGGCGACGACCACCCGCATGATCTCGTTGGTGCCTTCGAGGATCTGGTGCACGCGCAGATCCCGGACGATCTTCTCCAGGCCGTATTCGGCCAGGTAGCCGTAGCCGCCATGCAGTTGCAGGGCCTTGTTGGCCACCTCGAAGCCCGCGTCGGTGGCGAAGCGTTTCGCCATCGCGCACAGCTCCACCTTGTCCGGCGCGTCGGCGTCCAGTGCCGCGGCGGCCCGCCACAACAGCGTGCGGGCGGCCTCCAATTCGATGCGCATGTCGGCGAGGTCGAATTGCAGCGCCTGGTTGCGCAACAGCGGTTTGCCGAACGCGTGCCGCTCGGCGAGGTACGGCACCGTCTTGTCCAGTGCCGCCTGCGCGCCGCCGACCGAGCACGCGGCGATGTTGAGCCGGCCGCCGTTGAGCCCGTTCATCGCGATGCGGAACCCGTCACCCTCCGCGCCGAGCAGGTTCGCCGCCGGGACCCGGGCATCGGTGAAGATCACCTGACGGGTCGGCTGCGCGTTCCAGCCCATCTTCTTCTCGTTGGCGCCGACGGAGACGCCAGGGGTGTCGGCGGGCACGATGAACGCCGAGATCCCGCGCGCCCCCGCGTCACCGGTCCGCGCCATGACGACGTAGACGTCGGTGGCCCCCGCGCCGGAGATGAACTGCTTGGCGCCGTTGAAGACGTAGTCGTCCCCGTCGCGAACAGCCTTGGTGCTCAACGCCGCCGCGTCGGAGCCGACACTCGGCTCGGTGAGCGCGTAGCTGGCCAGCAATTCCATCGCGGTCAGCCGGGGCAACCAGCGGTGGCGCTGCTCGTCGTCGCCGTAACGGTCGATCATCCACGTCGCCATGTTGTGGATGGAGATGTAGGCGGCGATGGCGGGGCAGCCGGTGGCCAGCTGCTCGAAGATGCGCACGGCGTCGAGCCTGCGCAGCCCGGAGCCGCCCACGTCCTCGCGCACGTAGATGCCGCCCAGGCCGAGCGGGCCCGCCTTGCGCAGCACGTCCACCGGGAAATGCTTCTGCTCGTCCCATTCCAGCGCGTTCGGGGCGAGGAATTCGTCGGCGAAGCCGCGCGCGGTGTCGCGGATCGCCTTCTCGTCGTCGTCGAGTGCGAACATCCGCGTCAGTCCATCGTCGGGATGACGAACGCGTTGCTCTCCTTCAGGCCGGAGGGCCAGCGCTGCGTCACCGTCTTGGTCTTGGTGTAGAAGCGGATCGAATCCGGACCGTGCTGGTTCAGGTCGCCGAAGCCGGAACGCTTCCAGCCGCCGAAGGTGTAGTACGCGATCGGCACCGGGATCGGCACGTTGATGCCGACCATGCCGACCTGCACGCGGGCGGCGAAGTCGCGCGCGGTGTCGCCGTCCCTGGTGAAGATGGCGACGCCGTTGCCGTACTCGTGCTCGTCGGCCAGCCGCAGCCCCTCCTCGTAGTCCTTGGCGCGAACCACGCTGAGCACCGGGCCGAAGATCTCCTCGCGGTAGATCCGCATCTGCGGAGTCACCTTGTCGAACAGCGTCGCGCCCACGAAGTAGCCGTTCTCGGCGCCCTCCACAACCAGACCGCGACCGTCCACCACCAGTTCGGCGCCCTCATCGACGCCGATCTGGACATAGTTGTTCACCCGGTCCACACCGTCGCGCCCGACCAGCGGCCCGTAATCCGCGCCCGGGTCGTCGGACCTGCCGACGTTGAGCTTGTGCACCCGCTCGGTCAGCTTGGCGACCAGGCGGTCGGCGGTCTCCTCGCCGACCGGGACGGCCACCGAGATGGCCATGCAGCGTTCGCCCGCGGACCCGTAGCCCGCGCCGATCAACTGGTCGGCGACGTCGTCGAGGTCGGCGTCCGGCATGACGATCGCGTGGTTCTTCGCGCCGCCGAAGCACTGGGCGCGCTTGCCGTTCGCGGTCGCGGTCTCGTAGATGTACTGCGCGATCGGGGTGGAGCCGACGAAGCCGACGGCCTTGATCCGCGGATCGTGCAGCAGCGTGTCGACGGCCTCCTTGCCGCCGTTGACCACGTTGAACACACCGGGGGGCAGACCGGCCTCGAGGAACAGCTCGGCCAGCCGCAGCGGCACCGAGGGGTCGCGCTCGGAGGGCTTGAGCACGAACGCGTTACCGGTGGCCAGCGCGGGGCCGGCCTTCCACAGCGGGATCATGGCCGGGAAGTTGAACGGAGTGATGCCCGCGACGACACCGAGCGGCTGGCGCATCGAGTACACGTCGATGCCGGTGCCCGCGCTCTCGGTGTACTCGCCCTTGAGCAGGTGCGGGATGCCGGTGGCGAATTCGACGACCTCCAGGCCGCGCTGGATGTCGCCTTTGGCGTCGGCGATGGTCTTGCCGTGCTCGGAGGACAGCAGGGCGGCCAGAGAGTCCATCTCGTCCTGCACCAGGGTCAGGAACTTCATCAGCACGCGCGCCCGCTTCTGCGGGTTGAACGCGGCCCACACCGGCTGCGCCGCCTCGGCATCGGCGATGACCGCCTCGACCTCGGCCTTGCTCGCCAGCGGCACCCGCGCCTGGACCTGGCCGAGATTGGGATCGAAGACGTCGCCGAAGTTGCCGGACGAGCCCGGCACATGCTGCCCGCCGATGAAATGGGTGAGTTCGCGAACCATGCCAGTCCTGTTCTCGTAGCGATCGGGTCACCGCGATGCGGTATGCGGTCATCCTATAGTTGGACGTCCAAGTATCAGCAATGCCGCGGGGTGGATGTGATTCATCCCACGCTCTCCCAGGTGAGGGTTCCGATGTGTCTCGGCCGCCCAGGCGGCTCAGCGGTACAGCCCGCCCAGGCGGTCCACAGGCGGGGCGTGCCCAGCCGGTCCACGGCGGGGCGTGCCCAGGCGGCCCGCGGCGGAGCGTACCCAGGGGGCCCGGGGATCACGACCTTCGGATTTCCCGATCGAGCAGGAGGTAACCGAGCCTGACGTCCCCGATCGGCGCCACCGCCCGACGGCCGCCTGCGCGGTCGGCGGAGCCATCGGTTCGTCCCGCCCCCTATGGCTTCGGCACGAGAACGGCCGGATCGGCTTCCTTCTCCCGCCGCGGTCGCGCCAAACGGAACGCGCCCAATGCCAGCGTGATCGCGCCGATCGCCACGACCACCGCCGCCGCGCCGAGCGAGTCGCCGGTCCAGTCCGAAACCGCCTCCCCCGCCGCCACCGCGATGGCCACACCGCCGCCGACGACGAGCACCGCCGACCGCTGGGTCGCGTACAGCGCGAAGCAGGCCACGGCGATGAGCGCCGTGATCCCGTAGGCCCAGATCCGGCCGTCGACGTCGAGAGTCTGCGCGGCCGCGACGGACGTGACGATCGCGATCAGGTAGCCGACCCGGACGTCGATCAACGCGCCGACCCGAGTCAGCGCGAACCACATCCCGCCGAGCACCAGCACCGCCGCACTGCCCCAACTGTCGTCGAGACCGAACACCTCGGTCGCCGACCCCGCCACGGCAGCGGGCAAGAAGCAAGCGCAGACCAGCATTCCGATCACCGTAGGCAGCGCCAGGTAACCGAGTACGGCGATCATCGCTCCCGCCGCACAGGCGAACACCCACGCGGCATCGGCGCTCGCATGCTCGAGCGCGGTGCCGACGGACCCGGCGAGCGCGACGGATCCGAGCGCGAAGAGCACGGCCGCCAGCCTCGCCCGGGCACTGTTCGCGCTCGCGCGACCGGTCGGCACCCGTGCGAGCAGAACGCCCCCGAGCAGCAGACCGGCCGACACGACGGCGAGCACTCCCACCCGGACCGGCCGGTCGAGCGCGTCCCAGGACGACGCCGCGACCAGGGCGATCCCACCGAACAGCAAACCGGCGCCGACATACGAGGCGATCTCGGCGAGCACCTTCCCGCGCGCCACGGCCGCGGCTCGCTCCACGGCGAGCGCCGCGAGCACCGCGTCGGCTTGGTCACGGGTCAGCACGCGCTCGGCGACCAGCCGTCCTATCGCGGCTTCCGCCCTGTCGTCGCTCACCATGGGCTCAGTATGTCCGAGTCGGCCGCCATGACAACACAATCGGCCCGAGTTCGGAAGCCGCACGAACAACCGCCGTCTACTCGCCACGCCGAGGCGCGCGTCAGAACTCGATGCGCGCATGCGAGGTCGATCGCTGCCGAAAGCCGTCATCCACCGGCCCGGAACAGGCGCCGCAGCAGCGACACGAACCACCCGGCGGCGACCGCTGGCGATGTGATGACAGTCACCGTACGATTAGTTTGACGTCCTAGTATCGGGCGCCAATGGAATCCCCCGGAGGAGTCCCGTGGCCGACAGCAGCGCGCTCTACACGCCCACCCACCCGGTTCGCTTCGTCACCTCGGCGGCCCTGTTCGACGGGCACGACGCGGCGATCAACATCATGCGCCGCATCTTGCAGAGCCAGGGCGCGGAAGTGATCCATCTCGGCCACAATCGCTCGGTCAGCGAGGTGGTCGACGCCGTGCTCACCGAGGACGCCCAGGGTGTCGCGGTCAGCTCCTATCAGGGCGGCCATGTCGAGTACTTCGAATACCTCGCCGACGCGCTGCGCAAGGCCGGGGCCGGGCACGTACGGATCTTCGGCGGCGGCGGTGGCGTGATCGTGGCGGAGGAGATCGCGCGACTGGCCGAATCCGGCGTGACCATCTTCTCCCCCGAAGACGGCCAGCGGCTCGGCCTGCCCGGCATGATCAACCAGCTGATCCGCGCCTGCGACATCGACCTCGCGGCCGAGCCGCCCGCGGCGGACGCGGTGCTCGCCGGCGAGCGCGCCGCCTTGGCGCGCGTCATCACCTGCCTGCAGGCGGACGCGCTGCCGGAGGCCGACCGGCGGAAGCTGGCCGAGGCCGCGGCGGCGCGAACCGTGCCGGTGCTCGGCATCACCGGCACCGGTGGTTCCGGAAAATCCTCGCTCACCGACGAATTGGTGCGCAGGTTGCGGTCGGACCAGCAGGACAAGGTGCGCATCGCGATCCTCGCCGTCGATCCGACCCGGCGGCGCGGGGGCGGCGCGCTGCTCGGCGATCGCATCCGGATGAACGCACTCGACGGCGAGCACGTCTTCTTCCGGTCGCTGGCCACCCGCGGTGGACACGAGGTGCCGGACAACATCGATCTCATCGTGGCCGCCTGCAAGGCAGCGGGATACGACCTGGTCGTCTTGGAAACGCCCGGCATCGGGCAGGGCGACGCCGCGGTGACCGACCACGTCGACGTGTCGATGTATGTGATGACGCCCGAGTTCGGCGCCGCCTCCCAGCTGGAGAAGATCGACATGCTGGACTACGCGGACGTGGTGGCCATCAACAAGTTCGAGCGCCGCGGGGCCGCGGACGCGCTGCGCGACGTGGCCAGGCAGCTGATCCGCAACCGCGAGGAGTTCCACGCCGCGCCGGAGGACATGCCGGTCTTCGGCACCAGCGCGGCCACCTTCAACGACGACGGGGTGACAGCGCTCTACCAGCACCTGACCGGGTTGCTGGCCGGACACGGCCTGCGGCTGGAGCCCGGCGCGCTGCCCCGAGTGGACACCCGCACGTCCACGCGTTTCGCCCAGCTCATCCCGCCCGCACGGGTGCGCTACCTCGCCGAGATCGCCGAGACCGTGCGCGGCTATCACGCTGAAACCGCCGCCCAGGTCGCCGCCGCGCAACGGCTGCAACGCCTCGAGCAAGTCGCGGCCGAGCTGCCCGACGACACCGCGGTCGCCCAGCTCGCCGAACGCGCCCGCGCCGACCTGACGCCCGCGAACGCCGCGCTGCTGGCCGAGTGGCCCGCGCTCGCCGAGTCCTACCGCGGGGAAGAACAAGTGGTCCGGGTGCGCGACCGGGAGATGCACACCCTGCTGCGCCGGGAGACGCTGTCCGGCAATTCCATTCCGCGCGTCGCCCTGCCCCGCTTCACCGATCACGGTGAGCTCCTGCGCTTTCTGCGCGCCGAGCACCTGCCCGGACGGTTCCCGTTCACCGCCGGGGTGTTCCCGTTCAAACGGGACAACGAGGACCCGGCGCGCATGTTCGCCGGCGAGGGCGACCCGTTCCGCACCAATCGACGATTCAAAGTGCTCAGCGAGCATTCCGACGCGAAAAGACTGTCCACGGCGTTCGATTCGGTGACGCTCTACGGCCACGACCCCGCCGAGCGGCCCGACATCTACGGCAAAGTCGGAACCTCGGGGGTATCGATCGCCTCGCTCGACGACATGAAGGTGCTGTACGACGGATTCGATCTGACCGCGCCGAGCACGTCGGTGTCGATGACGATCAACGGCCCCGCGCCGACCATCCTGGCCTACTTCCTGAACACCGCGATCGACCAGGCGCTGGACCGCTTCGCGGCCGAGCAGGGACGGCCGCCGACCGACGCCGAGACCGCCGACCTGCGCGCCCGCACGCTGGCCACGGTGCGCGGCACGGTGCAGGCCGACATTCTCAAGGAAGACCAGGGCCAGAACACCTGCATCTTCTCCACCGAATTCAGCCTGCGCATGATGGCCGACATCCAGGAATGGTTCGTGCGCAACGGCGTGCGCAATTTCTACTCGGTGTCGATCTCCGGCTATCACATCGCCGAGGCGGGTGCGAACCCGATCAGCCAACTGGCCTTCACCCTGGCGAACGGATTCACCTACGTGGAGGCCTATCTCGCGCGGGGTATGCACATCGACGACTTCGCACCGAACCTGTCGTTCTTCTTCTCCAACGGGATGGATCCGGAGTATTCGGTGATCGGCCGGGTGGCCCGCCGCATCTGGGCGGTCGCCATGCGCGATCGCTACGGCGCCGACGAGCGGTCGCAGAAGCTGAAGTACCACATCCAGACCTCCGGGCGGTCGCTGCACGCGCAGGAGATGAACTTCAACGACATCCGCACCACGCTGCAGGCGCTGATCGCGATCTACGACAACTGCAACAGCCTGCACACCAACGCCTACGACGAGGCGGTCACCACCCCGACCGAGGAATCGGTGCGCCGCGCGCTTGCCATCCAGCTCATCATCAACCGGGAGTGGGGGGTCGCGATGAACGAGAACCCCTTGCAAGGCAGCTTTCTGGTCGACGAACTCACCGATCTGGTCGAGGAGGCGGTGCTGGCCGAGTTCGAGCGGATCAGCGAACGCGGCGGCGTGCTCGGCGCGATGGAGACCGGCTACCAGCGCGGCAAGATCCAGGACGAATCGATGCGCTACGAACAGCGCAAGCACGACGGATCACTGCCGATCATCGGCGTGAACACCTTCCGCAACTCCCACGACGAGCCGCACCGGGAGCTGGAGCTAGCGCGCGGCACCGAAGCGGAGAAGCAGTCCCAGCTGCGGCGGGTGCGCGAATTCCAGCAGCGCAACCGGGACGCCGCCCATGCCGCGCTCGCCCGGCTCGAAGCGGTCGCCCGCACCGACGACAACATCTTCGAGGTGCTCATGGAGGCGGCACGGGTGTGCACGTTGCAGCAGATCACCGACACGTTCTTCACCGTCGGCGGGCAGTACCGCCGCAACGTGTGAGCCGAGTGCGCGTGCCCACCTTCCGCAGCAGGCTCGGGCGGCGTCCCGGCGCGGCCCGGCCGCGCTCGCGAGCCGGGTCCGCGGCACGGATCGCCGAGCGAGAAGGTCGCCGCGGGTTCCCCGCCCGCCGCGCGCGGACATGTGACAATCGCCGAGCAAACCTTCGGCGCGGTTGGGATGACAGGCATGGACCTCTCGGGTATTCGGATCATCGACGCACACATCCACCAGTGGGACCCGTTCACCACACCGCGGGATTTCAGCACGCTGGCGAAACTGTTGCGGCTGCTGCCGGTTCCGGTGGACGCGGCGAAGCGGCTGGCCCCGCGGCCGGACCGCGAGTTCGTCGGCGATCCGGTCGCCTACTTGCGGCCCTACCTGCCGTTCGACTACCGCGCCGATGCCGGGAACGCGCCGATCGAGGTGATCGCGCACATCGAGGTCGAATGGTCGCAGCCGGGACCCCTGGGTAAAGCCGGGGAGACCGCCTGGGTGGCCGGGCTGCCGCTGGAGGCGGCGCCACGGCTCGGCGCGATCCTCGCGGGCGGCGACCCGGCGGACCCCGGATTCGCGGAGCTGCTCGACGCACACGCGGCCGCCTCACCGCTGCTGCGCGGTATTCGGACCATGGTCGCGCACCATCCCGATCCCGGCGTGCGATCGTTCACCGACGCTCCCGGCAAACTCGCCACCAAGGACTTCCTGGACGGCTTCGCGCACCTGGCCGAGCGCGGCCTGTCGTTCGAGGCGTGGGTGTACTCGCACGCCATCCCCGACGTCACCGCACTGGCCGAACGGTATCCCGAGGTGCCGATCGTGCTGAACCACCTCGGCACGCCCGCGGGGATCTTCGGCGCGGTGGGCAAACACACCGGCGGCAATCCGGGACTACGCAGGCAACTGCTGGTGCGGTGGCGCGACGATCTCGCCGCACTGGCCGCGCGCCCCAACGTGGTCGCGAAGGTGAGCGGGCTGATGATGCCGATCCTCGGCCATCCGATCCCGCCGCGGGGCACACCGACGCCGGTGCCGCAGCTGCTCGACCGGATCGGCCCGCTGGTCGAACACGCCGTGGACGTCTTCGGCGCGGACCGTCTCATCTGGGGTTCCAACTTCCCGGTGGACAAGCCGGTCACCAGCATCGCGAACAGCATCGAGGCGATCGCGACCGCCGTCACCGGCCACGGCGGCGGACCGGCCGAACTCGAGCAGGTCTTCCGGACCACCGCGCAGCGCGTTTACCGGATCGCCGACTGAGCCGGTTGTCGGTGCCCGCGGCTAGCATTCGCCGCGTGAAAGCCACCGGCACGTTCTCCGTGAGTTCCTTCGTCCCGACCGAGGTGGTGCCCGATCCCACGATCACCACCGCGTTGCCGGTCGGCGTCGCCCTCATCGCCAAGCAATTCGGCGGTGCGATCGAAGGCCGCTCGTCCACCGTGTTCACCGCCGCGTTCGACCAGGCCACCGGTGTGGGCAGCTACACCGCGATGGAGTCGTTCGAGGGCACGCTCGACGGCGTCGCGGGCACCTTCGATTTCCTCCACGTCGCGAGCACCAGCGGGGCCGACCGTACGAACGAATTCTGCGTGATCGTGCCCGGCAGCGGCACCGGCGACCTCGCGGGTATCACGGGCACAGGCGGACTGCATGTGGACGCCGACGGCACACACCACATGTGGTTCGACTACGAATTGTGAGTCGCGCGGGCCAGTTGCGCGGTGAGAGTCTCGCGGGCAGTCGCCAATGACGGCCCGTACCAGGTGAGGGCGCGGCCTTCGACCAAAGCGACCGGGATATCCGGAAACGCTTCCGGTCCATCGCTTTCGGTGAAGACGTAGGGTTCGTCGGGCAGTACCGCGAGCTCGACGCCGTCGATCAGCTCGCTCTCCGTGACGCGCGGATAGCGATCGGGGCGATCGTCGTGCACCAGGCGCAGGCCCAGGCGGTGCGCGATGTCGCCGGTGAAAGTGTTGCGTCCGACCACCATCCACGGATTCCGCCAGACCGGGATGACGGCGGCGCGCGCCGGTTCAGGAGGCGGTGCCGACCAAGCGGACCGGGCCTCGGTGAGCCAAGCCGGGACGTCGACGCCGAGCGCCTCCACGCACAGCCGGGCGAGCGAGACCATGGCCTGCTCGACGGTCTCGATCTCGGTCACCCACACCGGAATTCCCGCCGCGCGCAGACGTTCGACGTCGAGGCGGCGGTTCTCCTCTTTGTTGCACAACACCAGCTCGGGGGCGAGTTCGACGATGCGGCGGACATCCGGATTCTTCGTGCCACGGACACGTTCGACCGCCAGATCGGCTGGATGTGTGCACCATTGCGTGGCGGCGACCAAGACTTCCGGACACGTGCACGCCACCGCCTCGGTCAGCGACGGAACGAGCGACACCACCCGGCGCGGGGGTGTTCGCAGATCCACCGGAGTACCGAGGTCGTCGCGGGGCGACCCGGCCGCTGGGCTCCTTCCTGCCACACCGTCAGCCTATAACAGCGGGTTTTACGCAGGTCGGATCACTTTTCTCGACTCGGAGGAGGTGGGTGCGACGATCCGGCGAAGCGCGGTGACGGTTCGGCAAGTTCGGCGCAAGGGCAGCGTCCGGGCGTTACTGGGGCAGTTCCGCATCGGGTCGCGCGGCGCGAGACTGGATAGCGGCACCCGGCGTCGGGAAGTCTCCGGTCCCTTCGCTCCGCCGGTATCGATCCCGCCCCGACAGACCGGCGGTAACCGACAGCCCCGATGCTGGGTGCCGACCAACGTCACCGGTCGAACAGCCGGTAGAGGGCGGTGAGTTCGCGCAGGCCGGTCGCGGCGGTGGTCTCGTCGGCCGAGGTCATCCGCAGCGCCCTGCGCAGCAGCATCGGATCCAGATCTTCTGGGGCCGCACGAAATTCGACGGTGGGCAGATCCGGCAAGGCGATGTTCTCGCCGTACGGGTCGTCGTCCACGGCGGGGCTCGGCTCGCGTTCGATGCCGCCGATCAAGGTGTCCAGGTCGAGTCCGCGCAAGGTCAGGATCTCGCGCGGGCGTTCGTCGAGCCGCTCGGCCAGCAGGTAGCAGACCGCCGCCACATGCTTGCACGGCCAACCGGGATCGGGGCAGGTGCAAGTGAAATCGAGGTCGGCCGCGGTGCTCGGCAGCAGCAGCGGCCCGAGTCCGGTCGGCAACGCGCCCGAGGCGATCTCGGCGAGCATGCCGGGAGCCGCGCGGATGGTCTCGATGAGCGCCTCGAGTTCGTCATCGCGCAACGGGCGCACGGTGAACACCGCCGTGAAGGGCTTCGGTTGACTGCCTTGCACTTCCGCCGTCACCACGCCCGGCTCGATCCGGTAGTTCACCACCTGACCGGATCTGGCGTAGTTGCGGCCGCGCGCCAACCGGCCCGGCTCCGCCATCCGCTCGACCGATTCCACCAGCGCCTTGCCCCACCAGGTGCGCCCGAACCCGCCGCGCCTGCTGCGCGCCTCCACACCGCCGCGCACCGGCAGCTTCTTCCCGTACTCCGAGTAGTCGACGAACGGACTCATTCGCCCACCGCCGCCGCTCCGAGGGTGAACAGGTCGCGCAGTTCGTCGGTGCTCAGCTCGGTGATCCAGTTCTCCCCCGCGCCGACGGCCAGATCGGCGAGTTGCCGCTTGCCGTTGATCATCTCGTCGATCCGCTCCTCGATCGTGTCCACGCAGACCAGCTTGCGCACCTGGACGTTGCGCCGCTGGCCGATCCGGAAGGCGCGGTCGGTGGCCTGGTTCTCCACGGCGGGATTCCACCAGCGGTCCAGGTGCACCACGTGATTGGCGGCGGTGAGGTTGAGGCCGGTGCCACCCGCCTTGAGCGACAACAACATCAGCGGCGGGCCGTCCGGCGTCTGGAACCGGGTGACCATCGCGTCGCGCTTCTTCTTCGGCACGCCACCGTGCAGGAACGGGATCTCGGCGCCGAACCGCTCGGCGAGGTAGGGCGCCACCAGCTCGCCGAATTCCCGGAACTGCGTGAACAACAGAGCTTTCTCGCCGTCGGCCAGCACCGCGTCCACGACGTCCTCGACGAGAGCGAGTTTGCCGGAACGGTGCGCCCCGCGGTGCAGCACGCTCGACCCGTCACCCAGGAAATGCGCGGGATGGTTGCACACCTGCTTGAGCCGGGTGAGCGCACCGAGCACGGCGCCCTTGCGCGCCATGCCCTTCGCGTCCTTGATTTTCGCCAGCATGTCATCCACGACCGCCTGGTAGAGGGCGGCCTGCTCGACGGTGAGATTGGCCCGCACGGTCATCTCGAGCTTCTCGGGCAGATCGCTGATCACCGTGGGGTCGGTCTTCACCCGGCGCAGCACGAACGGCTGGGTGAGCCAGCGCAGCCGGCTGATCGCGTTCTGGTCGCGCTCGCGTTCGATGGGGACCGCGAAACGAGCCCGGAACGACTGCGGGCTGCCCAGCACCTTCGGCATCGCGAAATCCATGATGGAGCGCAGCTCTTCCAGCCGGTTCTCCACCGGGGTGCCGGTGAGCGCCAGCCGATGCCGCGCACGCAACGACCGCGCCGCCCGCGCCTGCCGCGTACCGGCGTTCTTGATGTGCTGCGCCTCGTCCAGGACGACGCGGTCCCAGTGCTGCCTGCCCAGTTCCTCGGCGTCGCGGGCCAGCAGCGCGTAGGTGGTGACCACCAGATCCGCGGCGGCGACCGTCTCGTCGAGTTCGGCCCCGGCCCGCCGGCCCACGCCGTGATGCACCCACACCCGCAGGTCGGGGGCGAACCGTTCCGCCTCGCGCTGCCAGTTGCCGACCACCGACATGGGGCACACCAGCAAAGTCGGGCCCGGCGGCTCGGTCGCCTCCGGCGCCTCGCGTTCGTGCACCAGCAAGGCGAGCACCTGGACGGTCTTGCCGAGCCCCATGTCGTCGGCCAGGATCGCGCCGCACCCCATCCGGCTCATGGTGGCCAGCCAGGCCAGGCCCCGCCGCTGGTAAGGACGCAACTCGGCCTTCAGCCCGACGGGCACGGCGACCGCTTCCGGCTCTCGCGTGCGATCGAGCAGGTCACCGGCCCACCCGCCGGCGGTGACCTCGGTGATCGGCACCTGCGGCACCCGCGAGACGGCGATCTCGCCCAGCATGTCCGCGAAGGTGACCGGGGTGTCGTCGGCGTGCGCGGCGATATACCGGGCCGCGGCGGCCAACGCCTTGTGATCGGCCTGCACCCACTGGCCGCGCAACTGCACCAGATCGGACTTGCCGCGCACCAGGCGTTCCATCTCGGCCGTGGTCAACACCATGTCGCCGAGCGCCAGCTCCCAGCGGTAGGCGACCAGGCCGCGCAGACCGACCGCGCTCTCCGCGGCGGGCGCCGCGCTGTCCACGCGCAGGCGCATGCTCGGTTCGGCGACGCTCCAGGCCCGCGGCAGCAGCAACTGGATCCCGGCGGCGTGCAGGGCGTGCGCGCCGTGCGCGACCAGGTCCAGCACCACCTCGGTGGGCAGCAGCAGGTCCATGCTGTGTGGATCGCTCGGCAGATCACGCAACCTCGGATACGCCCGCCGCGCCGCGCCGAGCTTGTCCACCGCGATCCGCACGAGATTCGGATCCTCGTGCAGGGGAACGGTTCTGGGCGCCTCCCCGGTCAGGCGCAGGCAGACCTCCAGCCGCCACAGCGCGACGGACTCGTCGGCGAGCCCGAGTTCGCCGTCCGGTTCCAGCAGCCGCAACACCAATTCCGGCTCGTCACCGGTCAGGCTCGCCCGCCAACGCTCCAGCACCTCGGCGACCTGATAGCTGCCGTTGTCCAGCGGAGTGTCGCCGACCAGGGCGGCCACCAGCGGATGCGGCGAGTCCGGCGGATCGGCCAGCGACCGCGCGATCGGATCGGTGAGCTCGGTGACCATGTCGTCCAGCACCGCCGCCGGACGCCCGGCCACCCGCAGAGCCTGCGGCATGGCGACCGCGAGTTCGGCCAGCCAGGCCCGCTGCCGCTCCCCGCCGACCAGCCGCCAGCGCACCCACCACTGGCCGTCCTCCCGGCGCAGGTCCGGCACGACACGCCCGGCGCGCACCCAGCGTTCGATGCCGTGCGCGACGTGCGCGAGAAACCGCAGATCCCCCGCCACCAGCCCGGCGGGCAGGCGCTGCCGCAGCGCCTCCGCCGCCGCGACCGGGGCCATCGCGTGCGCGCGCACCCGCTCGGTGGCGACGACACCGTTGGCGACGACCAGCACCTCGGTGCGGTGCCGGAACCTCGACGCCCGCAGCACGCTGCCCAGCGGATCCGGCAGCCCGGTGGACGGCGCGGCGACCGGCGAGTCGTGCCAGAGCAGCAACCCGGATCCCGGCGACCACAGTCCGTGCAGCATCAACCCATCCAAGCAGGCGGGTCCGACACGGCGGCGCGCCCAGTGCCCCGACCGTTGTGGATTTCTTCGCGCGACGGGCACATACTGGAATATCCGCAGGTCATCGCAAACAACCGCAGCTTGGTGTCAAGGAAGCGGAGGAAGCAGCATGACGATCCTGCTCCAGGTTCTCGAGCAGAGCTTCACCCCGACGACCGCGTGGGAACGGCGGAAATTCACCTTCGTGCATGCCGACAAGATCGTCGGCATGCGGCTCGACGGGCAGTGCGGCGTGTGGCTGGACCTGTCGAGACCCGGTGAATCCCAGCGGCTGGCCCGCACCACCGACCCGCGCGAGGCGATCACGTTCCTGCTCACCGCCTTCGCCAAGATCGCCGAATGCGAGGAGCGCGGCGGCTCCTGGGTGATCGGGCACGACGGAACGCATATCGAGTCGATCGCCGCCACCCGGTTCCCGCCCCGGGCCAGCGAGGTCACCGACGACGATCTCCTGGCCCGCGCCTGGCTGTAGGTCCACTTCGCGGGTCAGCTACCCGTCGCGACCGGCCGTTTCGGATCGTTCGACCACTGTGACCACGACCCGGGATACAAGGCCGCCTCCACGCCCGCGACAGCGAGCGCCGCGACTTGGTGCGCCGCCGTCACGCCGGAGCCGCAGTACACGGCCACCGGCCCGGATCCGAAGCCGGCGAAGCGGTCGCGCAGTTCCTCCACCGCCCGGAAGCGGCCCTCGGCGTCGAGATTATCGGCGGTCGGCGCGCTGAGCGCACCGGGGATGTGCCCGGCGCGGGGATCGATCGGCTCCACGTCACCGCGGAAGCGCTCGCTCGCTCTGGCATCCAACAGCACGCCCTTCCAGCGTGCGGCCGCGTCCGCGTCGATCACGGGCAGCTGACCGGGGCGCAGTTCGACGTCGCCGGGTTCGGGGTCGGGCTCGGCGCCGGTCGCGACCGGCCCGCCCGCACCGATCCAGGCGGGCAGCCCGCCGTCGAGAATGCGCACGTCCGCGACACCCGCCCAGCGCAACAGCCACCAAGCGCGGGCGGCGGCCATGCCGCCGGTGGCGTCGTAGACGACGACCGGATCGCCCTCGCACAAACCCCAGCTGCGCGCGCACTTCTCCAGCTGCGCGGGCTCCGGCAGTGGATGCCTGCCGCGCGCGGGGGAAGGCGGTGCGGCCAGTTCCGTTTCCAGGTCGACGAACACCGCGCCGGGAATGTGCCCGGCGAGGTAGTGCTGCGGCCCGTCCGGATCGCCCAGCGCCCAGCGCACATCCAGCAGGCGAAGCCGCTTGTCCGGCAACGCTTCCCGCAGCTCCTCCGGAGAGATCAGTACCGCGCTCAACTCAGCTCCTCGTCCCGAATCGCGTCCTCGCGCACCGACTCCCCCACCCTACGCACCCGGATGTGCCGATGTCGCCGAACTCTCGTGCCGCGTGCCGCCCGCGCCGGCCAAGTCAGGCCAGTTTCGGCGCACTGGCAGGCGACACGCCCTCGTGACCAGCGGCAATATCCGACCGATGTCGAACACTTCCACTGCCGAAACCACCGCGACCGGGGAACCCGAACGGTCGCGGGCCGGGCTCGTGCCGCCGATCAGCGCGGGCGCGGTGACGGCGCTGGTCGGGTTCACGAGTTCCTTCGCCGTGGTGCTGAGCGGGTTGACCGCGGTGGGGGCGAGTTCGGCGCAAGCCGCGTCGGGCCTGCTCGCGCTGTGCCTCACACAGGCGATCGGCATGCTGGCGCTGAGTTACCGCTACCGGATGCCGATCACGCTCGCCTGGTCCACACCGGGCGCGGCGTTGCTGGCCGGGACGGGCGCCGTGGCGGGCGGCTGGCCCGCCGCGATCGGGGCGTTCGTGGTGACGGGAGCGCTGATCGTCGTCACCGGACTGTGGCAGCGGCTGGGCGCGCTGGTCGCGGCGATCCCGGTGGAGATAGCGCAGGCCATGCTGGCGGGGGTGCTGCTGCCGTTGTGCCTGGCGCCGGTCCGCGCGGTGCAGACGAGTCCGGCGGTGGTGGCGCCGGTGATCGTGGTCTGGCTGGTGCTGCAACGGTATGCGCAGCGCTGGGCCGTGATCGCGGCCTTCGCGACGGCGGCGATCGGGGCCGCGATCAGCATCGCGGTGCAGCACCGGCACCTCGACGTCGGCGCGATGGCGCCACGGCTGGAACTGACGGTGCCGCACTGGAGCTGGCAGGCGCTGATCGGCGTGGCGATCCCGCTCTACATCGTCACCATGGCGTCGCAGAACATTCCGGGCACCGCGGTGCTGGCCTCGTTCGACTACCGCGTGCCATGGCGCGCGGCGATGACCGTCACCGGGCTCGGCACCGTCGTCGGCGCGCCCGCGGGCGGGCACGCGATCAATCTCGCCGCCATCAGCGCCGCGCTGTCGGCCGCGCCCGCCGCGCACCCGGACCCGAAGCGGCGCTGGGTCGCCGCGTTCACCGCGGGCGGGATATACCTCGTGCTCGCACTGGGCTCGGCCGCGCTGGTCACGCTGATCGCCACCGCTCCGGCGGGCACGCTGGAAACCGTGGCCGGCCTGGCCCTGCTGGCGACCTTGGCCACCGCGCTCGGCGCGGCGCTGCGTTCGGAACACCGCGAGGCGGGCGTCGTCACCTTCCTCATCGCCGCCTCCGGCGTCGGCTTCGCCGGCATCGGCGCGGCCTTCTGGGGATTGCTCGCCGGGCTCGTCGTGCGCAGAGTGTTGCGTCAGACCGAACGGGAGCAGCTGGACCGTGGCCGACCACAGCGCGCGCCGGGGCCGGGGGCCGCCTACGCCCGGAGCGCGGCTTGGAAGCGGCGCATTCCGTCGAGCCAGCGATCGTAGTCGGAGCCCTTGTGGCGGTACATCTTCAGCACTTCCGGATGCGGAAGGATCAAGAAGCGTTCCTCGGCCACCCCGGCGAGCACGATTTCGGCGACCTCCTCCGGGGACAGCACCGCCCCCGCGCTCTTGACCGCCTTCACCGCGAGTTCCGCCTCGGCGGCGTGCTCGGGCGGAACGAGGCCGCCCTCCAGCAACTGCGTGTCCACGCCCATCGGGCACACGCAGCTCACCAGGACCCCTCGGTCGCCGTAGGTGACCGACAGCCACTCCGCGAAACCGACGGCCGCGTGCTTGGACACCGCGTAGGGCGCCGAACCGAGCTGGGTGAGCAGGCCCGCCGCCGACGCCGTGGCGACGAAGTAACCGCCGCCCCGCGCCAGCCAGCCGGGAACGAGCAGCCGCGCGGCGCGGACGTGGGCCAGCACGTTGACCTCCAGCGCGGCCGACCACTGCTGGTCGGTACTGTCCAGACCCGCGCCGCCGCCGATTCCCGCGTTCGCGAAATACAGGTCGACCGGCCCGAACTCCGCCTCGGCACGATCGATCGACGTGCGGATCACCGTTTCGTCGGCCACATCCCCGCCGACCGCGACCGCTCCGGGCCCGAGAGACTCCGCGACTCGCGCCGCGCTCGCCTCGTCGAGGTCGGCGATCACTACACGCGCACCGGCGGCGACGAGCCGGGCGGCCAGCGCCGCCCCGATCCCCGCGCCTGCCCCCGTGACAATGGCAACTTTGCCCGAAATCTCCATCCCACACCCTAGCGGGGCCGCACCGGCCCGCTGTCGAGCATCCGGCGACACCGCCCGGGCCGCGGTGGCGAAGAGCGGCGGCCGGAATGCCGCGCCGGTGGTCAGCCGGAATTCGCCAGCCGGTCCAGCAGCGGGGCGGTGCGCGGACCGACCAGCTCGCGCATCACCAGCGCCATGTTGGTCCGCTCGACGCCGGGGATCTTGAGGATTTGCCCGGCGATGCGATACAGGTCGTCGGCGTCCTGGGCGACCACCCGCACCGTGAGATCGGTGAGTCCGGTCATGCCGCACACCTCGGTGACCTCGGGCACCTCGGCTAGTTCGTCCACCACCGAGTCCAGCCGGTGCTGATCGACGACGACCGCGACGAACGCCGCCAGCGGATAGCCCAGCGCGCGCGGCTCGACGCGCCGCTCGAAGCTGCCCAGCACGCCGCCCGCCTCCCAGCGGGACAAGCGGGCCTGCACGGTGTTGCGGGACAGGCCGAGCCGCGTGGCCAGTTCCACACCCGTCGCCCTGGGGTTGGCGACCAGTTCCAGCAACAGCCTGGCGTCGGTGGCGTCCAGGCTCACGCCGACGTTTTCTCTGGTCATACCACGCAGTATGACATCACGCGGGGGTGCCGAATTGAGCATTCTGCTCATCCGCCGGTCGGCCACTTGCGCAGTCCGCATTGGGGTGGATGCTGTGAGGTAGACCACATCCTGTGCGTTGACGACCTGGTGAGGAGGTGATCGCCCATGCCGGGCAAGACCGAATTCCCGGTGCAGCTGGTCCAGCCGGACGGTCGCCGGGTCCTCGATCGCGAGCACGCCGCGCTGGTCGCCGACGTCGCGCCGGAGCACGTGCGGGCGTTGTACGAGGACATGGTGGTCACCCGCCGCATCGACGTCGAGGCCACCGCGCTGCAACGGCAAGGCCAGCTCGGCCTGTGGGCGCCCCTGCTCGGGCAGGAGGCCGCCCAGGTCGGCTCCGCGCACGCGCTGCATCCCGACGATTACGTGTTCTGCAGCTACCGCGAGACGGCGGTCGCCTACTGCCGCGGCGTGCCGCCCACCGATCTGACCCGGCTCTGGCGCGGCGTCGCCCATCACTGCTGGGATCCGCACGCGGTCAACATGACCAACCCCAACATCGTCGTGGGCTCCCAAGGTCTGCACGCGACCGGATACGCCTTCGCCGCCCACTTGGACGGCGCCGAGATCGCCACGATCGCCTATTTCGGCGACGGCGCCAGCAGCCAGGGTGATCTGGCCGAAGCGCTCGGTTTCGCCGCGACCTGGAGCGCGCCCGTCGTCTTCTTCTGCCAGAACAACCAGTGGGCGATCAGCGCGCCGGTGCGGGTACAGAGCGCGACGCCGATCGCCCGCCGCGCGTACGGCTACGGCATGCCGGGCAAGCAGGTCGACGGCAACGATGTGCTCGCCGTGCTCGCCGTGACCAGGCAGGCGATCGCGCGGGCGCGCTCCGGCGGCGGCCCCTCGTTGATCGAGGCGCTCACCTACCGGATGGGTCCGCACACCACGGCGGACGATCCCACCCGTTACCGCTCGGCCGCCGAGACCGAGCAATGGGCGCGACGCGATCCGATCGATCGGATCCGCAGGCTGCTCGAGCGCGAGGGCCACTGGGACGACGCGTTCGCACGCCGGGTCGCCGACCGGTCGGACGCGGTGGCCCGGGCAGTGCGCGCCGCGACGGTCGGCCTGCCCGATCCCGCGCCGAGCGAGCTGTTCGACCACGTCTACACCACCCCGCATCCGCTGATCACCGAACAGCGGCGGGCGTACGCGGAGTATCTGGCCGGCGATCCCGGCGGCTCCTCCGCACGAGGAGAAGGAGTCCCGCGATGATCACCACCTTCGCCGCCGCGCTCAACACCGGCTTGCGCCGCGCGCTGGAGGATGATCCGAAGGTCCTGTTGATGGGCGAGGACATCGGCCGTCTCGGCGGGGTGTTCCGGGTGACCGACACGTTGCAGAAGGACTTCGGCGACAACCGCGTCATCGACACGCCGCTGGCCGAATCGGGTATCGTGGGAACGGCTTTCGGCATGGCGCTGCGCGGCTACCGGCCGGTGTGCGAGATCCAGTTCGACGGGTTCGTCTACCCCGCGTTCGACCAGATCGTCTCGCACGTGGCCAAGATCAATTACCGGACACAGGGAAAAGTGCACGCGCCGCTGACTATTCGCATACCGTTCGGCGGCGGCATCGGCTCGGTCGAGCACCACTCCGAATCGCCCGAGGTCTATTTCGCGCACACTGCCGGGCTGCGCGTGGTCACACCGAGCAACCCTGCCGATGCCTATTCGATGATCCGCGCGGCGATCGCGCTGAACGACCCGGTGATCTTTTTCGAGCCCAAGCGCAGGTACTGGGACAAGGCCGACGTCGACTTCGCCGCGCTCGACCGCGACGGCGGCCTGCCCCTGGATCGGGCGCGCGTGTGCACGACGGGTTCGGACGCGACCGTCGTCGCCTACGGCGGAACCGTGGCGACCGCGCTGTCGGCCGCGCGGATCGCCGCGCGGGAAGGACACACGCTCGAGGTGATCGATCTGCGCAGCCTCTCGCCGATCGACTTCGACACCGTCGAGGAGTCGGTCGGGAAGACGGGGCGGCTGATCGTCACACACGAGGCACCGGTGTTCGCCGGACTCGGGGCCGAGATCGCCGCGCGGATCACCGAGCGCTGCTTCTATCACCTGGAAGCGCCTGTGCTGCGCGTCGGCGGGTTCGACATCCCCTACCCCCCGGCTAAGCTCGAGAAGCACCACCTGCCCGACCCGGACCGCATTCTGGACGCGGTCGACCGTTCCCTCGCCGCGTGAGGCGGGCTTCGCCGTAGTGAGAGGTGCCGCGTGGAAAACCATGCCCGCCAGAATCTTCCGGCGTCCGTGCTGGAGTTCCGGCTACCCGACCTCGGGGAGGGCTTGACCGACGCCGAACTGGTGTCGTGGGCGGTGGCGGTCGGCGACACGGTCGAGTTGAATCAGCCCATCGCCGACGTGGAGACGGCCAAAGCGGTCGTGTCGTTGCCGTCGCCGTTCGCAGGCCGGGTGATCGAACTGCTGGCGCGGCCGGGCGACACCGTCGCGGTCGGGGCGCCACTCATTCGCGTCCAAGCGGCCGGAGCCGACGACACGAGCGAGACGGGCCCTACTTCGGTCTTGGTCGGCTACGGCCCCGAGGCGGAGGCGACGTCCCGGCGGCGCCCTCCTGTCGGGTCCGGCGTCTCGCGGACGGACGGCGGGGAGGGGATGGGGCCCGGCGTTTCGCGATCCGACGCCCTGGGCGATCAGGCGGCAGAGCCCAAAGTTCCGCGATCCGACGCCGCGGGCGATCAGGCGGCGGAGCTCGAGGTTTCCCGATCCGGCGGCGCGGACAGCCCGACCTCGCAGCCGCACGAGCGGCGACGGGAGACCGCGCTCGGCGCGGCGCGCGCGGCAGCGACGCCGGCCGCGCGGAAACTGGCTCGCGAACTCGGCCTCGACCTGTGGTTCATCGCGGGTTCGGGGCCCGGCGGCGCGGTCACCGTCGAGGACGTGCGCGGCGCGGTGCCCGTCTCGCAGCCGCGTCCGACCGCACCGGCCACCGTCCCGGCCGAAGCGGTCCGGCCGTCCGCGCGCGAGGAACGCACCCCGATCGGGGGCATCCGCAAACGCACCGCCGCGGCGATGCTGACCAGCGCGCGCACCATCCCGCAGGCCAGCACGTTCGTGACCGCGGACTGCACCGCCTCGATGGAACTACTCGATCATCTGCGCGGCACGAAATCCTTCGCGGGCCTGCCCCTGACCCCGCTGGCCCTGGTCGCCAAGGCGACGCTGACCGCGCTCGCCGACTTCCCCGGCATGAACGTCTGCTGGGACGAGGCCGCTGGGGAGATCGTCACCAAGCACTACGTCAATCTCGGCATCGCGGTGGCCACCGAGCGCGGACTGCTGGTCCCGAACATCAAAGACGCGCAGACGCTCAACCTCCGCGACCTCACCCGGGAAATCGGCTGGCTCGCCGACACCGCCCGCGCGGGCGACGCGACACCCGCCGACCTGCGCGGCGGCACGTTCACCATCACCAACGTCGGCGTCTTCGGCGTGGACGCCGGTGTTCCGCTGGTCAATCCGGGCGAGGCCGCGATCCTGTGCCTCGGTTCGATCGGCAGGCGACCGTGGGTGGTGGGCGACGAGATCGCGATCCGGTGGGTGACCACCCTCGGCGTGAGCTTCGATCACCGCATGATCGACGGCGCGCTCGCGGCCCGCTTCCTGGCCGGCATCGGAGGCTTCCTGGAAGACCCGCTCACTCTGCTCAGCCGCGCGTGACGCCGGTGCCCGCGGCCGTCAGTCCGTGACGAGCGCCGCCGCGGCCGTGCGGATGACTTCCGGGATCTCGACCGGCTTGCGAGTCTCGGCGTCCACATAGACGTGCACGAAGACGCCGGTGGCCGACAGCTCCAGCGCGCCGTCGGCCTCGCGGAAGATGGCCAGATCGTAGGTGATGCTGGAGCGCCCGAGCCGGGAGATGCGCAGGCCGACCTGCAACTGGTCCGGGAAGCTGATCGAGCCGAGATACCGGCAGGAGGTCTGCGCCACCACGCCGAGCGCGGGCAGGTCGCGGATGTCGGTTCCGGTGGCGTGCATCAACCACGCGTTGACCGCGGTGTCGAAGTACGAGTAGTAGGTCACGTTGTTCACGTGCCCGTAGTGGTCGTTGTCGGCCCATCGAGTCGGCACCGGCCAGAGCACCGGATACTGCTGCGTCACCCGGCCGACGATAGCTCAGCGGCGGCGACGCCCAGCCGGTGGTCGCGCGGGGAGACGCCGAAGTGCCGCTTGAACGCGGTGCTCAACGCGAACGCGCTGCCGTAGCCGACTTGCCGCGCGATGGCCTCGATCGTGGCGTCGGACTCCTGCAGCAGGTCGGCGGCCAGCGCCAGCCGCCATTCGGTGAGGAAGGCCATCGGCGGCTCGCCCACCAGATCGGTGAACCGGCGCGCCAACGCGGCCCGCGACATTCCCACCGCCTCGGCCAGGCCCGCGACCGTCCACCCGTGCGCCGGATTGTGCTGCAACAGGCGCAAAGCCTTGCCGACCAGCGGGTCGCCGTACGCGCGGTACCAGGCGGGCGCGTCGTTGCGAGCGAACCAGGCGCGCAGCGCCGCGATCAGCACCAGATCCAGCAGGCGGTCCAGTACCGCGCTCTGCGCGGGCTGGTCCCTGGTCACCTCGTCGACCAGGATGTCGAGCACCCGGCTGTCGAACTCGCCGCGTTGCAACACCAGCACCGGCGGGAGCGCGCGCAGCAGGCGCAGACCGGCCGCGCCCGCGGACTCGTAGGTCCCGGTCACCATGAGCGTCGCGCCGTCCGGATCGGTCCCCCACTGCCGGACACCCAGACTCAATGTCTCGCAGAGGATCTCGCCGTCCGGCGTCTTCGTCACCTGACCGGGATGGATGATGATCTGCGGTTCGGTCGCCGGGTCGTCGGCCACCGTGTACGGCGCGGGTCCGCGGAAGACGGCGACGTCGCCCGCGCCGAGCCTGCGCGGCGCGCCCTCGTCGGTGACGATCCACGCGCCGCCGCGGATCATCGACAGCACGGTCAGCGGGGCCTCGTCCTGGATGCGCAGCGACCACGGCGGATTCAGCAGCGAACACATCAGGAACGCGCCGCGAGCGCGAGGGCCTTCGAGCAGAGTGGCGAGCGCATCCACGTTGTCCACGGTAGACGATCGCGCATGATCACGGGCTGGTAAGCCATGACCCGTCTTGACCCCTTGCGCGCCGCACCCATCACGGGGACCTGGAATGTTCTGACCATATGTGACGTTCGACATAGTGAAAGAGACTCGCTCGCGGACGTGACGCGCAGTGTCGAGCGTCCCGCACGGCCGCACGACCAGGTCGACGATGCCCTGGGCCGGTTCCGCGGGCGAGGCCGGCCGCGGCGGATGTTCTCTCGGTACCGTCGATATGGTGTTGAGCCCGACGGTCGATCGCCCGGTCCGCGTCGCGCGCGCCGCGGTGTTCATGGTCTTCGCGTTGAACGGCTTCCTGCTCGCCATGTGGGTGGTGCACATCCCGGTCATCACCGACCGCACGGACGTCTCGAAATCCACACTGGGCATGTTCATCCTGCTGATGGCCGGTGCGGGCATCGCCGGAATGCGGCTGGCCGGTCCGCTCGCCGATCGGTTCGGCAGCAGGGCGCTGGTCGGCACGGCCGCGTGTATCGCGTCCGTGGCGGTGGTCGGACCCGGCCTCGCCACCGGCCCGCTCGGCTTGGCGCTGGCCCTGGCCTGCTTCGGTTTCGGCAACGGTGCGCTGGACGTGTCGATGAACACCCAAGCGGTGCTGGTGGAACGGGCCTACCGGCGGCCGATCATGGCCGCTTTCCACGCCCTGTTCTCCGGCGGCGGCTTGCTCGGTTCACTGCTCGGAGCGGCCGCGCTGCGGGCGGGCTGGGATGTGCGGGTGACCCTGGTCGTCGCCGCGGCGGCCGGTGTCGCGCTCACCCTCGCACTGGTGCCGCGGTTGTTGCGGGAGACTACATCCGGGGTGGAAACGCCGGAGTCCCACGGGGGCGCATCCGTCCACCTGACCTCGTCGGAAGCGGCGGACCACGACGCGAGCAGCCCGCGGGGCGCGGGCGGTTCCTCCGGGCACGACATCACGCCGAGCGGCTCCGAGGCCACCTCCATCGCGCAGCCGCTGGACGGCCCCGGACCTGACCTGGCGCTGCGCGGTCCCGCTACGACCCTCGACGCCCGCGCTCGCAGCCGAAAGGTGCTAGCGCTGGCAGCGCTAGCGTTCGCCCTGCTGCTCGCCGAAGGCGTGGCCGCCGACTGGAGCGCGTTGCAGCTGCGCGACCATCTCGGCGCGGACGCGGCGACTGCGGCGCTGGGCTTCGGCGCCTTCTCGACCACGATGACGATCGGACGGCTCGGCACCGACCGGACGAGCCATGTTTTCGGCGGGGTAGCGGTGGTGCGCTACGGCTCGCTCCTCGCGGCCGTCGGCTTGGCGGTGATCGTCGTCTCGCCGTGGATTCCACTGACGCTCCTCGGCTGGGCCATGACCGGGCTCGGACTAGCCGGTGGCGTCCCGCAGATCTTCAGCGCGGCGGGAAATCTGGGCTCCCGCACGGCCGCTACCGACATGTCGCGGGTGTTCAGCGTCGGCTATCTCGGCTTGCTTGCCGGTCCCACGATCATCGGCTGGCTCACCGCCGTGGTGTCGCTGACCACGGCAATGGTCGTGCCACTGATCGCCGTACTGCTGTGCTGCGTATACGCGGGCGTTGTCGCCACGCCCCGCTGACCGGATCACGAACTCCAGGCCAGCTCGACCATCGGCACCCCGTCTATCGCCGTGCCCGTGGCTTCTTCGATGATCCGGCTGAGCTTCCGGTACGCCCGCGGATGACCGTGCCGGTAGTCGTCGAGAACGACGGCGGTTTCCTCCGGACTCAGCACGCGGGCCAGTGCTGGAACCCTGAAGTGCGTCGCGATACTCACGTGGCAGTGCGGATCGGCGACGAGATTCCGGAACCACTGCGCCTGCGCGCCGAATCCGGACGCGATCACCGCGCGGTCGCGGCTCGGCCGGGACACCGTCTCCAGCACCACATAGCGCGGCCGGCCCGAGCGACGACCGGTGTGCTCCAGCAGCAGGAGCCGTCCCCCGAACAGGAAACCGAGGCGGGCGCGGAACAACGCGATCGGCGCGCGCACGAACCATCTGGTCCGCAGCAACCGCGCGCCGATGCTCGTCACCGTTCCGGACCCCTGCCGCTACCTGGGCGACACCAAGCACAGGGTGATCGGCTCGGGCTTCGGGTAGACGATCGTGTCGTTCTCGGTCGCCTTCGCTCCGCACGCGGACTTGTCCGCGGTGCCGCGCACGATCCGGCCGATCTTGAAGTCCGCCGTCGAGCCGCAGGCCACCTTGGTGCTGGCTCCGAGGAAACCGCCGTCGATGCAGTCGCCCTCCTTGACGTTCAGCCGCAGGCACAGCGTGTACTCGTTGCTGCCGGTCTGGTAGTAGCTGGCGTAATCCTTGGTGGGGCAGTCCGCGTTCGAGCCGTCGAGCCGTTGCGCCACCACGTAATTGGCTTCCGGGTCGGAGCATTCCTTGGTCGCGAACTCGGCCTTGATCGTGGTGCCCGACAACTTCGCGCACTGACCGATCTCGATCTTCTCGCCGTCCGAGCGGAAGACGGTGCGGGCGCCGACGACCAGCAGGCCCAGCACCACGACGACACCGAGCACGGCCAGGATCTTGCCGACGCCGCCGCTCCGATTCTGCTGGGGCGGCGGTCCCGGCGGCGGGAAGCCGCCACCGGGATAGCCGGGCTGTGGCGGGAAACCGCCCTGCGGCGGATAACCGGGCTGCGGCTGGCCAGGCTGAGGGTAACCCTGCGGCTGACCGGGATAGCCCGGCTGCCCCGGATAGCCCTGCGGCGCACCGGCAGGCGGCTGCTGCGGATAGCCGGGCTGGCCTGGATACGGTTGGTTCGGTGGTGTGGTCATGGATCCCCTCCCCGGGTCTCGCTTGATTCCGTGCGCACGGGGCGACGGGCGAACCCATGGAATCTAGCCGATCGGTGCGAGTACCGCCGTGCGGGCTACCAGCCGGTTCGCCGCATCCGCTCGCCGGATCGGCCCACCGGCGCACCGACTTCCGCGCACCGGAGCCCTTCCGGCAGCCTCACAGGTACAGTCCCGGGTTCACCGCGTCCACCGCGACGGCGTCGATCCGTGCCTCGCCGTCGCGCACCGCGACGAGCTCGGCCAAACTCGCGCCGTCCGGAAACGCGGTGGCCGCATCCGGCTGCTCCCGCTCCAGCCAAGCCGCCGCCTCCCCGGCGGACAGCCGCCCGATCTCGATCCGCGCCAGGCACCGGCCCGGCCGCGTCACCGCGGGGTGCAGACGCGACAGGTCCTCGTTGGTGGTGATGGCGACGAGCACGTCCCGGCCCTGCCCGAGCATGCCGTCGGTCAGGTTCAGCAGCCGCGAGAGTTCCTGCCCCGCCGCCTCCTTCGCTTCCCCGCGGATCAGCTCGTCGCAGTCCTCCAGCACCAGCATCCGCCAGCGCGGCGCGCCCTCGTCGGCGTTGTCGACACCCGCGGCCACGTCCATCAGATAGCCGGGCTTGCCGAACATCACCTCGGGATCGAGCACGCAATCGAACTGGCACCAGGCTCCCCAGGCCCGGGCCAGCGCGCGCAGCGCGGTGGTCTTCCCCGTGCCGGGCGGCCCGTGCAGCAGCACCAGCCGGCCGCGGACGTCATCGGCGGTGAGCGACATCAGCCGGTCCATCGCGGCGGCGACCTGCCCCGCGTACTTGCCGCGGATCGACGGCCACTCGGGCGCCGAGATCGAGCGCGCGCGGCGCTGCGGGCCGTGCGTGTGCATGTGCCAGAAGCCCATCTCCACGGTCTCGCCCACTTCCGGCGGAGCCGCCGCGTCCCGGACCGCTTCGGCGAGCAACTCGTCGGCGAGCGTGTCGGTGACGGCGGTGACCTCGACCATCGCCGAACCGCCCGACCAGCGCACCGAACGCAGCGACCAGCCGGGGCCGACCACCAGCGTCGCCCCGCTGTCGTTGTCGCGCACCGTGCGCACCACGCGGCCGCGGCCGGGGCGCAGCGGCGCGTCCGGCCGCACCCGCTCGAGATGCGCGGTGCGCGCGCAGGGCTGGTCGCCCCGCAGGAACGGACCGAGCGCGAGGGCATCGATCGCGTCGCGGATGGAGTACGTGGAATCGACTACGACAGTCCACGGCAGCCGCTCGGCGGGATCGGCCGAGGGCTCCCCGGGACCGATCAACCGAAGAGGCTCATGACGTGCGGACACTCCGAGAATGATCCGGGGCGGCGGACCACGATGTCCATCGAATTACGAAAGCGCCCCTCCACCCGGGCGGGCGGAGGGGCGCGGCGGGGAAACCTCTGGCCTACAACGCCTTCAGTTCCTCGGTGACTGCTCCGACCGATTTCTTGGCGTCGCCGAACAGCATGGAGGTGTGGTCGGCGTAGAACAGCGGGTTGTCGATGCCGGCGAAGCCGGAGTTCATCGAGCGCTTGAGCACGATCACCGACTTGGCCTGGTCGACGTTGAGCACCGGCATGCCGTAGATCGGACTCGAGGAGTCCTCCCGGGCGGCGGGGTTGGTGACGTCGTTGGCGCCGATCACCAGGGCGACGTCGGTGCGGCCGAATTCGCCGTTGATATCGTCCATTTCCTTGAGCGCGTCGTAGGAGACCTCGGCCTCGGCCAAGAGGACATTCATGTGACCGGGCATGCGACCGGCGACCGGGTGGATGGCGTATTTGACCTCCACCCCCTTGGCCTCCAGCAGCGAGGCCATCTCCTTGACCGCGTGCTGCGCCTGCGCGACCGCCATGCCGTAACCGGGCACCACGATCACCTGGTTGGCGTAGGCCATCTGGATCGCGGCGTCCGCGGCGGAGGTGGCCTTGGCCTGCTTCTGCTCGCCGCCCGCGGCGCCGGGCGCGGTCCCGCCGCCACCGAAGCCGCCCGCGACGATGGCCGGGATGGACCGGTTCATCGCCTTGGCCATCAGGTTGGTCAGGATGGTGCCGGACGCGCCGACGATCATGCCCGCCACGATCATCGCGGTGTTGTTCAACGCCAGACCCGCGGCCGCGGCCGAGAGACCGGTCAGCGCGTTCAGCAGCGAGATGACCACCGGCATGTCCGCGCCGCCGATCGGCAGCACGACCATCAACCCGAGTACACCGGCGGCCAGGAGCAGCAGCACCATCCACCACCACGCCGCGCCACCGTCGGCGGCGCGCACGCCGATCACCACCGCCGCGGCGACGGCCACCACCAGCAGAAACAGGTTCAACGGTTGCTGGAGCTTCCCGACGCCGATGGGACGGCCGGGCAAGATCTCCTGCAGCTTGCCGAACGCGATCAGCGAGCCCCAGAACGACACCGAACCGATGATCGCGGCGAACAACGACCCGGCGATGATGTGCACAGTGGGCTCTTCCCCGTGCTTGAACGCCGAGAAGCCGGTGGTGTCCAGGAATTCCGCCCATGCGATCAGCGCGACCGTACCGCCGCCGACGCCGTTGAACGCGGCCACCAGCTGCGGCATCGCGGTCATCTTCGTATACCGCGCGGGCGGCACGCCCAGCACCACACCGATCACCAGACCGGCGACGATCAGGATCCAGTTGGTGGTCTCCCGGATGGAGATCAGCGTCGCGACCACCGCGATGCCCATGCCGATCGCGGCGATCCAGTTGCCGCGCACCGCCGTCTTCGGCCCGGTCAAACCCATCAGGCCGTAGATGAACAGCGCGAACGCGACGATATAGAGGATGTTGACGAGGTTGTCCATTGCTCTACTTCCCCGCCTTCTCGGCAGCGTCGGCCGCGACCGGCTTCTTGCCCTTGAACATGCCCAGCATGCGGTCGGTGACCACGAAACCACCGACCACGTTCAGGGTTCCGAACACCAGCGCGACGAACAGGATGATCTGGATGCCGATCGACGGGTCTTCCATCTTGCCCAGCGTGACCAGCGCACCCAGCACCACGATGCCGTGAATGGCGTTGGTGCCCGACATCAGCGGCGTGTGCAGCGTGTTCGGGACCTTGGAGATCACGGCGAAACCGACGAACCCGGACAGCACCAGGATCGCGATATTCGCCAGCAGTTCGGTATACATCAGCTCTCCACCTTCGCCTCGGTCGCGTCCTTCGCCTCCACCGGGTCCTCCACCGACTTCTCGGCCCGGTCCGCCTCGGGCGCCTCCACCGACTTCTCGGTCTGGGCCACCTCGGGCGCCTCGGTCGCAGCACGGGTCACGCAGGAATCCGCCAGCACCTGGTCGCCGAAATCCGGGGCGAGCTTGCCGTCGACCAGCATCAGCTCCAGCAGTGCCGCGATGTTCTTCGAATACAGCTCCGACGCGTGCTCGGGCATGGTGGCGGGCAAATTCAGCGGTGAGGCGATGGTCACCTCGTGCTTGACCACGGTCTGCCCCGGCTCGGTCAGCTCGCAGTTGCCGCCGGTCTCACCGGCCAGGTCCACGATCACGCTGCCGGGCTTCATGCCCTCCACCGCCGCGGCCGTGACCAACCTGGGCGCGGGACGCCCCGGCACCAGCGCGGTGGTGATCACCACGTCGAAGCCCTTGATCGCGTCCTCGAGCGCCTGCTGCTGCTTCGCCTTCTCCTCATCGGTGAGCTCACGGGCGTACCCGCCCTCACCGGCGGCATCGATGCCCAGATCCAGCCACTGCGCACCCACCGACCGCACCTGATCGGCCACCTCGGGCCGCACGTCGTAACCGGTGGTCCGCCCGCCGAGGCGCTTCGCCGTGGCCAGCGCCTGCAAGCCCGCGACACCCACGCCGAGCACCAGCACCGTCGCCGGCTTCACTGTGCCCGCGGCGGTGGTCAGCATCGGGAAGAACCGCGTCGACTCCGACGCCGCCAGCAATACCGCCTTGTACCCCGCGACGTTCGCCTGCGAGGACAACGCGTCCATCACCTGCGCACGCGAGATCCGCGGAATCGCCTCCACCGCGAAGGCCTGCACCCCCGCCGCCTTCAGCGCGCCGATCTGATTGTCGGCGTTGCGCGGGGCGAGGAACCCGATCAGCGTCTGCCCCGACGACAGCTTGGCCACCTCGGCGTCACTGGGCGGGGCCACCTTCACCACCACGTCCGCCGTCCACGGATCACCGATCGACGCGCCCGCCTCGACATAGGCTTCGTCGGGAATCAGCGCGCCCTTTCCGGCTCCGGACTCGACGACCACCTCCACGCCTTGCTTCACCAGGCTCGGGATGATCTTGGGCACCAATGCGACACGTCGTTCGCCCGCGTTCGATTCGCGAACGACACCGACACGCGCGCCGCGCGGCGATGGATCGCCTACGCTCTGCGTTGTCTCCACTTGTCAGACTTCCTTCTCTTACTGAGCTTCAGGCAACGGGTAGACGATCGGACGATGTTACTGTCGAGTAATTTCGCCCAAATCTTCGCCACTGTACCTGGCCCGCCGTGAGCCTAGCTGAGATGCCCATCACACACGCCGGGCGAATCCCGCCGGTGCGCCGGACGTCACCGAGCGGTCCACCGGCTACCGAGCGGCGGTCCACCTTTTTGTCTTCTCGGTGTGATCGTGGTCGCCGCAGGTGAACACGGCAAGACCGTACAGAGAAGTTCGTTACCAACCTCGAGGTCAGGCACCAGGCCGGGTGGGCGGCGCACAGCGGCGCAGTGACGTGCGTCATGCCGATCGGCGGTCCGGGGTGTTCGGCTCGGCTCGTACGCCGTATGGTCCAGCGTGTGAACGACTGCGTCTTCTGCCGCATCGTGGCAGGCGAAGCACCCGCTGCGAAGGTGTACGAGGACGACACGCTGTGTGCGTTCCTCGACGTCCGGCCGATCGCCCGTGGGCACACGCTGGTCATCCCGAAACGACACGCCGCCGAGTTGGAGGATCTGGAGGCCGAACTCGGCGCGCAGATCTTCCGGATCGGGCATCGGCTCGCACTGGCCATCCGGCGCAGCAGCCTCGCCGCCGACGGCGCCAACTTGATCCTCAACGACGGAACCGCCGCGTTCCAGACCGTGCCGCACGTCCACCTGCACGTGATCCCGCGCAGCCACGGCGACAAGCTACGGTTCGCCACGGGGTTTCTGCTGCGGCGCCCGCACGATCCGGTCGCCACCGCCGCGGCCATCCGAGAGGGCCTCGCGGCATTGGAGAACGAGGGCGAAGGCCCGGAAAAGGAAAACGACGGATGACCGAGACGTTGGATCGGACCGCGCTGATCGAGCTGCTGTCGCAGCAATGGGACGCGATCGACGCCCTGATCGCGCCCTTGGACGAGAAGCGCTGGCGGGCTCCGTCGGCGCTGCCCGGCTGGACCGTATTCGACGTCGTCGCCCATGTCGTCGGCACCGAATCCTGGCTGCTGGGTGACCGGCCGCCCGCGCACGACCCGACCAAGCCGAAGACCGACGTCAGCACGCTGCCCTACGTGCGCAACGAGACCGCGGTGCTCAACGAGATCTGGGTGGACCGGCTGCGTCCCCTGTCCGGCGCGCGGCTGCTCGAGTTCTACCGCGGCGTCGTCGACCGCAGGCGCGCCGCGCTCGCCGCGATGGGCGACGCCGAGTGGGAGAAGGAAACGATCTCGCCGATCGGGCAGGTGTCCTACGGCAGATTCATGCGGGTGCGGTTGTTCGACTGCTGGATGCACGAACTCGATATCGCCGACGCGCTCGGCACGCCGGTGGACGAGGGCGGGCCGCGCGGTCAGCTGGCGTTCGAGGAGTTCGCGGGCAGCATCCCGCGCGTGGTGGTGAAGAAGGGCGAGGCGCCGGAGGGCGCGCGGATCGCCTTCGCGCTGAGCGGGCCGCTGGCCAGGACCTTGCGCATCCAGGTGGCGGGCCGGGCGCGCTACGTGGATGCCTTCGACGGACCGGCCACGGTCGAAATCGGCTTGGACTCCGGGCTCTTCGTGCGGCTTGGCGGCGGACGCACGACCGCTGACCAGCACCTGGACGAGATCGTCATTCGGGGCGACGGCGAACTCGGGCAGCGCATCGTCGGCCACCTCGCCTTCACCATCTGATCCGCGGTGCGACTGTTCCTGTCCAGCTATCGCTTCGGCGCGCACTACGACCGGCTCGCCGCGCTGACGGGCCCGCCAGGCCGGGTCGCGCTGATCCCGAACGCCTGCGACGCCTGGCCGCAGGCGTGGGCGGGCGCGGTGCGCAGTGACATGTCGCCGCTGCGCAAGCTCGGTTACCGGCCCGAGGTACTCGACCTGCGCGAGTACGTCGGCCGGGAAGCGGAGCTGGAACGGAAGCTGGCCGAATTCCCGCTGGTGTGGGTGCGCGGTGGCAACACGTTCGTCTTGCGCGCCCAGTTCGCGCGCAGCGGCGCGGACCGAGTCCTTCCCCGGCTGCTCGCCGCCGACGCGCTCGTCTACGCCGGTTACAGCGCCGGGGCCTGCCTGCTGACTCCCGACCTGCACGGGCTGGAATCGGTGGACGACCCGGACGAGGTCGCGCCCGCGTGTGGCGTCGAACCGCGCTGGGACGGCTTGGGATTGGTGGACCGCCGGATCGTGCCGCATGTCGATTCGGCCACCGACCCCGACGGCGACTGCACTCGGCTCGCGGCCCGGTACCGCGCCGAAGGCGTCGCGCACTGGTCGCTGACCGACGACGACGCGATCGTCGTCGACGGCGAGCGCGTCGAAACGCTGATCGCTCCGGCGTCCTGACACACATCCGCGAGCGCGCGGTAGTCACGGGCCGGGCTGGTCAGCGCTACTTCGGCTGGGGCCGCACTGCGACGTCGGGCGCGAGCGCCGCCTGCGGCTCCACCGATCGGCGGAAGACCACCCAGCGCATCGCGCTGTACATGTAGACCGCCTCGCATGCGCCCGCCAGCATCCGGGACAGGTGGTATTGCAGCCCCAGCGCGGCGAGTCCGCTGCCGACGCCGAGGATGAACGCGAGGTAGTTGATCAAGACCACCACGACGTACACCGCGGCCTGCCTGCCCACCGGCGCGTGGGAATGGAAGTTGAACGTGCGATTGAGCACGAAGCTCAGGCCGAACGCGCACACGTAGGCCAGGGTCACCGCCGACCACACCGGCAGCTCGAACCACCCGTGCAAGAGGGTGAGCAGCGCCAAGTCGACAGCGAAAGTGCCGCTGTTGATCAGCGCGAAGCCGAGGAAGGTCGGCGGGACGAGACGGTCCAGACCGAACGGCAGCCGGGCGACGACCGCCGCGCACCAGTGGGTGAACCGATCGGCGATGGTGTCGGCGGTCTCGGACAGCTCGTGCACGCGACCAGGGTGCCAGCGGCAGATGTCCGGCAGATGAGCGGGCGGCGACCGGCCGGTGGCTCAGCCGATCTGGGCCTGGCCGGGACCGTTCGCGTCGTGGTCCAACCCGGCCCAGGCCGCCAGGCACCGTCGCCGCGCGACGTCGTCCGCGTCGGCCAGCAGTGCCTCCAGCAACTCGCGGGGCTCGCAGCGCCACAGGTCGGCCAGCTCCGCGAGGGCTTCCTTGCCGAAGACACCGGAGCGGTCCAGCGCGGTCAACCACTCCTCGTGCTCGCCCGCGTGCACCCGGCGCAGCACGTCCGCGTCGATGCCGTCCTCGACGAACTCGCTGGAGAACATCGCGGCGACCAGTTCCCGGCGACTCGGTTGTTCGCCCTGCATCCGTTCCATCCCTCCACGTGGTACGCGGCGAACCGCATGACCGCCGGCGCCGCGACATGACGGCCCCGGGAGAACTCGATGCCCCGACAGTCAAGCCTCTGTCGGCATTCTGGTCGCCTGGAGGCGGTAATACCACTGTGGCGGGTGACATCAACATCCCGGGGCATCCGGCCGCGGGTCGGCCGATCCGCAAATAGCGGGCAGGGGAAGCTAGCGTGAAGTGGTGGACCTGCATGAGTTGATCGCCGCTCTCCCCGACGGCACGGTGCTCACCGATCCCGAGCTGCTGGCCGGCTACCGGCAGGACTGGGCGCGCGACCCGGGGGCCGGAACCGCGCTGGCCGTGGTGCGGGCCACCGGCACCGACGACGTGGCCGCGACGCTGCGGTGGGCCACCGCGCATCGTGTCCCGGTGATCCCGCGCGGGGCCGGATCGGGGCTGTCCGGGGGCGCCACAGCCGTCGACGGAGCCATCGTGCTCACCACCGAGCGGATGCGCGCGATCACCGTGGACCCGGTGACCCGGACCGCGGTGGTGCAGCCGGGCCTGCTCAATGCCGAGGTCAAGCGCGCGGTCGCGGAGCACGGCCTGTGGTATCCGCCGGACCCGTCGTCGTTCGAGATCTGCTCGATCGGTGGCAACGCCGCCACCAACGCGGGCGGCCTGTGCTGTGTGAAGTACGGCGTCACCACCGATTACGTGCTCGGCATGCAGGTCGTGCTCGCCGACGGCGCGGTGGTCCGGCTCGGCGGTCCGCGTTTGAAGGACTCGGCCGGGTTGTCGCTGACCAAGCTGTTCGTCGGCAGCGAGGGCACGCTGGGGGTGATCACGGAACTGACCTTGCGGCTGCTGCCCGCGCAACCGCCGCAGAGCACAGTCGTCGCCAGCTTCCCCACGCTCACCGCCGCCACCGACGCGATCCTGGCCATCACCGGCGAACTGCGCCCATCGATGCTCGAGTTCATGGACTCGGTGTCGATCAACGCCGTGGAAGACGAGCTGCGGATGGGATTGGACCGGACGGCGGCCGCGCTACTGGTCGCCCGCTCCGACGCCCCCGGCGAATTCGCCCACCGTGAGGCCGAGATCATGGCGGCGGCCTGCGAGAAGGCGGGCGCGACAGAGGTTTTCCACACCGAGGACCCTTCCGAGGGCGAGGCGTTCACGGCCGCACGGCGTTTGGCGATTCCGGCCGTGGAGAAGCTCGGGCCGCTGCTGCTCGAGGACGTCGGCGTGCCGCTGCCCCGGCTCGGCGACTTGGTGAGCGGCGTCGCGGAGATCGCCGAGCGCAACGCGGTGACGGTGTCGGTGATCGCGCACGCGGGCGACGGCAATACCCACCCGCTGATCGTGCACGACCCCGCCGACGCCGACCACACCGCGCGGGCGCACCGCGCCTTCGGCGAGATCATGGACCTCGCCATCGCCCTCGGCGGCACCATCACCGGTGAACACGGCGTCGGACGACTGAAGAAGACATGGCTGCCCGATCAGCTCGGCCCCGACGTTATGGCCCTGACCCGCCGCATCAAGGACGCGCTCGACCCGGACGGCATCCTCAACCCCGGCGCGATCCTCTGACCGCGGAACATTCCGTACCGACAAGGAGTTCTACCCGACCATGACGACAAGGCTCGAACACAACGTCGCCGACACCCGCTACGAGATCTACATCGACGACACCCTCGCCGGGTACGCCGACTACGCCGAACGCGAAGACCTCGAGGTCCGCGACTTCCACCACACGCTGACCTTCCCCGAGTTCCGGGGCCGAGGGGTAGCTGCCCAAGTCGTCGAATTCGCCCTCAACGACTCCCGCGCAGCGGGCTACTCCGTCATCCCCACCTGCTGGTACGTGGAGCAGTACATCTCCCAACACCGCGAATACGCCGACTTGGTCAAGTAGGCGAAAGATCCCGTCGCGAGTGGCACACCAGCGAGAGGTCTACTCGCGATTTACCGCAACCATGCGCCACTCGTGAACCAACCCATGGTTCACCCCGGCGCTGATGGATACGCCGGGCTCGTGTCCGGTTCAGCCGCGCTCGAGCTCGACGTCAGCTATGCCGGCGGTGAAAGCATCCCACTCGCCGGGCGTGAAGACCAGCGCTGGGCCAGTCGGGTTCTTGGAGTGCCGGACGCCGACACCGCCTCCCGCGAGAAAGGCGACCTCGACGCATGCTTTGTCGCCACCGCTACGGGCACTTTTGAACCACTTCGCATCAGACAGGTCAGTATTCACGGTGCGTACTCCCTTGCTATCTGCCGGAGCAGATCCTTGCTCTGATCCGGGGCCAGCGCCACGCGCTCGCTCGCTTCAAAGGCACTTGAATTCGCCCTGGGCTATCTCAGCGGTGAAGGTGTTCCACTCGCCTGGCGTGAACATGAGCGCTGGGCCGGTTGGGTTCTTGGAGTCCCGCACGCCGACGTGGCCTCTCAAGAGAAGGGCCACTTCGACACATGCTTTGTCAGCCCCGCTGTAGCTGCTCTTGACCCACTTAGTCTTGGAGAGTTCGGTATTCACGGTCCATACTCCCTTGCCATCTGCCGGAGCAGGTTCTTGCTCTGATCCGGGTCCAGCGCCGCGCGCCCGAACCGCTGGTAGGCATCGACATACCGGTTCACAGCGCTGAACTTCTCCAGGTACAAATCGCCTGTGAAGCTCTCGACGTAGACAACTGTAGGCTCCTTCGGCTGTCGCTTGCCGTCGCCCCCGGACTTCAAGATCACGAACGGCCCCACAGCGACGCCCATGGGGAACCCGGCCGAGAAGGGAAGCACCCGAATCGTGACGTTGGGCAAACCCATGAGATCTACCAGATGCCGAAGTTGGGCGGACATGACGCGATCGTCGCCAACGATCCCGCGTAGCGCCGACTCTCGAAGGATTGCGTTCACGGTGACAGGTTTCGTTTTACGGGTGATCAGCGCTTGACGCTTGCGTCGGAGGTGTACCCGGCGCTCGTGCTCCAAGGGTGTGTCGTGCGGGTAGACGGCGCGAATCAGTCCACTCGCGTACGCGGGGGTCTGGAAGATCCCTGGGATCAGTTCCGGTTCGTACCAGGTCAGCGACCGCGCGGTGGCTTCCAGGTCCACGAAGACATCGAAATTCTCGGGGATAAGGTCGCCGAACTCATGCCACCACGACTTCACGCTGGCCTGCTTCGCGAGCCCGACCAGCGCGTTCGTGTACTCCTCGGTGAAGTCGTAGATCTTGCACAGCGCCTCGACGTCGACGGTGCGGATTCGCTCGGTCTTGCCGACCTCCATCCGCTGAACGGTGCTGACGCTCCACTGCATCCGTTCGCCGACATCCGCCAGCGTCAACCCCGCTGCTTCGCGTCCGTTCCGCAGGTGCCTGCCGAGCTGTCGGCGAGGGAGGGTCGAGCCACCACTTTCGGCCATGCGGTTCCTGTCTACTCGGGACGGCCCGGGTTTCTCATCTCCGAGCCGATTCACATTGCAGAATGAAAAATGTGCTGGTCGAGCTGATGAGATTTCATGATGACGTAGTTCATCAGACTGGTCCAGTGGTTCTCTGGATGTGCGCCCGACAGGGGGATGGCGAGAAGGCGTACCCCGCAACGTAGTTCGTTCCGTACCGGCTACCAACCAGAGGATGCCGGAGCCGAGGGCGCGCCTGAATCCCTTCGATGAAGCAGAGGTCTCGATGCGCCACATAGCGTTCGGAGACACGCCGTTGTCTCGATGCAATTACTACCGGCAGGTGTGCGGTCTCCCCGCGATCGTGGACCCTCCCCAGATCGGCCGCATCATCGTGCGAACCGGAATGGTCTGGGCCATAACCATGCCTGCCGTGCTGGGACACCACGTGAAGGTATGGATGCAGGACCACGGCCATGAGCTGGGGCCGACCCTGTCGCATCCGCGATCGAGACGGTGGACGTTCATCATCCGGCCGGACCTACCGGACGACGTCCCCCTGTTCGCCGAGATGTTCCGATTGAACGTGTCGATCATCCGCTACGGCGGCATGATCGCGCTACCGAGCCCCGCCGACCGAGGGACCAAGTTCCGAGCATGGATTACGCGCCCGGACACGGCCTTTCGCCCATCCGGCCGCGTGGTCGTCGCGGCGATCCGCCATTGCGTAGCCGCGAAGCTCGCGCGCGGTCGACGGGTGATCACCTATGCCTGACCGCGCGCAATCGCCGATCCCGTCCGAGCCGGATGTCCACCTGTCGGTGTTCTGGCACGGAGCCCGCCTCGACTTCGTCGCCTGCCTGACAGCCGCATGCCTGTTCGTCCAGGAATGGCGCGCCCACCACTGGCACGACGCAGTGGAAGTGTCCACAGACACCACCGACGGCTACCCGAGACTGCCGTGCGAACGGCTCTACCTGGAGCCATAGAGGAGTTATGGCCAGGTGAGCGCGGCGGTCCCGGCCCGGTGCAGGTAAACGGCAGGAGTGGCCTGGGGTCAGTCCGCGCTCCGCGGGCTGTCACCGGATCGGGGTTTGCGTGGTGTCCGCGAATCCAGTGAGCCGACTTCGGTTCACCCCCTTCGCTCGTCAGGCGAAACGCACTGTGAGCCTTTTGCCCACCGGCTTCGACTCGTCCTACTCGGCGGATCGGATCAGCACGGAAGCGATCGCTTCGAAAGATTCGACGCCCATCAGTTCTGCTGGTCGCGGAGTTCTCCCAGACGATCTCGACCGAGCCCAACTTCGAGCGGGCGAAAGACAGACGTTCGGGCGGCCCCTGCACCTCGACGGCCCGAAGAGGGCCTGAGATGCGTTCTGGGACCGCCCGAACGCCCGTACGTCTACCGAAACATCACTTCAACAGCGCGCGCGACATCACCAGACGCTGGATCTGGTTGGTGCCCTCGTAGATCTGGGTGATCTTCGCGTCGCGCATCATGCGCTCCACCGGGAAGTCGGTGGTGTAGCCGGCGCCGCCGAACAGCTGGACGGCGTTGGTGGTGACCTCCATGGCGACGTCGGAGGCGAAGCACTTGGCGGCGGCGGAGATGAAGCCGAGGTTCTGCTCGCCGCGCTCGGCGCGGGCGGCCGAGGTGTACACCATGAGGCGAGCGGCCTCGATCTTCATCGCCATGTCGGCGAGCATGAACTGGGTGTTCTGGAAGTCGGCGATCGACTTGCCGAACTGCTTGCGGTCCTTGGTGTAGGCGATGGCCGCGTCCAGCGCGCCCTGGGCCAGGCCGACGGCCTGCGCGCCGATGGTGGGGCGGGTGTGGTCGAGGGTCTGCAGCGCGGTCTTGAAGCCGGTGCCCGGCGCGCCGATCATGCGGTCACCCGGCACCCGGCAGTTCTCGAAGTACAGCTCGGCGGTGGGCGAGCCCTTGATGCCGAGCTTGTGCTCCAGCGGGCCGACCACGAAGCCCTCGTCGTCCTTGTGCACCATGAACGCCGAGATGCCGTTGGCGCCCTTCTCCGCGTCGGTCACCGCCATCACGGTGTACCAAGAAGACTTGCCGCCGTTGGTGATCCAGCACTTGGAGCCGTTGATGATCCAGTCGTCGCCCTCCTGCTTGGCCCGGGTGCGCATGCCGGCCGCGTCGGAGCCGGCCTCGCGCTCGGACAGCGCGTAGGAAGCCATCTCACCGTTGACGATGTCCGGCAGCACCTTCTGCTTCAGCTCCTCGGAGCCGTTCAGGATCAGGCCCATGGTGCCGAGCTTGTTGACGGCGGGGATCAGCGAGGACGACCCGCAGACGCGCGCGACCTCTTCGATCACGATGCAGGTGGCCACCGAATCCGCGCCCTGGCCGCTGTAGGCCTCGGGCACGTGCACCGCGTTGAAGCCGGAGGCGTTGAGCGCGGTCAGCGCCTCCTCCGGGAAGCGGGAGTTGCCGTCGACGTCCTTGGCGTGCGGAGCGATCTCCTTCTCCGCGAGAGCGCGGATCGCTTCGCGCAGCTCATCGTGGAAGTCCTCGAGCTTGAACAGGTCGAAATCGGGGTTTCCCGCCATCGGGCTTCACTCCTGGTCGTCGGGTGGTCGGCGCCGCTTTCCCTCGAACGAAAGCAGTGCGTCGGCACTCAGTGCCATCTCGCCGTCGAGTATACCCACATGAATGGCAGTCACGTGGGGGGATGATGTGGCACTCAGTGTCAGATCGGTCGCACTCCCGGTTCGGCTCACAGGGTACCGAGCTTGCGAACCAGCAGGTCCGTGATCTGCCTGGGCGGGGCGTCGCGCGGGAACACCGCGACGACCAGCTCGTCGGGATTCACGGCACGGCCCCTGCCGCGCGGGATCGCGGCCAGCTCCACCCGCAGGTCGGCAGCGCCCGCGTCCGACTCGCCGCGCACCATCCGGCGCAGCAGGTAGTTGTGCGTCGCGGTCACGGCGGCGGTGAACTGCACCCGTGCCAGATCGGGGGCGTCGGGCAGCCGCTCGCGCAGGTAGTCGGTGAACAACCGCTCGTAACGGAACACCGTGACGATCTCGCGCTCCCGCAGTGCGGGCACCCGCCGCACCACCTGATACCGCCGCGCCGCGATCTCCCGCCATTGCGTGAATCGTTCGAAGACCTGCACCACCGCCGCGCACACCGCCTCCCACGGGTCGTCGGCCGACGCGGCCAGGAACTCCGCCGCCTGCGCCAGCTGCGACTCGTGGTCGGCGAAGATCACGTCCTCTTTCGACCGGAACTGCCGGAAGAAGGTCCGGCGGGAGATGCCCGCCGCTTCCGCGATCTCGTCCACCGTCGTCGCCTCGTACCCCTTCTCGGCGAACAACCGCAGCGCCTGATCCACCACCGTCAGTCGAAAGTGCGCGGTGTCGTCGCCTCCCCGCGTTCGAGCGATATCCCCTGTAGTCACGACCTCACACCGTAGTCAGCGGCCGGGAGAGCGAGTCCCCGACACCGGAACGTTCGCGGTCGCCCGCTGTACCGGCATGGACTCCAGGCGGCAACAGCTGCCGGGATCACGCTCACGGATCGGCGGAGAACAGACAGTGGAACCGGGCCCCGGGTTCTCCCGACGCTCAGCAGGGCGACAGCTCACTCTGGGCCGGTAGCGGGTCGCCTCGACCGCCACAACGGGACTGGGACGTCGCCCCACACGAACGCACCGGCCAAGCCCGAACCGCAGCAATCGAACCTGTCCCGACCACCGTCTTCAGTGAAGAGAGCACCACCGTCGCATCCACCTGCCGGGACGGCGGCCTACGGCTATGGGACGTGCGGTGTCGTCGCCGCCCCGCAGGCTGCGCTCGCGCCTCGACGCTCCCGCCTGGTCGGCGCGATCGACGGGCCGCCCACCGAGGAACTCGGGCGAGGCCGGACCGGTCGACCGATGCCGAGAAGGGTTTGGGAGACGCAGTGCAGGGCCGTCAACCCGGCATCGGTCGGACGGCCCTCGGACTCGGCACCCGTCAGCGGCTCAGCGATGCCGGGGTGCCATCCGCCGGTGATGTGCGCAACCCCGCCGAGCCGGTGGCGGCGCGACGCGTACGCAGCCCGCTGACCAGGCACAGTGCGATGCCGAGCGTGAGCCAGGCCAGCAGGACCGCGATGGCGTGCGTAGCCCCGTGGCCGTCGAAGAAGGCGGTGGAGCGCAGCAACCGGCCACCAGCGCCGGGCGGCAGCGCCTGCCCGAGCGCGCCGGACCAGCCCGGCAGCATCTCGGGTGCGGTCGCCGTGCCCGAGAGCGGGTTGCCGACGAGCATCATCACCACGGCGCCGATCCCGATCCCGGCGTAGCCGAGCAGTGCCTCCAGCCCGAGCACGGTCAGCGCGGTGGCCGCGATGGACAAGCCGACGGCGCCGGTGTTGGCGAGGTAGGAACCGCTCAGCGAGCCGAGCCAGAACTGCAGGATCGCGGTCACGGCCAGGCCGCCGGTGAGCGCGAAGGCCAGCGCCCCGATGACGCGGCGGAATGTGCCGCGAACCAGCCGGGTCAGCAGCACCGCGGCCAGCAGACCACCCATGACCAGGGGCAAGGCGCCCGCGGACAAGCCCGCGCCACGCGGATCGTCGGCGGGCAGAGCGACGAGGTCGCGGACCGCCGTGCCGGGCTGCCCCGCCTGCGCCAGACCGGTCGCGACGCCCTGCAGGGTCTGGGCTACCGCGGGGCCTGCGGCGGAAGCGACGACGACCTGCGGGGCGCCGGAACTGAGATCGATGGCGCCGTACACCTTCCGGTCGCGGATGAGTTGCTCCGCCGCCGCTGTGTCGGCCGCCTCGCTGATCTCGAAGCCGCCGGGCAGGCGTTGATCGAGTGCGGTGCGCAGTTGCGCGACCGCGGGGCTCGGCCCCGCGACCGCGACCGGCACATCGTGGACCGACGATCGCACCGACGGCCAGGCGAAGGCGATGAGCAGCACGCTGACGAGCGCCGTGAGCAGCACGACTGCTCCGGCCACCGTCGGCCAGCGCGACGGAAACGGATCGGCGAGCGACGCCGGCGTGGTCATGTTTTCTCCTCGAGCAGTGGGGCCGACTCAGCGCAAGGTCAGCGGGGTTTCGGAGTCGATGTGGGTCAGTTTCTGCGGGTTGCGCACGTAGTAGATGCCGGTGATGCGGGTGTCCTCCACGCGCATCGCGAGAACCCCGTCGAGTTCCCCGTCCATGTGCAGCGCCAGCGCGGGGCTGCCGTTGACCGTGGTCGACTCGACGGAGAGCGCGACGTCGTTCTTGGTGAGGCCGCCGACGATGAAGCGGGCCACCTTGTCGGCGCCGAGGACCGGCCGTGGCGTGGCCTGCTTGATGCCGCCGCCGTCGCTGATGGCGACGACGTCGGGGGCGAGCACGTCGAGCAGACCCTGCACATCCCGCGTCTCGAGCGCGCGCCGGAACGCCTCGGCAGCCGCCTCGGCCTGGCGCGCGGTGACCGAGCGGCGGGGGCGGCGGGCGTCGACGTGGCGGCGGGCGCGGTGCGCGATCTGATGGACGGCAGCGGGTGTCTTGTCGACCGCGGCCGCGATCTCGTCGTAGCCGAATCCGAAGGCTTCGCGCAGCACGAACACTGCCCGTTCGGTCGGGGTCAACGTCTCGAGCACGAGCATCAGCGCCATCGACACGCTCTCGGCCAGTTCGACGTCGGCGGCCACGTCCGGGGTGGTGAGCAGCGGTTCCGGCAGCCACGAGCCCACGTATGCCTCCCTGCGGCGCTTCACCGAGCGCAACCGGTTGAGCGCTTGCCGGGTGGCGATCCGGACCAGGTAGGCGCGCGGCTCGGTGACGTGCGCCGCGTCCACTCCGACCCAGCGCAACCAGGTTTCCTGCAAGACGTCGTCGGCGTCGGCCGCCGATCCGAGCATCTCGTAGGCGACCGTGAAGAGAAGGTTGCGATGGGCGAGGAACGTATCGGTCGCACCGACCGTGGCATGGTCGCCGCTGTCGCGACGCCCGGCCTCGCGGTCGGCCGGCCGTTGGCCATCGGCGCCACTGGTTGGTTCCATGAGGTTCCTCTTCTGTAGACGTTCGATCCGGTTCGGGGAGGCACAAACCCAGCGCACACCGGATGCGCTCCCGCCCGGACGGATGCGGCAACGGCGGAACGACGCTGCCACATCCTGCGCAGTCGATGCGATCGCTGGGATAACTAAGTCGCCGGTTCGGCGACGACCGGCGCGCCGCCACGCTGCGCCTGCAACAGCTGCGGCCGGTGCTTGCCGTCCTTCGGCCAGTGGTGCGACCCGGGCTTGCGCGCTTCGTTCACCAGATGCTTGACGCTGGAGGCGCAGGCGAACTCCTTGAGCTTCGTGCCGGCGAGCCCGCTGAAGTACAGCGGCATCGCGGTGTCGTCCTTGCGGCCGAGCTGGAAGATCCCGGCATCCCGGCCGAAGCTGAGGCACATCGCGGGGAACGACAGGTCGACCGGCGCGGGCTGCGCACCCGCGATCCGGTTCAGCACCGTGTCGGCGGCATGGGCCCCGAGGCAGCCCGCGGCGTAGGCGCTCATCCGGAAAGGCAGGTCCGACGGCGCCGCCGAATCGCCCGCCGCGACGATGCGATCGTCGTCGACGCTGGTGAGCGTCTCATCGGTGAGCAGGCGGCCGGCGGTGTCGGTGCGCAGCCCGCTGCGGACGGCCAGATCGGGCACGCCGAAGCCCGCCGTCCAGATGGTGACCCGACTCGCCAACCTACGGCCGTCACCGAGCTCGACAGCCTCCGGTGTCACCGCCGTGACCGCCGCGTCAGGGCCTTCCACCAGGGTGACCCCCAGCTTGGCGAGGTATTTGCGGGCGGTACGCCGGGCCCGGGGGTGCAGGTACGGACCGACGACCGCGCCGCAGACCAACATGACGGCGCGGCCCTGTTCCGCCAGCTCCGCGGCAGTCTCGATACCGGTGGGCCCACCTCCGACGACCGTCACCGCCGCCGACAGGGGTGTGTCGTCGAGCACCGACCGCAGGCGCCGCGCCGCCTCCAAAGTGGCGATGGGGTAAGCGAACTCGTCCGCACCGGGCACCCGCGAAGCGGCGCTGCCGCTGCCCACCGCGTAGATCAGATAGTCGTAGCCGACCGCGCCCCCGTCGGCCAGCGTCACGCTGCGCTCCGCCGCGTCGATTCGGGTCACGCTGTCGACCACCAGCCGCACCCCCTCGGCCAGAACTTCCTGATAGTCGACCACTGCGTCATGGGTCCCGCCGACCAGCTGATGCAGCCGCAGCCGCGGAACGAACGCCGAGCGCGGATTGATCACCGTCACCCGCACATCCGCACGCTGGGTCAGGCGATTGGCCGCCATCACCCCGGCATATCCGCCGCCGATCACAACCACATCGATCTTCTCGCTCATGGTGTCTCCTTCGCTCCGAGAGGCTCGAGCACAAGACACCGCGGCTACGAACTTCCTGACACGTTGTGACACATATCACTTTCCCGAGTTGGCTCGCGGAATGCGGACGGCTGCATGCGAGCCTGTTTCGAATATTTCGAATGCTTCGTATACTTCGATAAGGAGGTGGTCAGTGTGGCAAACATTCGCGATGCGAAGCGTGCCGAACCGGGAGCGATCGATGCAGACGTTGCAGCTCGCGCAATGCGTCGGATCAAGGACTATCTGATGCGTCACCCCGGCGATCAGACCATTCAGGTCGCCCCTGAGCATCCAGGTGACGACGCTTTGGTGTTGCCTCGACAGGCCGTCAGCTTGTTGGCATTCATCCTCGCGCAGGCGGCGGAGGGACGCGGTGTCACCGTGGTGCCCTCCCATGCCGAACTCACCACGCAGCAGGCGGCAGACATGCTGAACGTGTCGCGACCTTACGTCGTGACCCTGTTGGAAACAGGCGAGATTCCCTTTCGCCGGGTAGGGCGCCATCGCAGGATCCGATACGACGACTTGAAGCAATACCAGCGGCGAGCCGAGGTCAAAAGCCGAGCCGCGATGGACGAATTGGCGCAACTCGGCCAGGACCTCGGCATCTGACCATGGCCTTCGGGTGATCGCACCCGCTACAGCGCAGCTTCCAGCTCAGCGCGATGCTCGGCGACCCATCGGTGCGCGGCGCGGATGCGAGCAGGCACACCCGCCGCACGCAGGCGGATCATGGCAGGATCGCCCGCCGTGGCAGCCGTCTCGATTCCGTTCCGGCAGCGCTCCTGCCACCACAGGACCGTGTCGATGAGTTCGTCGCGCTCATCGGATCCATACGCGTCACAGAGCAGGCGCAACAACGTGGCGGTTCCGAAAAGATCGCTGACACCAGGACCCAGATCGAGAAACTGCCAGCAGACATGCGCGAGATCGTGGATGCGGCGGCCGGGTGCCGCGAGGTCCCAGTCCAGGAACGCCACGGGCCACATACCGTCGTCGCGTTCCCGATAAACCGTGTTTCTCGGCGAAAGATCGTTGTGACAGACCACCTCGGTGCCCGCGGCAAGGTAGGTCCCCGCGGTCAGGTCGTGGAACTCGCGGATCAACTCCGCCACCCGAGCCAAGGCTGCACGGGAGCCGGTCGACGTCGAGAGGAGCCCATCGAGCGGCACATGCCCGTCGACGTAGGTGAGAATTTCGCGCCCTTGATCGTCCATCCCCAGCAAGCGCGGCGCGCCCGTCCAGCCGGACCGCTCGAACCAGTCGAGCAGTCCGTGCACGAACCGAGCATGCGCGGCCGGACGGCGGCGGACGGTGTGGCCGATCCGGACCACCGCGTTGACGGAGCCCCCATGCAGGGGGACCTCCCGCACCGTCTACCGCTCAGCCCAAGAGCTTGGTGCGCAGGGCGTCGTCCTTTTCCAGGACCATCTGCTCGAGACCTGCCTGGAACTGTTCCATGCGGGTGCGCAGGGCTTGATCGTGGGCGGCGAGGATGCGGGCGGCGAGCAGGCCCGCGTTGCGGGCGCCCCCGATGGAGACGGTGGCGACCGGCACGCCCGCGGGCATCTGGACGATGGACAGCAGCGAATCCATGCCGTCGAGGTACTTCAGCGGCACCGGCACGCCGATCACCGGCAGCGGCGTCGCGGAGGCGACCATGCCGGGCAGGTGGGCGGCGCCGCCCGCGCCGGCGATGATGACCTTCAATCCGCGATCCGCCGCCGACCGCGCGTAGTCGAGCATGCGCTGCGGAGTGCGGTGCGCCGAGACGACGCCCACCTCGAAGCGGATCCCGAACTCCGCCAGAGCCTCGGCGGCAGCCTCCATCGTCGGCCAGTCGGAGTCGCTGCCCATGATCAGGCCGACAGCCGGGGCGATGGCCAGTTCTTCACTCATGCGGATCCCATCCGTCGGTCCAAATCGCGTGCGACATCCAGTGCGCCGCCCGCTCGGCCTTCTCCCGGACCTCGGCCACGTCGTCGCCGAGGATATTGACGTGCCCGATCTTGCGGTCGGGTCGTTCCCCCTTGCCGTACAGGTGCACCTTCGCCTCCGGGATCCGGGCGAACAGGTGGTGCAGTCGCTCGTCCATCGACATCGCCGGGGCCTGCGGCGCGCCGAGGATGTTCGCCATCACGGTCACCGGGGCCAGCGGCGCGGTGTCACCGAGCGGATAGTCGAGCACGGCGCGCAGATGCTGTTCGAACTGCCCGGTGCGTGCGCCGTCCATCCCCCAGTGCCCGGAGTTGTGCGGGCGCATGGCCAGCTCGTTCACCAGCAGCTCGCCGTCGGTGGTCTCGAACAGCTCCACCGCCATGACGCCCACCACACCGAGCTCCCCGGCCAGGTTCAACGCCATGGTCTCCGCCGCCGCGGCCGTGTCCTCCGGCAGGCCGGGCGCGGGCGCGACGACCACCGCGCATTGGCCCTTGCGTTGCACCGTCTCCACCACCGGCCAGGTCGCCGCCTGCCCGAACGGCGAACGGGCCACCATCGCCGACAGTTCGCGCCGCAGGTCGATCTTCGCTTCCGCCAGCAGCCCGACGCCGCGCCCGAGCTGGTCGGCGACGATCGCCGCCGCCGCGTCGGCGGACTCGGGCATCCACACGCCACGCCCGTCGTACCCACCGCGCACCGCCTTCAGCACGATCCGCCAGCCGTGCTCGTCGCCGAACCGCACGGCGTCGTCGACCGCGTGCACCGCGGTGAACGCGGGCACGGGCAGCCCGAGTGCGCTCAGTTTGGTGCGCATCGCCAGCTTGTCCTGCGCGTAGACCAGCGCCTGCGGCGGCGGCTGCACGTTCACGCCCTCGGCGACCAGCGCCTCCAGGTGCTCGGTCGGCACGTGCTCGTGGTCGAAGGTCAGCGCGTGCGAGCCGACCGCCGCCTTGCGCAGCGCGGTCAGGTCGGTGTGGCTGCCGAGCACCACCTCGGGACTGACCTGCGCGGCCGGATCGTCGGGGTTCTCGGCGAGCACGCGCAGCCGCTGGCCCAGCGCGATCGCCGCTTGATGGGTCATGCGCGCCAACTGACCGCCACCGATCATGGTGACGGTGGGCATGGCCGATGGATCGAAGGAACGTGCGCTCACGTCGGACAATATTGTCATGTCCGGCGCGAATGATCGGTACCGGTACACTCCGGTCTTGTGTCATTCGTCGACGACGTGGTCAGCGTCCTCCCCAAGCCGCTGCAAGATATCGCGTACCGGCATCGGGAATTGATCAAGTTCGCGATCGTCGGCGCGACCACGTTCGTGATCGACAGCGGCATCTTCTACATGCTGAAGTGGACGGTGCTCGCGGAGAAACCGGTGACGGCCAAGATCATCTCCGGCGTCATCGCCGTGATCGCGTCCTACATCCTGAACCGGGAATGGTCGTTCAAGAATCGCGGCGGACGGGAACGGCATCACGAAGCGCTGTTGTTCTTCGCCGTCAGCGGGGTCGGCGTGGTGCTGGCCTTCACGCCGCTGTGGATTTCCAGTTATGTCTTCGACCTGCGTCAGCCCAATGTGAGTTTCACCGTCGAGAACATCGCCGACTTCATCAGCGCCTTCATCATCGGCAATCTGCTGCAGATGGCCTTCCGTTTCTGGGCGATGCGCCGCTGGGTCTTCCCGGACGAAATGAGCGAACTCGAAGCGGAATTCGTGGATCTCGTGGAAGAGGAACTCGGCCGCGGCTGAGTCACCGCGGCTCGGGCGCCACGGCGTTGGCCGGGCGACCCTTCGCGGACCCGAGGAACACCGCGAACAGCGCCGGCCTGCGCCGCTGCAATTCCAATCGCCCACCGTCCGCTTCGACCAGCGCCCTCGCCAGCGCGAGCCCGACGCCGGTGGAACCGCCCGCGGAGAAGCCCCGGTCGAAGATGTGCGGGGCCAGTTCGTCACGCACCCCGTGCCCCTCGTCGGCGACCTCTACACAGACCAGCGGCTCGCGATCGGCGCCCGGCCGCACCGAACGCACCGACACCGTGCAGGTGCCGCCGCCGTGCATCAGCGCGTTGTCCACCAGCACCGCCACCGCCTCGCGCAGCCGCGAGCCCGTGATCGGGGCGCGCAGCGACTCGTCGCCGGTGAGCGTCAGCGTCCGGCCCGCCTCGGTGAACGGGTGGGTCCATTCGGCGACCACGCCGCGCAACTCGTCCATCACGGGCAGCGGATCGCGATCGGCCGCGTCCTCGTCGCGGGAGGCCCGGACCAGGTCGTCGATCGCGTCGGTGAGCCGGTCGACCTGGGCCATGGCTTCCTCGGCCTCGTGCACCACCTCCGGGTCTGGATGCGCGGACAACTCGTCCAGCCGCAACCGCACGGCAGTCAGCCTGCTGCGCAGCTGATGCGACACGTCCGCCACCAGGGCGTGTTCGCGCTGGAGTCGTCCGGCGATCTCCACGGTGGCCGAGTCGAGCACGTCGGAGACGCGATCCAGCTCCGCGATGCCGTGCCTGCGCGGATCGGCCCGGAAGTCCCCCATCGCCAGCCGCGCCGCACGCGCCGCGACGTCCCGCAGCGGATCGGCCACCCGCCGGGCGGTGACCACCGCGACCGACACCGCCGCGCCGAGCGAGGCGAGCACCGCCAACGCGACCACCGCGACGGCTTGGCGCTGCATGGCGTGCATCGGCGCCGAGGGCACCTCCAAGCGCAGCGACGCGGACTTGCCCATCGACAGCGACTCGACCAGCGGATCGGGCACCTCGGCCACACCGACGTCGCGCCGGGAGGCGTTGTCCTGTTGCGACGGATAGACGATGGTGAGCCTGCCGTTCTCGGGCACCAACGGCGCGACCGACCGGATGTCCAGCTCGCCGGACACCGTGCCGTCGCGTTCCTGCGCGATGATCTCCGTGGCGATCCGGTCCAGCCGGTTCTGCAGGTCGTTGCGCGTGATGTCCTCCACCCACAACCACGCCGTATAGATGAGCGGCACGCCGAGCACCACCGTGGTGAGGGTCAGCACGGTGAGCATGGAACGCAGGATCCGGCGGCGCACGTCAGTCGGTGTTCAGCCGGAATCCGACGCCGCGGACGGTGACGATGCGCCGTTCGGCCATGGGGCCCTCGTCACCGATCTTGCGGCGCAGCCAGGACATGTGCATGTCCAGCGTCTTGGAACCACGCAGTTCCGCGTCGCCCCAGACCTCGCGCAGGATGGTCTCGCGCGGCACCACCTGACCAGCCCGGTCGATCAGCACCTTGAGCAGTTCGTATTCCTTATTGGCCAAACCGATTTCGACGCCGTTGACCAGCACGCGCCGCGCGGCGGGCTCCAGGCGGATGCCGCCGACCTCCACCGTGTCGTCGCCGATCCCGCTGCGCCGCAACAGCGCTCGCACCCGGGCGAGCAGCTCGGCGAGCCGGAACGGCTTGCCGACGTAGTCGTCGGCGCCGGCGTCCAGTCCCACCACGAAATCCACCTCGTCGGTGCGCGCGGTCAGCATCAGCACGGCCAGGTCAGCCCCGCGGGCGCGCACCTGGCGGCACACCTCGAGCCCGTCCATGCCGGGCAGGCCGAGGTCGAGAATGAGCAGGTCGTGGCCGCCTTCCAGAGCTCGCTGCAGCACGGCGGGGCCGAAACTCTCGACGGTGACCGAGTAGCCCTCGCGGCCGAGCGCGCGCGACAGCGGGGCGGCGATGGCGTCGTCGTCCTCGGCCAGCAGTACAGCGGTCATACGCCCAGGTTACGGGCTCACCGGTAGCTGCGACGGTCGTCCCGGCGCTCGTCCCAGCCGTCGCGATGGCGTTCGACCTCGAACACCTGGTGGTACAGCAGCGCGTGCACCTGCTGGACCGACGGGATGTCGTCGTACTCCAGCGGCTCCGAGGAGGACGACTCGATGATCAACGTCCCGGTGCCGAGCAGCCGGTCGAACAGCCCGTGCCGAAACTGCACACTGGAGATCCGGCTCATCGGGATATCGATGCCGGTGTGGGTGAGCACGCCTTGCCGCACCAGCACCCGCCGGTCGGTGACGATGAAATGGGTCGATTTCCAGCTGACAATCGGTGCGACACAACGCCATAGCAAAATCGCCGCATACACCACGAGCACCGTGATGAGCAGCGCCGAACCGGTGGTGCCGGTGGCCTTTTGCGAAACGAGTCCCCCGGTGAAACCGGCGAGCGCCGTGGCAACGATAAGTGTCACGATCGGCCAGAAGAGCATTTTCCAATGCGGGTGGCGATGCAGCAGCAACCGTTCGTCGGGTGCCAGCACATCCTCGGGATAACCCATGTCAGGAACATTACCGCGTGAAGATCCCGGAACGACCGACACCGCAGCGCGTCATGCTGCACAATCGGCAGCCTGCGTGTGACGATTCCGCGCAGTGGCTCTCTGTATCGCGCAACGCCCGGCTCACCATCACCGCCGATCCGACCGTGGAGGAACGCGTGACCAAAGACCTGACCCCGCTGCAGATCCTGACCGAACTCGAACCCGTCGCCGAGCAGAACGTGCACCGGCACCTCGCCATGGCGAAAGACTGGAATCCGCACGATTACGTGCCGTGGAGCCAAGGCCGCAACTTCGCCGCCCTGGGCGGCGTGGACTGGGAGCCGGAGCAATCGCGCCTCAGCGAAGTCGCCCGGGTCGCCATGATCACCAACCTGCTCACCGAGGACAACCTGCCCTCCTACCATCGAGAGATCGCGCTGAACTTCTCCGAGGACGGCGCGTGGGGCACCTGGGTCGACCGCTGGACCGCGGAGGAGAACCGCCATGGCATCGCCATGCGGGACTACCTGGTCGTCACCCGAGCCGTCGATCCGGTCGCCCTGGAAGAGGCGCGGATGATCCACATGAGCACCGGCGTCCAGTCGCCGCAGGGGTGGGGCGGGTTCCTGGCGAGCGTCGCCTATGTCACCTTCCAGGAGCTGGCCACCCGTGTCTCGCACCGCAATACGGGCAAGGCGTGCGACGACGCCGTCGCCGACCGCCTGCTCCAGCGCATCGCCGCCGACGAGAACCTGCACATGATCTTCTATCGCTCGGTGTGCGGGGCCGCGCTGGACCTGGTGCCCGATCAGGCCATGCCCGCGATCACCAGAATCATCACGAATTTCCTGATGCCAGGCGCCGGGATGCCCAACTTCCGCCGTTACGGCGTCCTGATGGCCAAGCACGGCATCTACGACCTGCGCCAGCATCTGGAGGAGGTCGTCGAGCCGGTGCTCAAGCAGTGGAACGTCTTCGAACGCTCGGATTTCGGGCCGCGCGGCGAGCAGGCGCGCGACGAACTGGGCGAATTCGTGGAGAAGCTCGGCAAGAACGTGATCAAGTTCGAGGAGCAGCGCGACCGGGCACTGGCCCGGGAAGCCGCGCGCGGGGTCGGCGAGTCCATCCGAGGCCCGGAACCGAGCCGATCACGCCCCTCGGTACCGGCCGAGCACGCCGCTCGGTAGCCGGGGCCGAGCACGCCGCTCAGTACCGGGCGCGCAGATGCGTGACGTCGCCCGCGGACACCGCCTGGTCGCCGATGAGCAGGCGGCCGTAGTCGTCGACGCCCGCGGCGACGCCGGTCAGCGTCCGGCCACCGGGTAGCTCGGCGCGGACCTCGGTGCCGATCGTGGCGCACCGCTCGCGGTAGGCGGCGGCGAGCTCGTCGGTCGACCAGTCCGCGTCGCGCCACGCGGTGAAGCGACGGACGAATTCGATCAGAAGAGATCGCACGAGCACCGTGCGATCGGTCTCCCGCGCGCCCGCGATGGTCAGCGACGTGGCGTGCGGCACCGGCAGTTCGTCCTCGGTGAGACTCACGTTCAGCCCGAGCCCGATCACTACGGCGGGCGCGCCACCGCTCGATGCCACCTCGGCCAGAATGCCTGCCACCTTGCGGCCCTCGATCAGCACGTCGTTGGGCCATTTGAGTTCCGCGGGCACGCCCGCCGTGGCCCGCAGCGCGTCCACCACGGCGACGCCGGTCAGCAGAGCCAGCCAGGCCAGCGAGGCGGGCCCGATCCCCGGCAACCGCACCAGCAGCGACATCGCCAGTTGCGCCCGGGGCGGGCTGACCCAGGGCCGCGCGTGCCTGCCCCGGCCCTGCACCTGTGTCTCCGCCAGCAGAACCACGCGGTCGGCGTCCGGATCCGCCGCCCGCGCGATCAGATCCGCGTTCGTGGACCCGGTCGACTCGACCACATCGATCCGCGAGAAGAACGACAGCTCGGGCGAGTCGACGGCACTGCGCCGCAACTGCTCTGCATCCAACGGTGGCCTCTGCACACCGGCAGGCTACTCGCCGTGCGGGCACTACCCGACCAGGTCGTAGCCGGCAAGGATCGGGTCGCGCGCCGCCGCACCCACGCGGTCGGCGTCCTCCCGCTCGCCTTCGGCGGTCTCGGCCCAGCACTCCGGTTCGCCGAACTTCGGCGCCGTTTCGGCGGTTCGCGTCCACGCCGCGGCGGCGGCGTATTCGGCGAATGTTCTACCCCATTCCCACATGACGCGCTCCTCCCCTGAGCCCGGAAATCATTCGCCCTCAGGCTATCCGGATCCCGTCGGCGGGTGATACTCATTTTTCGCCTTCCCGACCCTGCTACCGACCAGGAAGTTTGCCTGGGAAAATTGATCTAGCTGCGGTTTTTACTCACCGGTAGGCCCCGTCTGGGTTAGAAGGAAGCACTGGTACTGGTTACACTCCGAAGCCATGACGAGTGTCCAGCAGCAGCCCGCATCAGGTCCGGCGGGCTCCCCCGATATCCACACCACCGCTGGGAAGCTGGCTGACCTGCGGAATCGGCTGGAAGAGGCCAAGCACCCGATGGGCGAGGCCGCGGTCGACAAGGTGCACGCGAAGGGCAAGATGACCGCCCGCGAGCGCATCCTCGCCCTGCTGGACGAAGGCTCCTTCGTCGAACTCGACGCCCTGGCCCGCCACCGCAGCGTCAACTTCGGACTGGAGAACAACCGGCCGCTCGGCGACGGCGTGGTGACCGGTTACGGCACCATCGACGGCCGCGACGTCTGCATCTTCAGCCAGGACGTCACGGTGTTCGGCGGCAGCCTCGGCGAGGTCTACGGCGAGAAGATCGTCAAGGTGATGGATCTGGCCCTGAAGACCGGCCGCCCGCTGATCGGCATCAACGAGGGCGCGGGCGCGCGCATCCAGGAAGGCGTGGTCTCGCTCGGTCTCTACGGCGAGATCTTCCACCGCAACATCCAGGCCTCGGGTGTGATCCCGCAGATCTCGCTGATCATGGGCCCGGCCGCGGGCGGTCACGTGTACTCCCCCGCGCTCACCGACTTCGTCGTGATGGTCGACGGCACCAGCCAGATGTTCGTCACCGGCCCGGACGTCATCAAGACGGTCACCGGCGAGGACGTCACCATGGAGGACCTGGGCGGCGCGCACACGCACATGACCAAGTCCGGCGTCGCGCACTACGTCGCCTCCGGCGAGCAGGACGCCCTGGACTACGTCAAGGATCTGCTGTCCTACCTGCCGAGCAACAACCGCGCCGAGGCGCCGCGGTTCCCGGCCACCGACCCGATCGACGGCGCCATCGAGGACTCGCTCACCGACGAGGACCTCGAGCTGGACTCGATCATCCCGGACTCGCCGAACCAGCCCTATGACATGCACGAGGTGATCCGTCGCCTGCTCGACGACGACGAGTTCCTCGAGGTGCAGGCCGAGCGCGCGATGAACATCATCGTCGGCTTCGGCCGGGTCGACGGCCGCAGCGTGGGCATCGTGGCCAACCAGCCGACCCAGTACGCGGGCTGCCTGGACATCGACGCCTCGGAGAAGGCCGCGCGCTTCGTGCGCACCTGCGACGCGTTCAACATCCCGATCATCACCCTGGTCGACGTGCCCGGCTTCCTGCCCGGCACCGGCCAGGAATACAACGGCATCATCCGGCGCGGCGCGAAGCTGCTCTACGCCTACGGTGAGGCCACTGTGGGCAAAATCACCATCATCACCCGCAAGGCCTACGGCGGCGCCTACGACGTCATGGGTTCCAAGCACATGGGCGCCGACGTGAACCTCGCCTGGCCCACCGCGCAGATCGCCGTCATGGGCGCGTCGGGCGCCGTCGGATTCGTCTACCGCAAGCAACTCCAGCAAGCCGCCAAGGACGGCGGAGACGTCGATGCGCTGCGGCTCGAGCTCCAGAACGAGTACGAGGACACGCTCGTGAACCCGTACGTCGCCGCCGAGCGCGGCTATGTGGACGCGGTCATTCCGCCGTCGCACACCCGCGGCCAGATCGTGTCCGCGCTGCGACTGCTCGAACGCAAGATGGTGACCCTGCCGCCGAAGAAACACGGCAACATCCCGCTGTGATCGAGCGATACCCTCGATAGGCCGCGCGCAAAGGGTGGCATCGATCTCGGTAACACTTACTCTGGCGGGTACCGGCTTGTTGCAGAGAGGCAATGAGTGCGTCCGAGGACGGTTGCTTCATCCATAACTTGTCGGAAAACGGGAACAGCCTGATCAGTTCCGCTGATAAGGGCGAAGAGAGGACCTGGCACTGTGACGACCGTGGCAGAAGAAGATGTGTTGAGCGCCGTCGAACTGGATCTCACAGTCGACCCGATCGCTGACGAGGCCGGTGCGTCCACCGGTTCGACCGCGACAGCGCAATCCGCCGAGGCCACCCCGGAGCCGTTCTTCCGTGTCGTGAAGGGCTCGCCGACCGATGAGGAGCTCGCCGCGCTGGTGTGCGTGCTGTCCGCCGCCGCGACCAGCGCCGCGCCCGCCGGGCCCGCCGGTCCGCCCGACCTGTGGGGCCATCCCACGCTGATGCACCGCGGCACTTCGCCGTTCTCCCCCCACTCCTTCCCGCACCTGTCCCACCTGCGCGGGTGACGCGGCTGATCCTGGCTTCCGCGTCCCCGGCCCGCCGGGAGGTTCTCCGCGCGGCGGGCATCGACCCGATCGTCCGGGTCTCCGCCGTGGACGAGGACGCGGTCGCCGCCGCCCTGCCCGAGGGCACGCCGCCCCAGGGGGTCGTGGTGGAGCTGGCACGCGCCAAAGCCGCCGCCGTGGCGGCCGCGATCCCGGAATTCGCCGCCGATTGCGTTGTGGTGGCCTGCGACTCGATGCTGCTCGTGGACGGCGAGCTGCAGGGCAAACCGCACACCCCCGAGGTGGCTCGCGCCCGCTGGGGCGCCATGGCCGGACGTAGCGCCGACCTGGTCACCGGCCACTGCGTGGTGCGGATGCGGGATGGCCATATCACCGCCGAGGCGGTCGACTGCAGCAGCACCACCGTGCATTTCGCCAAGCCGGAGCCGGACGAGCTGGACGCCTACATCGCGACCGGTGAGCCGCTCCAGGTGGCGGGCGCGTTCACCCTCGACGGGCTCGGCGGCTGGTTCGTCGATCGCATCGATGGCGACCCGTCCAGCGTCATCGGGATCGGGCTACCACTGCTGCGCCGACTGCTTGGCGATGTTGGGATCGGCGTTACGCAACTGTGGGGCCACACGGCCTGACGGCGCGGTCAACGCCTCGGCGTCGCCGCCGGGGGGTACCGTCGCCGTCTGCTGGGCCTCGGCGCGCTGGGCCGCGATGAGTTCCAGCCGGGCCACGCACAGCTCCGGCTCGACGAACGGATGCATCCGCACGTCGATCGAGCCCTGCGCGCCGCCCCGGTCGAGCAGCTCTTCGAGCAGACCGAGGTGCACGCCGCAGACCACTTCGGAGTGCGTCCGCGCGAGTTCGCGCAACGGGCATGCCGTCAGCCGGATCAGCGCCGTGCCCTCGGTCTCCTGCGACGAGTCGCGCTCCGGGGCGAAACCCAGTTCCGACATCAGCGTCATCGTGAGGTCCTTGGCGTCCTCCAGCGACTCCACCCGGTGGTCGCCGACATCGAGCCGGCCGCCCCAGGCGCGGCCGGCCGCGACCGCGGCCTCCGACCTGCGCCGCGAGTCCGGGCCGAGCTGGTCGGCGAGCACCTGCGCCAGATCCTGGTAGCCGACCGATCGCTGCACCGCGCTGTATCCGATGCGCGGACGCCCGCGCCCGCGCGGCGGCTGCTGGAACTGCCGGACGAGGGATTCTCTGGTGAGCACATCGAGGTGGAACCGGACCGTGGTGACGTGCTGTCCGGTGATTCTGGCCAGTTCCTGGGCGTCGAGAGGCTCGCTGGCGCCACGTAGGATCGCGAGCAGTCGCCGCCGCGGCCAAGAATCGGACATAGCTCACCCCTCCTCCCGGGAGACTTTATCGGATGTAGGTGCCCTTTATTCGGCCCTCATCCGATTTGTGATCTGAAACGAGAGTCACTGCCGCCTCACACCTACGATCGCTGTGAGGCCTCGAACCGCTGCCACCACCGTCCACCCATGCGTGAAGGACCCAACACCGTGCCCGTCGCTCCGGACCCTCATCCCTCACTCGGTTCCTACGCATATCCTCACCGACTAGTAACCACGGAGTGGCTGTCGGCAAACATAGGCGCACGCGGACTCAAGATCATCGAGGCCAACGAGGACACGCTGCTCTACGACATCGGGCACGTTCCGGGCGCCACCAAACTGGATTGGCGAAGCGATCTGAACGATCCGGTCACGCGCGACTATATCGACGGAACCCGCTTCACCGAACTGATGCGCGCCAAAGGGATAGAACGTGACGACACGGTTGTGATCTACGGGGACCGCGGCAATACGCAGGCGGCGCACACCGCGTGGGTGTTCACGCTGTTCGGACACGAGGACGTGCGCCTGCTCGACGGTGGACGCACGGCGTGGATCTCCGAGGGACGCGACACGACATTCGAGCCCGACTACCCCGTGCCCAGCGCCTACCCCACCGTGCGCCGGAACGACGCCACCTTCCGCGCCTTCCGCGAAGACGTGCTCGCCCACCTGGGCAAACCGGTGATCGATGTGCGCACGGCCGAGGAGTACTCCGGCACGCGCGTGGGCGAACCGGCCGATCCCGAGAACGCCGCACTGCGCGGCGGCCACATTCCCAGCGCGTCGAACATTCCGTGGTCGGAGACGCTCGCGCCGGACGGGCGCTTCCGATCCCGCGCCGAACTCGGCGACGTCTACCGCGCATTGGCCGGCCAGGACGAGGTGATCGTCTACAGTCGAGTCGGCGCGCGATCCGGCCACACCTGGTTCGTCCTGACCTACCTGCTCGGACGCGACGGCGTACGCAACTACGACGGCTCCTGGACGGAGTGGGGCAACTCGGTGCGGATGCCGATCGCCAGGGGTGACGAGCCCGGTGAAGTACCCGCTCGGGGCGGTTCGCGGCGCGCCAGGAGCAGGTAGGGCAGGGCGCGGTCCCAAACCCAGACCGCGTACGTTGTGATCCGCGACCTACTGATCAGTAGGGCTAGCCGAGTGCGGCGTCTGTTGGCAGACTGCCTACACTCGCCCGAGACGTAATTTTGTCGACTATGGGAGCGGAGCCTGCGCAGCGACCCCATCCCGGCGAAGCGACCAGAAGAATGCACACAGGAGGCTCAGTGCCCAGCCATGCCAGCGCGCGGATCACAAAGGTACTCGTAGCTAACCGAGGCGAAATCGCCGTGCGCGTGATCCGGGCGGCCAAGGATGCCGGTATCGGCAGCGTCGCGGTCTACGCCGAGCCGGATGCCGACGCTCCGTTCGTGAAGCTCGCCGACGAGGCCTTCGCCCTGGGCGGGCAGACCTCGGCTGAGTCGTACCTGGTGTTCGACAAGATCCTCGACGCCGCGGCCAAGTCCGGCGCGGACGCCATCCACCCCGGCTACGGCTTCCTGTCGGAGAACGCCGACTTCGCCCAGGCCGTCATCGACGCCGGGCTGATCTGGATCGGCCCCTCCCCGCAGTCCATCCGCGACCTGGGCGACAAGGTCACCGCGCGGCACATCGCCGAGCGCGCGAACGCGCCGATGGCCGCGGGCACCAAGGACCCGGTCAAGGACGCGACCGAGGTCGTCGAGTTCGCGAAGACCTACGGCGTTCCGGTCGCCATCAAGGCCGCGTTCGGCGGCGGTGGCCGCGGCATGAAGGTCGCGCACACCATCGAGGAGATCCCGGAGCTGTACGACTCGGCCGTGCGTGAGGCGACCGCCGCCTTCGGTCGCGGCGAGTGCTTCGTCGAGCAGTACCTGGACAAGGCCCGCCACGTCGAGGCGCAGGTCATCGCCGACAAGCACGGCAACGTCATCGTCGCGGGCACCCGCGACTGCTCGCTGCAGCGGCGCTTCCAGAAGCTCGTCGAGGAGGCCCCCGCGCCGTTCCTGTCCGACGAAGTGCGCGCGAAGATCCACGCCTCGGCCAAGGCCATCTGCAAGGAAGCCGGTTACTACGGCGCGGGCACCGTCGAATACCTGGTGCAGGGCGAGACCGTCTCCTTCCTCGAGGTGAACACCCGTCTGCAGGTCGAGCACCCGGTCACCGAGGAGACCGCGGGCATCGACCTGGTGCGCCAGCAGTTCCGCATCGCCAACGGCGAGAAGCTGGAGATCACCGAGGACCCCACCCCGCGCGGCCACGCCTTCGAGTTCCGCATCAACGGCGAGGACGCCGGTCGCGGCTTCCTGCCCGCCCCCGGACCGGTCACCGTGTACCGGGAGCCGTCGGGCCCCGGTGTGCGCGTGGACTCCGGCGTGGTGGCCGGCAGCGTGATCGGCGGACAGTTCGACTCGATGCTGGCCAAGCTGATCGTCACCGGTGAGAACCGCACCCAGGCGCTGGAGCGGGCGCGGCGCGCGCTGGCCGAGTTCGAGGTCGACGGCCTGGCCACGGTCATCCCGTTCCACCGGGCGATCGTCGAGGACCCGGCGTTCATCGGTGACGGCGAGAAGTTCGACGTCTACACCAAGTGGATCGAAACCGAGTGGGTCAACACCGTCGAGCCGTTCACCGGCGCGGGCGCCCCGGCCGAGGAGGACGAGGAGCAGCCGCGGCAGAAGGTCGTCGTCGAGGTCGGCGGCCGCCGGGTCGAGGTGTCGCTGCCGGGCAACTTCACCGTCGGCGCGGGAGCAACCGGTGCGGCGGGCAACGGCGCCGGTGTGATCCGCAAGAAGCCCAAGCCGCGCAAGCGGGGCGGCGCGGGCGGCGGCGCCGCCTCCGGTGACGCGGTCACCGCTCCGATGCAGGGCACCGTCGTCAAGGTCGCCGTGGAAGAGGGCCAGTCGGTCGAAGCGGGCGATCTGATCGTGGTGCTCGAGGCCATGAAGATGGAGAACCCGGTCAACGCGCACAAGGCGGGTGTGGTCACCGGCCTGTCCGTCGAGGCGGGCGCGGCCATCACCCAGGGCACCGTTCTGGCGGAGATCAAGTAGTAGCCGGATACCGGAGCGGGCGCGGACCTGGAGGTCCGCGCCCGCTCCTTTGTTCACGCTGCGGTCCCACGGCCGTCATACCGCTGGATCCGATCCGCCCGCCGGTGTGTCGTATCGTGATCCGGTGACCAGCTCGACAAGCCTCTCCCCCGTCGCGGAGGTGATTCGCGCGCGGCGGGCCACCTCAGGCCGTGCCGACGGTCACCGCCTGGTGCTGGTGATCGAGGGTGGCGGCAGTCGGGGCGTGTACTCCAGCGGCATGGTGTCCGCACTGGAGGAACTGGGACTCGCCGGAGTGTTCGACGCCGTGTACGGCACGTCGGCGGGTGCCATCAACGGCGCCTGGCTGCTGTGTGGTCGCGCCATCCCCGGTATGCGGTCCTGGACCGATCCGGCGATCATGCGCCGTGCCATCGACCCGGGCCGGCTGCTGCGTGGACGTCCGGCGTTCGACCTGCGCTATCTCGTGCACCAGGTGTACGACGGCATCGAACCGATGGATTTCGCGGCGATCCTGGCCAACACCACGACGTTCCATCCGATCGCCACCGATATCCGCACCGGGCAGGCGGTCGACCTGCATCCGCACATCACCGACAAGCAGACGCTCATGCGTGCGTTGCGTGCGTCGGCGGGCCTGCCCATCCTGGCCGGGCCGCCGGTCACGCTGGGCGGCTCGGCTTTCTTCGACGGCGGTCTCTCCGAAACCGTGCCGATCCGCACCGCGGTCCGTGCGGGCGCGACCCTCGCCTTGGTCCTGCGCACCCGGCGGGTGGACGAAAGACGCCCGCCCGCGTCGCGCCTGCACCAGCTCGTCGGTGGCGGTTATATGCGCGCCGTGGCTCCCGGCGCGTACCGAGCCTGGCTGGAACGGCCGCGCCAGCAGGACATCGAAGACCGCGCGCTCGCCGAACTGGGCGACTCGGTCCTGCAGATCCACCCGCCCCTCGGCGCTCCCGACATCGACAGCGCCACCCGCGACACCACGCTGTTGGCCGCGGGCCTCCAGATCGGCCGCCGAGCCGCGCTCGCCGCGCTCTCCGCCGTCCTTCCCGCCGCCTGACCGATTCCGGCCCGCTTCCGCGTCGGCCGGAGCGCGATAACCATCCGGATCGGTGGTCGACCATGGATCGGCTCGAACGGCGGTGATCGACGCTGCGAAAGGCCGGGCTGCCAGGACAGGCATCTCGGCCTGGCACCGACGACCCGCGCGGCGCGGGTAGCGACAGGGGCGGCGGGTGCAGGACGCTGTGTGGTCGATCAGGCGATGTGAACTCGCGCGCCGCCGGAGAGCACGAAATCGTGCAGTTCCAGGTGGTCGGGTGTCACCGAATGCGGCAGGTCGAACACGAGTTGGGTGGTGGCGGACTGCCCGGGTCGCAGCTCGAAGGAGTAACCGAGGCGCTGTTGGGCGTTCTGCCACATGGTGGCGGTGGCGTTGTGGTCGAAGGGCGTGTTCTGCGCGTCCAGGACGCGCTGGCCCATCGGCAGGAACCACTTCGTCTCGTCGGAGATGTTGCGAACGGCCAGGGTGACGATCAGGAACGAGCCCGCTGCGTTCTGCAATCCGATTCGGGACACGCCCGAGTCGATCTCCGTCACGGCGAATTCGAATTTGCCGTCGCGGACCGGACTGCCCGCCGGCGCCACGGCGGCCGGATCGTCGCCGGGCGGTCCGGGTTGCTCCACCGCCACCGCCGAAGGCGGCGACGTGGGTGCGTGAGCGCCGGAGTCTCCGGTCCTGGTTCCCGCCGCGAGCAAGGCGACGCAACCCGCCGCGAACGCGAACGGCGCGAGGAACACCACGATCAGCGCGCCGATCATCTTCGACAGCAGACTCCGGCGACGGCGGGGCCGCCGGCGCGCGACCGGGACGCCCGGCCGCCGGTGCGGGACCGGCGGAGAAGCCGGACGCTGAATCGCCGGGAAGACCTTCCGCGCCGGTGCACGATACGGCTGCGGCGCGACCGGACCTGGTTTCGGAGCCGGCACACGCGCCTGCAGAGCGCGCAGACGTTCCTGCCAACCGGGCTGCGGTGCGGCTCCAGCGGCATACGAGCCGTACAGGTACCACCGCCGACGCGATGGATATGGCTGTCCCGGAATGGGATAGGCCGTGCCGGGCGGCGGCTGCGGACCGGCATATCCGTGCCCCGCAGAGCCCGGCTGCGGGCCGTACACACCTTGTGCGGAATCCGGTTGTGGTGCGGCCGAGGGCCAATCGAGCCTGGTCGCGACCAGCGTTGGGGTCGGACCCGGATTCGGCAGGACCTTCGTCGGAGCAGGCGTGCGCCGCGGAACTGGGTCCGAGCTCGCGGGTTGCGAACCATCTTCTCCGACAGCGCCGTCCGCTTGCGGTGGCGGATTCTCCCGTGCCGCCGGATCGCTGTAACGGACCGCCGAAGCAACTCCGGTCAGCGGTTTCGTCGCCGGACGGTCCGCTACGGCCGATGGCGGCGCGATGCGGGGATCCGGAGCGGTAGCGCCGATCGCCACTCGCGCGGCTGCGGCGAACTCGCCTGCGGTGGCGAACCTTTCGCCTGGTTCCTTGGCCAAACCGCGGGCAATGACGACGTCCAGCGCGGCGGGGACGGCGGCGCACACCGAACCGGCGCGTGGGGGCGGCGCCGTCAGGTGGGCATGCATCTGCTGCGCCGGGTCGGTGTCGCCGTAGAGCCGGGAGCCGGTGAGGCATTCGTAGAGCACGCAGGCCAGTGAATAGACGTCGGCGCGGCCGTCCACCTTGCCGGTGAACCGCTCCGGCGCCATGTACGCGAGCGTGCCGATCGCCATACCGGTGGTGGTCACGGCCGTCTGACCGAGACCGTGCGCGATGCCGAAGTCGATCAGGTAGGTGAAGCCGCTGGGGTGGACGACGATGTTCGACGGTTTGACGTCGCGATGCACCAGCCCCGCCCGATGCGCCACATCGAGCGCGGCGGCGACGTGACCGACGACGCCGACCGCCTCTGCGGGCGGCATCGGGCCCTCGGCCAGCAGCTTGCGCGCCAGGTCGGTGCCCTCGACGAATTGCATGTCGATGTAGAGCCTGCCGTCGATCTCGCCGAACCGGTGGATCCGCGGAACGTGCGGGTCGCGCAACTGCGCCACGGCCTCGGCTTCGCGCTCGAATCGTTTGCGAGATCCCCCCGCGGCCGCGAGCTCCGCGGGCAGGAGTTTCAACGCCACCCGGCGCGCCGCCACCATGTCGTACGCCAGCCAGACCTGCCCCATGCCGCCCTTGCCGAGCAGCCGCTCCAGCTGGTAGCCCCCGAATCGCACCTCCCCCATCGCGAACCTCCAGTCACCGTTGACATCTGGTCGACCCGGCCGTCGCCCGCGGCGCGGACAACGGAAAGCGGCAGCTCACCATATCGACGCCAGAGCAGTGGCCTCCTTCGGAGCGTAACCGCACGCTGGGCCGGGCACCACTGTGTGCTGGACGACAGTCCGGCGACGATTCGCCTACTTGCCGGGCTTGGGCTTGTCCTTGCCGTGGCCTTGGTTGGCGTGCTCGGGTTTGCCCCGGCCGGGTTTGTCGTCCGAGCCCGGCCGGCCTGACCCGATCGAGTCGTCGGCGGGTTCCGCGGCGACGCCGCCGGAAGCCGGCGACACCGGAAGCCAGCTCGACCGGCCTGCCGACGGTGCGCAGGTCAGCTCGAGACCGTCCACGGTGACGCTGTGCATGTCGACCGCCGGATCGCACGGCAGGCCCGCGCCGGGCAGGACCACGATGGGCGCCGAGATCGGGACCGGAGTCTGCGCTGACGGGGGGTGCGGCGGCAGCGCGGACGGCGTCGTGAGTCCGTGTTCCGGGGCCGGAACGGGAGCGGTGGCCGGTCCCGCGGCGGCGGTGTCCGGCCGGCCGAGCCATAGCGCTCCGGCGACCGCCGCGACGAGCACCCCGAACGCCAGCAGAGCCAGCCGGGGCCCGAGCGACCTTCCCGCCACGGGCGTGACAGGGGCCCGGACCACCTCGCGCGGCGGCGGCGGCGGCACGACGATCGGCACCGGAGACGAGAGTTCCACCGTGGTCGCGTCCCGGCCGCTCAGCGCCGCGTACCCGGCCGACGCCAGTTCCCCCGCACTGGACCACCGGCGATCCGGGTCTTTCGCCATGCCGCGCGCGATCACCGCGTCCATTTCCGGCGGTAGGGCCGGATTCAGCGCGGAAGCGGGCGGCGGTGTCTGCAGCAGGTGCGCGCGCAGCAGGTGCGGCGGGTCGCCGTCGTCGAACGGTCTGCGCCCGGTGAGGCACTCGAACAGCACGCAGGCCAGCGAATATTGATCCGACCGCGGAACCGCCGCCCCCTCGAACCGCTCCGGCGCCATGTAGGCCAGCGTGCCCACGACGTTGCCGGTGCGAGTGATCGCCGGCTGGTCGCTGCGGTGCGCGGTGCCGAAGTCGATCAGGTAGGCGGTGCCACTGGGCGTGACCATGATGTTGGACGGCTTCACGTCGCGGTGCACCAGGCCCGCCCGGTGCGCGAGATCGAGGGCGGTGGCCGTCTGGGTGACGATCTCGATCGCACGTTCGGGGTCCAGCCGACCCTCGCGCCGCAGCAGCGCGGCGACATCGCAACCTTCGATGAATTCCATGTCGATGTACAGACGGCCGTCGAGCTCGCCGAACGAGTGGATCGGCACCAAGTGCGGCCCGCGCACCTGAGCGGCCAGCCGCGCCTCCCTGGTGAAGCGTTGCCGGAACGTCGTGTCCAACGCATACGCGGCGGACAGCACCTTCAATGCGACGGCCCGGTCGGCGGTGGTGTCATGCGCGAGCCAGACCTCGCCCATGCCGCCGCTGCCCAGCAGCCGATCGAGGCGGTAGTGGCCGAACCACAGCTCGCCCATGTCGATACAACCTCCCGCTAGCCTCTTGGTCATGACCGAGCTACCCGAAATCCGCATCGGTACCGCGAAACGCGCAAATGCGACGCCGCGGTCCTCCGATCATGTCCCAGCGAGGCCGGTCGGCGTCGCGGAATTCGGCGCAGGGACAGGCGTCGCGGTCATCGGCCGGCGTGGCGGAACGGCCGCATGCTGATGGAGCCGATCGAGATCAACGCGGGCGCCTGGTATCTGCGCGCCCTGCGCGCCGACGACCGCATCGACGACCGCCCCGCCCTGGCCGCAGGCGGGATCACCGAACCGGACTACGTGACCAGGCGCAGTGCGGGCTGGGCGGAGGAGACGCATTTCTCCTGGGCGGTCTGCGAGCCGACGACGGCGGAACTGGTCGCGGAGATCGGGGTGACCCCGGCGGGCGACGGCACCGCGCAGGTGAGCGGCTGGGCACGCCCGGGGTACGAGGCCGCCTTGGCGGCCGGGGTCACGTCGGTGCACCGCTTCGTCGAAGGCGGGTTGGGGCTGCGCCCGGTCACGCCCTGATCCGGCGTATCCGGCCGATGCGCTTCCGGAGCGGGACGGGTCAGCGCATCACACCGGTGTGGCCGGTGGAGTAGCGGCCGGGCTGCGGCCAGATGGTGAGTCCGTGCGGTCCTTTACCGACGGGAATGCGCGCCAACAGATTCCAATTCACGATGTCGATGGCGTACACCTCGCCGTGATGGCGGCCCGACGCCCAGAAAACGCGCCCGTCCGCGGAGATGTTGCCCATGTCGGGACTGCCGCCCCCGGGCACGAACCACTTGCGCACCAGCCCCTTCGCCGCGAAATCCCACACCGAGATGCTGCCTTCGTGCCGGTTGGTGATGAGCAGCTGCGCGGAATCGCGGGTGACGTAGAGCCCGTGGGTCCCCTTGCCGGTCGGCACGAACCCGATGAGGTCGAAGGTGTGCGCGTCGACGAGGTAGACGCCGTCGGCGGTCATGTCGGCGATGAAGAAGGTGTGCCCGTCCGGGGACAGCTTCACGTCCTGGGGCTTGCCCGAGCGGCCGCCGGGCAAGTCGACCATCTTGACGACTTCGCGCTCGGCCACGTCGAAAACCAACATCCGGCCGACGAATTCGCACGATGCCAGCGCGAGCCTGCCGTCGGCGGTGAAGTCCATGTGATCGACCCCCGCGCAATCCGGCACCGCCATGGCGTGCATCTTCTGCCAGGTCCGTGGATCGTAGAAGTCCAGCGACTTGTCCGCCTCCGCGACGACGAGCGCGTACCGGCCGTCCGGCGTGTAGTACATGTTGTAGGGATCGCGCACGGGCAAGGGTGCGCCCGGCTTGCCCGTCCTGGGATCGATCGGCAGCAGGCTGCCTCCGCCCAGCGGCAGGTCGTTGGTCACGTAGAGCGTCTGCATGTCGTAGGACGGCACGACATGCTGCGGTTCCGAGCCGCCGGCCGGAAAGGTGTCGATCACCCGGAATGCGTCCGGATCGATCACCGAGACCGTGTTCGACCGACTGTTGGGCACGTAGACCAGCGAGCGGTGGTCGGCCACCGCCGGGCTGAGTACTCGATTCGCCGCGTACACGTCGGTCGGCGAGAGGGGCAGCGGCATCCCCGGCAGCGGATCGGACATGTGCGGCGGGAGCGGGTCGGCGCTGGGAGCGGCGGCCACCGTGGCCGGGACGGCCGAGCTGTGCTCGGTGCCCACCATGCCCGCGTCACCGGCCGCGCAACCGGCCGAGAGCGTCAGCGCAGCGAGGAGGTGGAGGGCGCGGCGCCGGTAGATCCGCTGTCGGTTCACGCGTTGCACCTTGTCGGAGCGCGGTGACCACAAGAGGACATAGGTGCGAAGCCTAGGAGGTGAATCCGGGATTCCGGCGTAACCCGCGCCGCGGGACACCGGAATGCCCAGATCTCCTCCCGGCGCGCTATTCGATGCCGGCCAGGACGCGATCCAGCGCGTCGACGGCCTCGTCCAGTTCGGCGCCGGTGACCGTCAGCGGCGGACGGAATCGGATGCCCCGCTCGCCGGTGCCGAGAATCAGTACGCGCTCCCGCTCGCGCAGCGCGGTGAGCACCTCGTCGCGCAGCCGGGACGACGACAGCGTGATCGCGCACATCAAGCCGCGTCCGCGCGGCTCGCTGACGTCGGCATGCCGGGCGGCGAGCGCGCCGAGCCGTTCGAGCAGGTGCGCGCCGAGCGGACGGGACCGTTCGATCAGCTCGTCGCGCTCGAGCACCTCCAGGATGCGCCGGCTGCGCACCATGTCGGCGAGGTTGCCGCCCCAGGTCGAGTTGAGCCGGGAGCTGACCGTGAATACGTTGTCGGGCACCTCGTCCACGCGGCCGCCCGCCATGACGCCGCACACCTGGGTGCGCTTGCCGAACGCGACGACGTCCGGCGCCAAACCGAGTTGCTGGTAGGCCCAGGCAGTTCCGGTCATGCCGACCCCGGTCTGCACCTCGTCCAGCACGAACAGCGCGTCGTGCTCGTGACACAGTCGTTGCGCGGCCTGCAGGAACTGCGGACGCAGATGCCGGTCACCGCCCTCGCCCTGGATCGGCTCGGCGATGAAACACGCTATGTCGTGCGGGTTGTCCTCGAACGCACGGCGTGCCTGGGCCAGCGCGCAGGCCTCCGCATCCTCGACGTCGAACGCGTCGGTGACGTAGGGCGATTTGATCCGGGGCCAGTCGAACTTCGGGAAACGCGCGGTCTTCACCGGATCGGTGTTGGTGAGCGACATGGTGTAACCGGTGCGGCCGTGGAACGCGCCGGTCAGGTGCAGCACCTTGGCGCCCAGTTCCGGTGGGCGGCCGTGGGATTCGTTGTGCCTGCTCTTCCAGTCGAACGCGATCTTGAGGGCGTTCTCCACCGCGAGGGCGCCGCCGTCGATGAAGAACAGGTGCGGTAGCCGTGGATCGCCGAGCACCCGGACGAACGTCTCGACGAAACGGGCCATCTCGACGGTGTAGATATCGGAGTTGCTCGGCTTGTTCAGTGCCGCGGAGACGAGTTCGGCCCGGAACGGAGTGTCCTCGGCGAGGGCGGGATGGTTCATGCCCAGCGCGTTGGAGGCGAAGAAGCCGAACATATCGAGGTAGGAGCTGCCGTCGCGTTCGTCGACGAGGCGGCAGCCACGGGAGCGGTTGAGGTCGAGAACCAGGTCGAAGCCGTCGGCCAGGATGCTCGCCGACAAGATCTCATGGACCCGGGCGGCGGGGGTGACCGCCGGGCGGGTGCGTTCCAGTTCGATGGTCACGCCCTGAGGGTACGTAAAAATTTACGGAACCTCTACAACAAAGCGTATTAATTACACACAATCGCTACCTGTCATAGAATGTCTGCAAGATGATGGTGCTCCGGGTACGCACGTTGGCGGTGGCTCTGATCTCCTGGAGCAACTGCTCGAGGTGCCGCGGGGACGCCACCCGCACCAGCAGGATGTAGCTCTCCTCGCCGGCTACCGAGTGGCACGCCTCGATGCCGGGGATGTGCTGCAGCACGGCGGGGGCGTCATCGGGTTGCGACGGGTCGAGAGGAGTGATCGCGACGAATGCCGACAGCAGTTGACCGAGCGCTTCGGGATCCACGTGCGCGGTGTACCCGCGGATCACACCGCGCGCCTCCAATCGGCGGACCCGGGACTGCACCGCGGACACCGACAGACTCGCCTTCTCGGCCAGGTTCGACAGGGTGGCCCGTCCATCGGCCATCAGTTCACGAATCAGCAGGCGATCGATGTCATCGAGTACGGGTCTTGCCGGTGTATCCGCCATCAGCGAAGGCTAACTCAGGCAGCCCGCCTCGTGTCCGAAACCTGACCTCCACCCTCCCGCTATGTGGGACAGACACGCCGCGACGCGGCCGAAAGGTACGGCGGAACAACACATGACCGAGGTACTCGACGACCGGGCCACCCGGCAACTCGCTGCCCGCGCCGAGGCGGTACTGCGCCGATTCGGTGCGCCGCCTGTCGAATCCGGCGACCTGTCCGCGCGCACGCCGATCACCGGCGGTCAGCTGACCACCCTGCGGTCGACCTCGCTGCCGGAGGTCGACGCCGCGATCGGCCGGGCCGCGGCCGCCTTCCACGCCTGGCGCGGTGTGCCGGCTCCGGTCCGGGCCGGGGCGGTGCGCAGGCTGGGGCAGCTGCTCACCGAGCACAAGAGCGACCTGGCCGAGCTGGTGACGCTGGAGGCGGGCAAGATCCCCGCCGAAGCCGCGGGTGAAGTGCAGGAGATGATCGACATCTGCGAATTCGCCGTCGGTCTGTCCCGGCAGCTGTACGGCTGCACCATGCCCTCCGAGCGTCCGGGCCACCGGTTGATGGAGACCTGGCATCCGCTCGGCGTGGTCGGGGTCATCTCGGCGTTCAACTTCCCGGTCGCGGTCTGGGCATGGAACACGGCGATCGCGCTGGTCTGCGGCGACACCGTGGTGTGGAAGCCGTCGGAGACCACGCCGCTGACGGCCGTCGCCTGCCACACGCTGCTGCGGCGTGCGGCCGCCGAGGCAGGAGCCGATCCGGAGATCCATCAACTGATCCTCGGCGCGAGCGACGTAGGCGCCCGCCTCGTCGACGACGAGCGAGTGCCGCTGGTGAGCGCGACCGGCTCGGTGCGGATGGGCCGACTGGTGGCGCCGCGGGTGGCCGAGCGGCTCGGGCGCTGCCTGCTGGAACTGGGTGGCAACAACGGCGCGATCGTCACCGCGTCCGCCGACCTAGACCTCGCGGCGCGGGCCATCGTGTTCGCGGCGGCGGGCACGGCCGGTCAGCGGTGCACCACGCTGCGGCGGCTGATCGTGCACCGCGACGTGGCCGGCCCGCTGCTGGACCGGCTCGAGCGGGCATACCGGCAGCTGCGCGTCGGCAATCCGTTCGACGACGGGGTGCTGGTCGGGCCGCTGATCGACGGCAAGGCGCACACCGCGATGCGTGCGGCGCTGGACAAGGCGGTCAGCGACGGCGGCGAACTGGTCTGCGGCGGTGAGCGAGTCGACGGATTCGGCGACGACGCCTACTACGTGCGGCCCGCCCTCGTGCGGATGCCGGCCCAGACCGCGGTGGTGCGGGAAGAGACCTTCGCGCCGATCCTCTACGTGCTCACCTACGACGACTTCGATCGCGCGATCATCCTGCACAACGAAGTGCCGCAGGGTCTTTCGTCCTCGATCTTCACCACCGACCAGCGCGAGGCCGAACGATTCCTCGCCGCCGACGGATCCGACTGCGGCATCGCCAACGTCAACATCGGCACCTCCGGCGCCGAGATCGGCGGCGCCTTCGGCGGCGAGAAGCAAACCGGCGGCGGACGCGAATCCGGCTCCGACTCCTGGAAGGCCTACATGCGCCGGGCCACCAACACCGTCAACTACTCCACCGAACTCCCCCTCGCCCAGGGCATCGAATTCGGCTGAGCCGCCGGTTCGGTGGCGGCAGGATCATCCGCGCAACGACACCAGTCGTCCCTAACCGGTGAACTCGCACAGCTGTAGCGTGCGGCTGCGCAGGGCACCGAGACTGATCTTGTCGCCCCCGGCGCCGTTCGCGCGCAGGGGTTCGATGCTCGCCAGCCCCGACTGTTCCGCTTTGTCGTTGAGGGCGTACGGCTTCCCGTCCGGAGCGACGAACACCGCGAGTTCGCCCGCGCGGCATTCGATCGTGCCGTTTTCGACCGTCAAAGGCCACAGATGGCCGAGGTTCGCACTGGCCACGCCTTGGCTGTTGGAGGTCGGCTCGGGCAGCGGCACCGGGCTCGGATGAGCCGGGTCCTTCGCCCCCGACCCACCGCCACACGCCGCGACCGACAGCGCGCCGCAGCAGACCACACCGATCATCAGCATCGCTCGGATCCGTGGATGCGCTCTCCCCACCTCGGGCTGTGCCACCGCCGACACGTTCACCGTCAACTCAACTCCTCGTCTCGAATCCGCCCCGGATACTTCTTGTCACAGGATTGGACGCGGCGGTGGCGCGTTCGGTTCCACTCGCGCGCAGAAGATTGCTCAGGCTCGTTGCACCCGCCACACGCCCTCTCACCTGCGCGATTCGGTACTTCGCGCCCACCTGTGTAGTGTTGTGCATACCGACGCGGGGTGGAGCAGCTCGGTAGCTCGCTGGGCTCATAACCCAGAGGTCGCAGGTTCAAATCCTGTCCCCGCTACTACGAACGGCCCGGAGCACAGGGCGGGTTCTAGCGATCCCCGCAACACCCTGGATTTCAGGGAGTTGTGGGGATCGTGGTTTCTGAGGAGTTGAGGGCGAGGTTCTTCGAGGCTC